>CAMAWN010000078.1 GCA_945861865.1 Candidatus Kuenenia stuttgartensis | reverse complement strand
CCTGCAACAAAGCCGCAAAACTGGGTACAAGTTCCATCGTGAGCCTCCTTGCTCGATGCCTGAGAGTGATGTCCCAAGCATTGTCGTGGAGCCTCACGCTATTTCCGCAGATCAGTTATCAACACGCTGAAAACTGCAAAAGTCGAACTGAGTGCCATCCTTCTTCGATTGCTCAGCCTGACGTCCGCCCCCTCCGGGCTGGATGAATTTCCAATCGCCCTGCCGGATCGCGAACGGTCCTTGAGTGCCGCCCGTGTGAGCCACGAATTGCGGCCTCGGCGGTGCGTCGAGTTTCTCGCCAAGCAACGCTGGCAGCACATTGAAACTGTCGGCGGCGGCGTCCTTCGACAGAGTCACGCCCGTCAGTGCGGCGAACGTGGCCGTCATGTCGAGATGCGCGATCAACGCGTTGTTCGTCGTCGCTGGCGGGATGCGTCCCGGCCAGCGAGCGATGAATGGCACGCGATGGCCACCCTCAAAGAGTGTCCCCTTCGTGCCGCGCAGCGGAGCGTTTGGGTGATAGTCGAACTTGCCGACATCTTCGTAGCCGTCGTCCATCACGCCGCCGTTGTCGCTGGTGAAGATGACCAGCGTGTTGTCAGTCAGCTTCAGCCGGTCGAGAGCCGACAAGACTTGGCCGACCGTGTCATCGAGTTCGTGAATCGCATCGCCGCGCGTGCCGACGGAGCTGGTGCCTTTGAAACGCGGATGTGGGACTCGCGGAACGTGAATGCCGTGTGTCGCGAGGTACAAGAAGAACGGCTTCGAGGCGTCGGTCTTCACCGAGCGTTCGACGAACGAGATCGCCTTCGCGGCGAACGTGTCGGCCATGTCCTCGTCGGTCCAGCGAGCCGCTTTGCCGCCGGTCATCCAACCGATACGACCGACGCCATTGATGATCGTGAAGTCGTGCCCATGCGTGTGCTTCAGCTTGAGCAGTCTCGGATTCTCTTTGCCCGTCGGTTCGTTTCCGACATTCATCTTGTAGTTCACCTGAATCGGATCGCTCGCGACGAGTCCCGTGACGCGATGATCTTCGACGTACACACACGGCACTCGGTCACCGGTCGCTGGCATCAGGAAGGCGTAGTCGAACCCAATCTCCAACGGCCCCGGTTTAAGCTCGCCATTCCAATCAGGACCGTTCTCGCCGCCGAGTCCCAGATGCCACTTGCCAACGACGCCGGTCGCATACCCCGCTTGTTTGAGCACCGAAGCGATCGTGGTTGTCCCCGGTGGAATCAACAGCGGCGCGTCTCCGGGAGCAATCCGCGATCCCGGTTCCTGCCGCCACGAATATCGCCCCGTCAGCAAGGCCGCTCGCGTGGGCGTGCAAGTGGAGGCCGGCGAATGTGCGTCGGTAAAGCGACAACCCTGCGACGCCAGCCGATCCAAGTTGGGAGTTTTCGCGTGCTTGGCTCCGTAACACGACAAGTCGCCGTAGCCGATGTCGTCGGCGAGAATGAAAACGATGTTGGGCTGTTCGGCGGCAATGACGTCCCGATCGGCATGGAGCAGGAACAACGACAAACTCGCGAGGAGGATGAGGGCACGCATCGGGATTCCTTCCACAGACAAAACGCTCGGCTCGCAGAGCCAAGCTACGCGGAGCACGCTCGGTCGAGATGCACGTAGCCGCCATCGACGTGGATCAGTTGGCCAGTCGTGTGGCTCGAACGAGGCGACAGCAGGAACGCGACCATGTTGGCGATTTCCTCGCACGTCGTCATGCGATAGCCGAGTGGAATTCGAGACTCGATCTGTCGCCGAGTCTCCTCCGGGTTCGGCACGGTGCTGAGCCATGAGGCGTACATCGGAGTCCAGCACTCGGCGACAATCACCGCGTTGACTCGAATGTCGTACTTGGCGAGTTCGACCGCCCACTCGCGCGTCAGCGCGTTGCGTCCACCGTTCGCCGCCGCATAGGCCGACGTGCCCCCCTGCCCTGTCTCAGCCACCTTCGAGCCGATGTTGACGATCGCACCACGCGACTTCTTCAACTCCGGCAACGCAAAGTGCGCGAGTTCGTAATAGTGAATCAAATTCTTCCGCAGCGACGCGAGAAAGCGTTCGGTGTCGCCGTGTTCGAGGTTCACGCCGTCGTTGACCCCCGCGTTGTTGACCAACCCGTCGATACGTCCAAACTTTGCGACGGCGGACTCGACCGCGCGGCGGCAATCGTTGGTCTGAGACAATTCGGCGGTCACCGAGAGCGTTCGACTGCCACTGGCTTCGACGGATCGCACGACGGCCTCGTTGTCGGCGGCGTTGCGGCCAATCACGACGGGGATCGCTCCTTCGGCCGCGAGTACTCGCACGACCCCTTCGCCGATCCCCTTGGCTCCGCCGCTCACGAGGATCACTCTGTCTTGCAGGTCGAGATTCATGGGCCTTGTTCTCGCTCGATGCGGACCGCTGCCTGATCCGCCGGTGGCGGACGGTACGGTTTTGGTGTCGGCTATTCGGATTCCAGACCAGAACTGACTCGGAACATGTGGCCGTCGGGATGACGCAGATGAAATTCTCGCACGCCCCACGGTTCGTTCGTCGGAGGATACGTCACCGTCATCCTGTTCGCGACCGCGACCGCATGCAGCGCGTCCACGTCGGACGGAGACTCCATCCACCACGACATCCAGACGCCGTCGGTTTCGTCGTCACCAGGAAATTTCGGCAGGATCGTCCCGCGCGAACCTTGTCCGCCACAGCAAAGAAAAATCTCCGCCTTCCCCGAACAGACACTGCCAAAGTTTGCCGCTCCGTGCTCGTTCGAGTCCGCCGCGCCGCAGATCATGCCACCGGCGTTCCAGCTAAACCCACGCTTCCAGCCGAGCGTTTCAAACCAAGCCATGCTCGCAGCGACGCTCGAAACATTGAGGACTGGTGTCACGCTTTGAACGCTCATGGTCGTGCTCCGCTCAAGTAGTTTTGCGCCGCGAGCGCATACATCTTCGCGGCTTGGACGATTGCCTCGACACTCACGCATTCGTTGGGGCCGTGAGCGAGATTCAACCAGCCGGGGCCGAAGCTGGGGATCGTTGGAATGCCGGCCACGGCGTGGAACTTCGAGGCGTCTGTGCCGCCGGGGAACGCGCTCAATTTCGGACGCCAGCCCAGAACTTGCTCGGCGGCTCCCAGCAGCGCGGCGACCAACGGATGCTCGGCCGACACCTCCGTCGGCGGAGTCCAGTCCAACGCGGATTTCTCAAATTCGAGTTCGACTCGGAGGTCCGGATTGTCTCGGCGGATCGCGTCCAAGCAGCGTTCCAAATCGGCGTGGAGTTGCTGTCGCGTCATCCCCGGCAACGTGCGGATGTCGGATTGGAACTCGGCCAATCCCGGACAGACGCCGTAGCCCACGCCCCCTTCGATTTTGACGCCGAGGTTGACGGTCGGTGCCGAGCACAGCGGATGTGGCGTGAATGTGAGCTGAAACTCGCGATTCATCCGCGCGAGCACCTCGGCCAGTTGAACGTTCGCGTTGATCGACGGGAGCCGGTCCGTGAGGCTGCTGTGCATCTGCGTTCCGTGGACTCGAATCTTGAAGCACGAAATGCCGCGCGACAGCAGATGCAGAAACTCAAACTCCGGCCCGTCGATCCCCGATGGCTCGCCCAACAGAGCCACGTCCGCGCGGAGACCGTATTCCGTCGAGAGAAATTCGGAGCCGAATCGCATCGAGCGTTCTTCGTCGGCGTTGATCACCAGCAGAACATCTCCAGCCAAAGGGGTCTCGCTGTGTTTGAGTGCGGCAGTCGCATAAATCATGGCCGCGACCGCACCCTTCATGTCGGTCGAACCCAAGCCGAATAACTTACCGTCCCGAATGACCGGCTGAAACGGGTCCGTCCGCCACTGAGTCGCCTCACCCACCGGCTTCGTATCGCTGTGCCCGCACAACATGAGTACCGGCCCCGGCTGCTGGCCCGGCAAGCGGAAGATCACATTCGGCCGATGCGGTTCCTTCGCAGCGATCTCGGCCCCCACGAGACCCAACCGTTCCATCTCGGCCAGGATGACTGCCACGACCGCCCGTTCATCGCCCGGCAGGTTCGGACTCGGCGTCGCGACCAAATCGCCAACAAACCGCAACAGTTCCTCGCGGTGTTGTTCAATCCAAGGCAGCATCATCGACGTTCGCTCCCGCACTTTTGCCAAAGTTGGCTGAAATCTCGACGAGATGATAACCCATGAATGGCAAAGCTGTATTACGGATGCGCCGACTGCGGAATTCATCGCTTGCGTCTGTCGTGATAAACTTTGAAACTCGTTGAGCAAATAAACGATCTTCACGGCTCTGAACTGTGCGGCTGATGCAGTGATGGACTCACTCACAAAAACCCAACAAGCCCTTCGCGGTCGTGATCTACGTGACATGTCGCCTGCCCAACTTCGTGACTGGATTGACGCCTGCGAGAAGATGGAACGCTCGGTCAAATACAAGAAGGCTCGAAGGGGATGGAAACAGTCACGCGAACAAGCAGTTACTGAGCTTGAATGCCGTAACGCCTCGCTTTTCGAAACTCGCAGGACTCGTTGACATCGTTCGGAGTGAAGCGGGAGAATCACATTCGACGTACCGGTTCGACCTGCCCGTTCCAGTTGAGGAATCAAGCCACCATGCCGCTTGACGAATCCATCGTGAAAATGCGGCGTCGCGTGTTCTTGCGAATGGGTGGACTGTCGTCGCTCGGTTTGACGTTGCCCGAGCTGCTGCGACATCGGCATGCTCAGAGCGCGGAGAGCCGATCGAGAGCAACGGCCAAGGCGTGCATCCTGCTCTACATGACCGGCGGTCCGGCTCAGCAAGAAACGTTTGACATGAAGCCGGACGCGCCTGAAGCGCCTCGCGGCGAATTCCGTCCGATCCCGACCAGCGTGACCGGAACTCAAATCTGTGAACTGCTGCCGCTGCTCGCGCGGAACGCGCACCGCTACGCGATCATTCGCTCGATGCACCACGACCAGACGTTTCACGGCGGCGGCTCGCATTACAACCTGACTGGTTTTCCACACGCTCCGCGCGATCCAACTCCAGAGTTCTATCTCGACCGGCGCGACTCGCCGTCGATCGGGGGTGTGATCCAGCAACTGCGCGGCTACCGCAACGGCATGCCAGCAGCGGTGCAACTCCCGTGGTGGGTCGGGCACGGGATGTTTGAACGCTTCGCCGGACAAACGGCGGGCTTCCTGGGTTCTCAATACGACCCTCTGCAAATCTTCTATCCTGAGAAAAAAGAATTACCGGGCACTCTGCCAGCGGACTTTCGCTTATCCGAGGGAGTCTCGTCCCAACGGCTGTCGCACCGGATGCAACTTCTCGATTCGATCACGCGCGGAACGCTGTCGAGCGGCAAGGGCGAGCAGCAATTCACCAAACATCAAGCTCAAGCGCTCGACGTGCTCAATTCCGGCGGTGCCTGGCGCGCATTTTCGATCGAAGACGAGAAGCCCGCGACGATCGAACGCTACGGCGACAGTAAATTCGGTCGCAGTTGCCTGGTCGCACGACGACTGATTGAGGTTGGCGTCAGTCTCGTCACCGTCGCTTGGCCCGGACATGAGAATCACTTCGACACACACGGCGACCATTTTCGAATGATGCGAGAAGAATTGCTGCCGCCGATGGACCGAGGTTTTTCCGCGTTGCTAGAAGACCTCGCCGACCGCGGAATGTTGGACGAGACGCTTGTCGCATGGACCGGAGAATTCGGCCGCACCCCCACGATCAACGGCAACAAGCCCGCTGGCCGAGATCATTGGCCCTGGGTCTACAGCACCGTGTTCGCTGGCGGCGGCATCCGTGGCGGACAGGTCTATGGCAGTAGCGACTCGATCGCCGCGCACCCCAAAGACAACCCAGTCCACGCACGCGATTTCGTGGCCACGATCTATCACGCCTTGGGATACGATCCGAGCACGACCGTCATCGACCTCAGCGGTCAGCCACATCATGTCGTCCCGGAAAATCCGGTCAACGCTTTATTTTGAACCCAATTCGTTGGATCGACCATCGCCAAAACGGACGGGCAGTGCCCATCCTACTTTGTGCCGTTAATTCCGACTGAACGCCGGCGGAAAACCGGTCGAGACTCCAGCCGCAGCTTTTCGCTGTCGCTGCCGCAGGTGATTCAAGACGAGATCACTGCGGAGATCGACATCCGCTTCCTCCAGCAACAGTTGAGCGTCAGCGGTGCTCAAACCCAGCGAGTGGCCGAGCACATCGCACAGCACTCCGAGTGGAAATTCGGTGTCGAGCAATTGGTGCAACAGCGGATCGGATTGCAGTTCCGGTAAAATTTCGGTGGCTCCGGCCAGAAGTTCTCGCTGGCGATGCCGACGATCAATGGTCGGCTCGGACGGGTAGAAGTCGGAGAGTAAAGTCAGCTTCGCCGTGCGATACGGTTGGTCGTTGTCGAGTTCTGTCTCGATGCGTGCTCGGCACACTCCGCGGACAGCGAGATTGAAGCGGCCATCAGGCAACTTCTCCTCGACCGCAATGCGGCCGAGACAAACGATCGGATGAATCTTGGCGGACTTGGACTCGTAGGCCAGCTCTTGATTCGGTCGCAGTAGCGCCATCGCGACCAGCCGGTCACTGTCCAATGCGTCGGCGATCATCGCTCGGTAACGCGGCTCGAAGATGTGCAGCGGCAGCCATGTGTGCGGGAGATGCACGACGTTTGGCAACGGAAACAACGGAGCCTGCCCGGTGAACAGCTTCAGTTCGTCTTGAACATCAAACGTGTCGCTCATGAGGTCGCATCCTCAGGGATCGTCATCTTCGGAACGAGTTCGTCCCGCAACTGAATGTCCGTGGGATACTTTTCTTTGTGGTCGAGCAATTCCTGAAAGCAACGCTGGTAATCGGTCAGGAACTTGTCGAGATCGAGCCCCAGAAAGCTTGGCCGGTACGGATCGAGCTTTTGCCGGCACGTGTCGTACAGCTTCCTCGCCCCACCAAAGTTCTCGTTGCCGAAGTGGAACAGCGAAACGGATGCCTGAATCAACCCTTGCAGGAATTTCTTTTCGTCGCCGAGCGACTCGGACCACAACTCTTCCCAGACGTCGTGGGCTTCAAAGAACTCCTCCTCGTTGAACAATCGCAGCCCTTCGAGGTACTGCGGCTCGTATCCGTCCGACATTTGTTGATCCTTTTGAGGGGAATTGGTCGTTGGTCATTGGCTATTTGGAAAACCGTCGATGACCAATGACAAACGACCAATGACCAATGACAATTCTTCCGACCATCGCGGGCCGGATTCTAGCGCGGCTCGAAACCGTCAGTCCACGAGCAACTCCTCAACTTCGCAAACTTCATCATGCCTCAGATCAAACATGCCTCGCGCGGCGATGACCGAAAGCAACGTGCCCTCAAAATCGCTCGCCAATTGGCCAAGACCTACGCCGATGCTGAGTGCGCTTTGAAACACGACAACCCGTTTCAATTGCTTGCGGCGACGATCCTGTCGGCTCAATGTACCGACGAGCGGGTCAACATGGTCACGCCGGCGCTGTTCGCGAAGTATCCGACTCCCGCCGCGTTGGCCGCCTCGAAGCAAGCCGACGTCGAGAGGATCATCCAATCGACCGGCTTCTTCCGAGCGAAATCAACGAACCTCCGCGGCATGGCTCAGGCGTTGGTCGAGCAATTTGGCGGTGAACTGCCCCGCACGCTCGATGAGATGGTCACGTTGCCGGGTGTCGGCCGGAAAACAGCGAACGTGGTACTTGGCACGGCGTTCGGTCTACCGACCGGAGTGGTTGTCGATACGCACGTCAAACGTCTCACGCGACTCTTGGGACTGACGAAAAACATCGACCCGGTGAAGATCGAACACGACTTGGCGGAGTTGCTGCCGAAGTCCGAATGGATCAACTTCTCACACCGCCTGATTCATCACGGCCGCAGAATCTGCAATGCTCGCAAACCCAATTGCCCGGAGTGCCCGCTGCTAAAAATCTGTCCGCGCGTCGGTTTGCCGCCGCTGTCAACGGAGCTACCCCGTTCCACGAGGCGGAGCAACCGCTGAGAAGATTTTCGTATGTTCGCCAAATTCCAGACGCAGCTGAACTCACTGGCCTCGCGGGGCGAGATCCGCCGCAGCGGATTCGCGCACACGAGATGTCTGATTTTGAGCTGCCTGCTGTTTCACTCGGTGAGTGTGTTCGCTGCCGAACCGCTCGCCGGCAAGCCGTTCGAGGTGGCGTTGGATCAAAAGATTGGGCGTTCATGGACCGGCCAAGAGGGTCACACACTGCGAGACATCGTGCGACAACTCACAGACTCGCAACGCATCTCGATCGTGCTGGATCGGCGTGTTGATCCAACTCAGTCGGTCGAACTGACGCTGCCGCAAACGCCGTTGCGAGACATCCTGACCGCGCTTGCTCGCAAAGTGGAAGCCGAGATCTCCGTCGTCGGAAATGTCGTTTACGTGGGGCCGGCTGACTCCGCCAAGAAACTCCGCACACTGGTTGAGCTTCGCAACAATGAACTGTCAAAGTTGAGCAGCGCTGCGACGCCCGGCAAGTTGCCGTGGCGGAATCGACCCGTGGCGCTGACGCAGAAAAAGTCCTTCGCCTGGCAAGACATTGACCGCCCGCGTGACATCCTCAAACAAGTTGCCGACAAGTATCAGGTCGAGATCGACGGACTGGACAAACTGCCGCACGACTTGTGGGCCACAGCATCACTGCCGCAGGTGACAGCCATCGAAGCACTGTCGCTGCTGCTGGTGCAATTCGGCTCGACGTTCGAGTTCGTCCCCGACCGCGCGGCGATCCGCATCGTGTCGATTCCGCAACGCGTGTTGATCGAGCGGCCCCACGCAGTTCCCGCAAACTCGCCGGTGACGGTTCAGGCGGCACGCGAACAATTCGCCGACGCCGAGATTGACCAATCCGGAGCAAAGTGGGTCGTTCGTGGCACCGTTGAACAACAGGTGGAGATCGCCGCCTGGTTGAAATCCGGAGGACAGAAGCCACTCAAGCCTGCCGAGAACAAGCCGAATGAGCCACTCAGCAAACGACGCTTCACGCTGCTCAAGCAGCAGAATGTTGCACTCGGTGATGTCATCAAGACCTTCACTGCGTTCGGGGTGCAGATCGATTACGACCCGGCGCAGTTCGCCGAGGCAATGATCTCGCTCGACAAAAAGATCGACATCATCAACGTCAAAGAAGTATCGGCCGAGAAACTGTTCCGCGATCTCTTCGAGCCATTGGGGATCGAGGTCTCGATTGACCGTGAAACGGTGCGGCTGAAGCCCAAGTCGAAATCCCGGTAACGGCACAATGAAGACTGGCCCCACGAAACGGCAACAGCCCGGCGGCGATGAGCTGTCGGGCTGTGGTGGCGGCTGATGGAAACCGGTACGCCTTACTTCGCCGCAGTTTCCAATGTGGCGAACGCGCTGATGCGGAACGCCTTCGCGGTGAGGAGCTCTTTGTCTCCTGGAGATTTTGCCTTGGCGTATTTCACGCGGAGCTTCTTCAACTGTTCACCACGCTTGCGTCGTCGAGCCAATTCGCGCTGACGTTGACATCGTCCCATGATTCGTTGTGACCTCACACCCTGAAATCGTTGACCAAATTCGTTTTTGCCCCAAAGCAGGGCGAGACTTGTAGCGAGCCGGTGGATGATGGTCAACCGGCCCAGCGAAAACCCTTCCCGGCGCGAACGCCATCCTTCATGCTGCTCCCATGTCCGCACCGTACTTCGCCGAGCTGATTGTCGAGCCGTTTCTCAGCGGCAAACGAATCGACACGTTTCTGGTGAAGCACTTCCGCAATTATTCGAGTTACCGGCTGCAGCGAATTGTGCGCGCCGGTGAGGTCCGCATCAACGACGTCGTGTGCGACAACGATTCGCGAGTCTATCGCGACCAGCGGGTCTCGGTGCGTCTGATCGAACCGCCCGATCGGCTGCTGCCGCCGACTCCGGGGCCGCTGCACATTCTCTACGAAGATCCGTGGCTGCTGGTCGTCGTCAAACCGGCCGGCCAACTTGCTCACCCCGCCGGCGATTACAAAACCGACTCGCTGGCCAATGTCGTCCAACATCATCTTGATCAACAGACTCGCTGGCGCGGGTTGCTGCGGCCGGGCATCGTCCATCGGCTCGACCGGCTGACCAGCGGCGTGATGGTCGTCTCGAAGGAACACCTCTCGCACGGTCTGCTCACCGAAGCCTTCATGCGCCGCCAGGTTCACAAGACCTACGTCGCGCTGGTGATCGGGGTCGTCGAAGCGGACAGCGGAACGATCGACAAACCGATCGGCGAGTCGCTCGATCCCGAAAGCTGTTTGGTGACGACGCACGCCGACGCCGTGAATCCGCGATCGGCGATCACGCACTTCCGAGTCCTCGAACGCTTCGCCCAGCACACACTCGTCGAAGCGAAGCCGGTCACCGGCCGGCATCATCAAATCCGAGTCCACTTCGCCGACCTCGGCCACCCCGTCGTCGATGACGAGTTCTACGGCCCCTATGGCTGGATCAAGAAAGCTCCCGACGGCCAACCAATCCAATTTCCGGCCGACAGCCGACAGCCGATCGCCGACAGCCGTGATACCGTTTTCACCAGCGATGAAGACGTAACCGCGACCGAGATTCCACCAGAAAATCTATTGATCGGCCGCCACGCACTGCATGCACATCGGCTTGAGTTCCGCCACCCAATCACTTGGGAGCCGCTCGCCTTCGAGGCTCCCCTGACGGAGGACATCGCACTCGCGATCGAGCGGCTACGCGAATAATTCCCGAATTGGCTCGCCGTCGTCGGTGATCGGGACCGGTCGGTTGCCGGCAAAAATCTCTTCACGCGGGTTGATGCCGAGGGCACAGTGAATCGTCGCGTGCAGATCGGGCACCGAGACTGGCCGCGAGACGATCTTCATGCCGAGTTCGTCGGTCTCGCCAATCGTGACACCGTTCTTCAAGCCACCTCCGGCCAGCACGATGCTGAAGCACTTGCCGTGATGTCCACGTCCGCCGCCACCATCAAATTGAGCCGGCCGTCCGAACTCGGTCGCGACCACAATCAACGTCTTGTCGAGCAGCTTCTTGTTTTCAAGATCGAGCACGAGCGCCGCCAACGCCTGGTCAAGTTCGGCGATCAGCTTGTGCTGATTCACAATCCCGTCGTTGTGGACGTCCCAGCCAGTACCGTTGAGGAAGTTGAGATTGTGTGAGACCTCGATGAACCGCACGCCACCCTCGATCAATCGCCGAGCCAACAAGCAGCGTTGCCCGAACTCGCCGCCGAATTCGTTGCGCAAGTCCGCCGACTCGCGGTCGAGATCGAACAGTCGCATGAACTCCGGCCCCGCCAATTTCTGAGCCGCCGCAATGGCCGCGTCGTACTCGGCCGCGAACCCCTCGCTGCCGTTTCGTGCTCGCAGATCATCGCGCACCGCATTGAGCAGTTTCTCTCGCCGAGCCTGCCGTTCATCGGTGATCCCGACTGACCGCTTCAGCGCCGGCGGCCCAGACTTCGTGTCGGTTAAATGCACATAGCCGTATTTCGGGCCAAGAAATCCCGACCCGCGCGTCACGTTCGGGTACCCCATCAACACATAAGCCGGCACGCCTTCCGTGATCGTTCCGCGTTGCTGAGCGATGATCGATCCGATCGACGGGTACTGTTCTGTGCCGCTCGTCGGCCGCCCGGTGTGCATCCGATTGGTCGCCGCCGCGTGTTCGTCGATCACGTCGTGGTTGACCGTTCGCAGAATGTTGAACCGATCCAGAATCTTCGCGCATCGAGGCAAGTGCTCGCACAAGCGCGTCCCCGGAATCGCCGTCTCCATCGAGTCGTAATACGACCCCGGCTTTTTCTCTTTCGGGTCGCCCTTGGCCTTCGGATCCCAAGTATCGAGATGCCCCTGCCCGCCGCCGAGCCAGACGAACACACAATGCTCAGCTTTGCCACGAGGCAGTTGCGTCTTCATCGATTCGTCCGCTTGCACCATCGGCATCGTCAGTGCGGCAGTCGTGATCGCGGCCGTTTGTGACAGAAAGCTTCGTCGAGTCGTCATTCGATACGTCCTTCGGGTGATCCCTCGGAGTCAGGATCTCGATCAAACTGATTTCAGGGAGCGATCAAAAACTCGGGGCTGTTGATGAGTGACCAGATCATATCTTCAGCGCGTTCGCGCCAGTCGGCGTTGAGGCGTGATGTCGTCGGGTCGCCAAAAGCGAGTTCTTCCGCGAGTCGTTGCTTGCGGAGATTGGCTTCGGGTTTGAGATGGTTGGACCACGAGACGCCGGTTTGTCTCGGCGGTTGCGAACGGCGGACAGGGTGATCGCCGGGGACGATGCGGGACTCGAAGCCGTCACGCAGCAGGTCGCCGAAGAGTTTTCGTTCAGCGGCGGTCGCGGGGCGAGTGAGAACACGCTGCGTCACGGTGTCGATGAACTCTTCGGGAGACTTCGCGACCAGTGCGAGTTCCGTGAACGCGCTGTCGTCGGAGAGTTGCGAGATGCGTTTCGCGACGATGCCGTTGGCGATTATGGCGGGCTGAAGAACGGTCGTCTCGTTCGAGCGGAGTGTAACCGGATCAGGGCGAGAGGCTCGCCAGCCGAACGATTCGAGGACATCGACGATCGTCTGCGCGGCGGGGAGCGTGAGGCTCGGCCGATCGCGTTCGTTGGACATCGACGTGAATTGCCACGCTCGCCGTGCGTTGCCGAGGCTGATCGAGACGTCTTGCTTGCGTCCGCCGTCAACGTCGATGTTGATCTCTTCAGCGTTGAACGGCTTGCCGGCCGCGACGAACAGCGAGTCGATGAGTTGCTCGGCGGTCAGGCGACGCGGAGTTCTCGCGATGGCGGCTTGATACGTCCGCGAATTCAAAATCAGCCGGGTGAGGTGCTTCACGTCGTAGTCGTGTGTCACGAAGTCACGCTCGAGCCATTGCAGCAGTTCGGGATGCGAGGGCTTCGCTTTCTCCCAATCATCGACTGGCTCGACGATCCCTTTGCCGAGCAACCGCGCCCAGACACGATTCACGATGACTTGTGCAAAACGATGGTTCGACGGCGATGTGATGAACGCGGCGAGCCGTTCGCGCGAGTCCTTCGGGTTGCGCAGCAACTCATCCGGCACAGCGGCGACGAGTTCCTCAAACGGCCACGTCGGCACGACGGACTCACCGGGCTTGAGCGTGACTTTGACGAGCGGCTCGCGACCACGCACGGCGAAGGCCTCCAGATTCAGGCTGCTGGTCTTCGGCACTTTCTCCGGTTCGCGTTTCAGCAGCGCGGCGAGCGAAAACAAATCTCGCTGCAAAAAATCGTGATACGGCGCGTCGTGGCAGCGAGCACACTTCATCTCCAAACCGAGAAACGCTTGGCCGATGACGTGCGCCTTCGCGGCCATCGGCACATCGTTCTGGCTGGCGACCGAGAAGCCGCCGGGGCCGCCGTAGCGGACGCTCCCTTCCATTAGAATCAACTCCGTCACGAATTGATCGAACGGTTTGTTGTCGAGAACGCTCTCGTGAATCCACCAGCGGAACGGCCCGGTGTTGTTGAGCGTCGGATTGAGAATGTTTGGGTTCTCGGCAAGCACGTCCTGCCAATAGCTGACCCAATGGTCGGCGTAGCCCGGCTCGGCCAGCAGCTTGTCGATGAACGCTCGGCGTCGCGTGGCGTCCGGCTGAGCGAAGAAGAAATTGATGTGGTCAGCCGTCGGGATCGTCCCGATCGTGTCGAGACAAACTCGGCGGAGGAATGACCAGTCGGCGGCGGCGCGTTCTTCTGGCGAACGGGGCGTCAGCTCGGTCTGTGATGCGGAGTTGGCCTCAACCAGGGGGCTGGCGCCGCCCCGTTCGCCTGCGTGAATCATCTTGCGAGCGAACTCATGTCGTCGGTTCCAGAACGCGGTCCATTCGCGGCTCGTCTCGCGGCGACGTTGTTGATTGAGCGTGACTAACTCCTCGCGCCGGCGAGCGACGAAATCGGCCCAAGCCTCGTCGGTCAACGCGAACGGTTGAGTTTGATGCAGCACGGCGAACGCATCGCTGTCGGGAGCGGCCAGCGCGACAAACGTCTCGCCCAACTCCGGTCGCACGGCCTTGCCGCCGAGGAAGATTTCCCACGTCAGCCGATACCGACCGCCTTCGGATTTGAACGACGCGATTGTGTCTTGATCTCCGGGCCGCAACGCTCGATGTCCGGGAGCGGGGATGCGGTCAACGCCCCAAACCTCTTCGTGTCCGTCGCCGCGAAACTTCGGGAACAGATTCTCGACGACCAGTTTTCCGTCGATGAACAACCGGGACGCACTGCGACTGCGGATCAGGAACCGGCTCTCGCCATTCGGCAATTCGACGTCGCCGGTCACTCGCACGACGAACGGATTCGAGCGGTCGGCTCGCACTCCCAGCGGCGAATACTTGTGAGCGATCTCAGCCAGAGCGAACGCCGGTTCGGTGTATCGCTCGGTCGGTGCCGGCGCGATGAAGTCCCAACTCAGTTTGTCGGGAATGCCCTCGAAGACTTCGACGAGCACTCCGTCCTTCGGCGGGTCGAGCGTCGTGATGTACGGCTTCGGTTGCAGCACTTGAAACCGCGCCGCGATCCGTTCGGCCGGAAGTGCGGTGCGATAGATCGCGACCTCGTCGATCGAGCCATGAAAACTGTTGCCCGCACTCAGCGCGACGGCCGAGCCGATCCAGAGTTCGTCATCGTCGACGACCGGAGCTTCGGTCGTCGCTCCGCCGAAGTCCCATTCGCCATCGAGTGACTTGCCATCGATGTAGCCGCGAATCGACTCCGGCTTGCCGAACGTGTAGCTGGTCGCGATGTGATGCCAGCCGGTGTCGATATCGAAGCCGGTCTTCGAGGTCCAGCGGTGATAGTCCTCAGACTTGCCTTTGCGGTTGTCTTCGCTGCGGAACAAGAACGTGACGCAGGCGTCACCCTTCTTGCCGGCCAATCGCAAGGCGTAGTTCTGATTGTCCTCAGCAACTCCCGCATTCTTCGTGCGACCTTTGCCAACGACATACATCTGCTGCCCGTCGCCAAGCTTCCTGACCAGCACCCACGCTTCGAGAGTGATCGAATCCCCCAACTCGAAGTCGAGCAGACTTTGCTCACCCGGATCAGACACTTTGATGACGGCCGGCGATTCGAACACGGCCGCCTGATTGTCCGCCTCGAAGTTCACAAACTTCAGCGGCCTCGGTCCGACCTGATCTGCTCGAACGTAGCCCTTCGAGGCGGCACTGGCATCGTTTAAATTGTCATCGTCGAACAAACGCGACGGCACTCCGCGAGCCATGATGCCATGTCCCAGCGACTTCGGATGCACCTCAAAGAGATTGTCATCCATCCGCCAATAAGCCACTGGCCGATCCTGCAACACGACGTCGGAATACGGCATTGAATTCGGAGACTCCGCCGAACAAAGTCTCAGAAAAACCAAGATCACTAACAGAGTATTGATGAACCAGAATCGTCCCATCCGAAGACCCCCGTATGGCAGCATACCGCGATTCGTCACGAGCCGCCCAGCTTCTGTGATGTACGATGCAGAGGCAAGCATCTTCGGTTGTCGGCGCTGAATGAGATGTTTCCCTGTTTGTGAGTTTCCGCGACAAAGCGGATGGGTGCCAGGATGTCCGCTGACGTTTTGGCACACAAGCCGGGAGTCTGAGCATGGCCTGGTTACGAATCGAGTTGACCGCAGACGAGCATCGCCTTGTGGTTGCCGCACTGTGAGACGAAACGCGAGCGGGCCGCGAAAATTCTCGGAGTGGCGACTGGACCGTCCGTCCAACGCACCCAGAGGCACTGATCTCGCGTTGCACATCTCTGCGGAAGTCCGGGCGTGAGTCAAAAATCTCGACGCAATCTGCGAGTTGGGCCGAGAGTGGCGAAGCAATCGATTGCGCGACGATGGTGCCGAAAAGCATCATCCACTCGGATGAAGTCGACTCGCCAGGCGATCTAGGCGTGAAGTAATTTGTCGCAAACGATCGAGCACTCGCGGCGGATTCGAATAACTCAGCCGATGCACGAACAGGCGTTCGAGCCACGTCATCCCGCTCAACAGCACTGTGCTTTGGTCGATGACGCGAGCCAGCTTGGCCTCACGATCGGACAGCGGTCGCACGCTCTGATAGGCCGCGATCGCCACTTCCCAACGGTCGTTGTTGTCCCCCAGCAAGCTGCCGAGCAGTCTCGCCAGATCCGTCGCGGGGGTTTCCGAACGAGCCGCGCTCGGGTCGATCAGTCCCGTGACCGTGTCTCCCGCGAACAGCACATGATCGTGCCAGACATCGCGCAGGCACGGATGTAATCGGAACCGAAGATTGCGAAAGAACGACAATTCCTCGGCAACACGATCGGAGGCCAATTGGAAGCGGTCGAGAATCCTCCGCGAAACATCGACCAGTTCACCGAACTCGGCCTCCCACAACGGCAGTGGACTCGACTGCATGAGCAGTTGCTGCAGCTTGGTGACATCCTGTTTTTGAAATCGTTCGACGCGATCCAACCGATCGGCAACCGTCGGTGAATTCGCCGCCGCGAAGCTCTTGAACCAGATTGCCTCCGATTCTCGTGGCTCAAACTGCGAGGCCGCTTCGTGCCACTGAGCCAGAACCATCAGCGCATTTCGCAGCCGCGCGTCGCTGGGATCAGAACTGAAATCCGCAACGCCGGGCAGCCACGGTTCGAGTTGCCAGAACTGACTCGCCTCCGCATAAATCGTCGTCCCGAATTTGCTGCGCAGCGGAACCGGCACCTGCCTGACACCGCACTTGTGAATGTGCTCCAGCAGTCGATGCAGTCCCAGCAACCGCTCGCACGGCAAGCTGTCGGGCGGCCAGCCGCGCAGGCAGTATTCAATCTCCGGAGCTTGCGGGGTCTCTTGGACGACGACTCGCAGCACGACAGCTCCACTGAAGCCTTCGCTGTCTCGGTCGAGCGTCCGAATGCGAGCCGGTTTCGCTCCGCAAAACGACTCGACGATTTGGAGAAGACTGTGAAACTTCACAAACTGCGGGAGAGCCATAAGGTTTGCCGAAGTTTGACTTTTCCACCGCGAGCGGTAGAAGATGCGTCCGCTGCCTGCGTTGGAACCGGGCCAATCAACCATCGAACCTTAGCGAGAAATGCCATGACAGTGAATCTTGGTCTGCGACGGATTGCGTGCCTTTCAGCGTTCCTGTTGACGATGGGAATCGCCTCGGCGAGCCAAGCCGGAATCATCCCTTGGGCCTTCGACGTCGTCTTCGGCCCGGTTCGCTATCCGGCCTATGGATACGGTTACTCGCCGTATGTCGTCACGTATTCTCGGCCGGTTTACGTTCGCTCGGCACCGATGTCATACGGTTATCCCTCTGGCTGCTCTTCCTGCTCGACGAGCTATTACGTTCCGGTGAGCTACGCCCAACCAAGCTACGGTTGCACACCAGTGTCTCCTTCATGCGGACCGTGTGGCGGAGCTTCATATGTCTCGAACAGCGGATGCCTCAGTGGATGTTCGCCGTCTCCCGCACCCGCGACGACTCCGGCGACCAACGGTCGATCCGCTTGGAAGAAGCCCGGTGAACCGACGACGGATCCAGCTCCGACTATTCAAAACACTGGTCGCGGCGGAGCTTCTCCGGCCGGAGCGACCAGCATCGACGGGCTTGGCACCGGCACACGCTCGCGAGGGACGCGAGCCAATGAAGATTTGGGCAACGACGAGCCAATCATCTTGAAGAAGAAGGCTCCCACCAAATCAGCCATCGACGAATTTGAATCGCAACCGGAGTCGGCTCCCGCAAAGCCGAAATTTGAAGAGCCTCTTGAAAACAACAACCCCGTCAAAGAGAACACTGACGACAACAAAGAGACCCTGATTCGCCGGCGACTGCCGACTCTGAATCTGGACGCCAAGATCGCTTGGCAAGCCGAACCGCAGCGGACGCGAATTCCGTTCCACGCCAAACTCGCAAAGGCCAGCGTGACTCGTCGAGTTCCCAGCCTCGATTCCGAGTGGACTCCCGTCGTCGCCAAACCAACGGCAACTCAGTTGGTCAGCAAGTAATCGCGACGGATCACGGTGCCAATGAATTTTCGAGTGACCCCGGCTTGAACAGCCGGGGTCTTTTTGTTTGATCCGCTCACTTCCACCGCCGCTCGATCCAGTTCAGCAGCTCACGAGCGACCGCTTCCTTCGAGCCGTTCCAGCTTTCAATCGGCTGACCGCTCTCGTCGATCAGTTCGACGGAGTTCGTCGCTGATCCGATCGCGCTGGGATCGTTGAGCACGACAACGTCGCAATTCTTGGCTCGCAGCTTTTGCAGCGCGTTCTCTCGCGAGTTCGTAGCTTCGAGCGCGAAGCCCACGATCCAGCGGCCGTTCTTTTCTTGTCCCAGACCGGCGAGAACGTCGTCGGTTTCAATCAACTCAATCGTTAGCGGCTCGCCGGTCTTCGACATCTTGCCGGTGACTCGTTGCGAAGGCTTGTAGTCACACACCGCCGCCGCCGCGATCACACCGTCGCACGACGGAAACGCTTGCTCGCACGCAATCCGCATTTCTTCGGTTGTCTGCACGAGCCGAACTTCGCAGCCTTTCGGCGGAGCCAGCTCCACCGGCCCCGAAACCAAGACGACTTGATGTCCACGCTCCACCGCTTCCGCCGCGAGCGCGTAACCCATACGGCCACTGCTGGCGTTCGAGAGATATCGCACGTCGTCCAAGTACTCTCGTGTCGGGCCAGCGGTCAGCAGGATTCTCATGAGGCATCAGCTTTCAAGGTGTTCCGGTGGTGTCGAGACGGATTCGGACGACACCGTACACGAGAAACTTCGGCACGACAAAGTTGACCTGACCTCTGCTGAGTTCGATCTTCATCGCGACAGGTTCGGGGCTTTCCGGCGTGAGAAACTCGGCCGTGACGGCGGCACCTCTGGGAAATGTGAACGAGCTGGCAAGGCCTTCGACGGGGATTGGCTTTTCGTCTTGGATGCCTCGGCCAGCGCTGTGCTTCTCGGCCGGTTCGATGCGGTTGTAGTTCACGAGATGAATCGCGAATTCGTCGCGCTGCGGATGCTTCGTCAACGAGACTCGCACGGTCTTCGGGGCATTGGTGAAATGCACTCGTCCGCCAACGTGCGGCGGTGGTGGAGTCTCGGCCTCCACACTGATGATTTGGCGGTAGCGGCTGGACAATTCTGGTGAGACGGCGTCATCTGGGAGAATGTCGAACAGCATGTGCTTGTCGAGCATTTGCACACCGATCTCTCGAAAACGGGCGAGCGGCCGGACGTCGCCGTTGTGGATTGCTCGGCGAGGAAACAACAGCACGCTCTCGTGATGCGGCTGGTGCCAGCGAAACAGGTCGTCGTGCCGCTTGAGGAACTGGTAGTAGCGCACAATTTCCGCACGAGCTTCCGGGTCTTTGAAGCGGGTGTAAAAGCCCATCGGCGCTCCGCAGTTGGCGGCTAGTTCAGAAATCGCGACGCGGGTCCGAGTGCTCTCGTACTTTCCGAGCGTGAACGGCTTGTTGCCAAACGAGCCGCGGATGTAGCGGGCTTGCAACGTCCCTTCGCCAAGGTTGCCTTCGGCCAAGTCGGTGAAGTACGCGGCTGCCCCCGTGCTGTACCAGAGATAGTTTTCGTCGCGGCCCCAGGACTCGGAGGGGAGCAGGCAACGTTCGTCGCCACTGAGCTGGTTGAAGTTGCCTAGATGATTCCATTGAGCAACGAGCAGGTCCGGCTTCAACGAGCGTCCGTACTTCACGAACACATCATCGAAGGCCGCCTTGTTGGCGACCTGCGAGAACCGCAGCATCTCGCGTCGCAGCGGCGTCGATTCCTCCGGCTTGTGCCAACTGACGATCTCGGTAAAGCGGTGCGATTTGAGATCTGAAATTTCAAATGTGGAGTTCAATTCCTCGGCAGTGAACCGTTCGGCCAGATACTCCTTGAACGTCGCCACGCAGTGCGGACACAAACAGTCATGTCGGTAGAAGTAGTTGATGATGAACCCGTCGCAACCCAATGCGACG
Organism: Candidatus Kuenenia stuttgartensis; assembly: GCA_945861865.1. Classification (GTDB taxonomy): domain Bacteria; phylum Planctomycetota; class Planctomycetia; order Planctomycetales; family Planctomycetaceae; genus SXKJ01. Next base: position 5,670 of record CAMAWN010000078.1, on the reverse strand, counting down.
CCGTGTTTCGTCCAGGCTTTCAGCACCGTTCGCCAGTGCGGGTTGTTGAGGCAGCCCCAGTATTCCTTCATGCCGCCGATGCTGTAGTTATTGTTCGTGATCGGTTTCCCCTCGGCATCGACTTCCAGCAGTTCCAAAGGGTCCGCGACCGGTTTTGGGCCGAGCCATTCCTCGTTCCACAGCTCGCGGTAGAACTTGAAGAAACCGCGTGGCCCCCCAGGTTCGGCAGGCTTCGTCTTCGTGGCCGGAATCGGCGGGCTGTCGGGATCGCCGACGAGGAACTTCACGTTGATGTGCCCGACGACTTTGATGCCGCGCTGATGAATCTCGCGGTTGAGATTTCGCAGCCAGTCACGATTCTCGTTCAACCCGACCATCGGAAAGTGAGCTGGATAACCTTTGCCGTGCGGCGTGTGTGCCAGGCTCCAGAAGTGAGCGCCGTAGAAACCGACCTGAGCGATGTCCGGCTTCGCGTCCGTGAGGAACGGCAGGTAATCCGGATCGGCATACTCTGCCCAGTGAGCCACCAACGTCGAAAACTCGCGAGGCTTCGGTGGCTCGGCCTGAGCGAGCACCGGCAACAGCAACATCCACAGCAACATCCACAGCAACAGCAACACGACCAACAGAACCAGGGGACGGGTTTTCATCGGAAGTCCTTCGCGATTGGAGGTGTCGACCGCGTTCGATCGTGAATGGCCGCGAGGATTTCAGTCGGTCAACAGTCCCAACTTCAAGTGTCAGCGATCGTGACCCGACAAATCGCGGTCAAGACTCGAACGCGTCCACGACCAACGAGCCCGAACTACTCGGTTCGCACTCGCTTGGGAGCGATCTCGCGCAGTTCGGCCAGACGCACGACAACAAGTCGTTGTTTGGAACCGGTACTGTCCTCGAACTGGAACAGGCTTTGGCCCAAAGTTCCGGGGCGATCGCGGTCGCAGGTCAGCACGAGCATCTCACCGATGTTCAGGGTGGCGGAGAATTGCTGAGCGAAGCAGGGGATGACCTCTTGAGTGGTGCGATACATCCAGCCGGTCGCCGTCGCGAAGGGGCGAGTGCCCGTCTGACCGTGATGCAACTCTGGAGTGAAGTCGAGCCGTGCCCAGCCATCCTGGCTCCGTTCGGCCCGCAATCGTAAGAGGCCGCGCAGGTTGGCCAAGTCCAATGTCTTACCTTCCGGCAGAGTCACGATTCGTTGAGCGACCGCTTCATTCGACCAGACTTCTGTGTCGGAACCGGCTGGTAGAGCGACACGTCGCGCGGCAGTTGTCGGGATGCCGTTGGCCTCACGCCGCTGACGCTCTTGATTCTCATCCGTCAGGTTGAGCAACGCTTGCAAAGCATCCGGTGGCGACGATCCGACATGCCCGACCAAGATGCCCGCTTCGCGAAGCGCGGCGCGTTGTTCGGCGGAGAGCGTTCCGACCTGATCGACTTCTCGCCACAGCATCTTTCCCAGCAGCGGGTCACTGACCGGCCGATCCACAAAGACGATGTCCACCTCCACCGAATCGCGTGGCGCTGCAAGCGACGGCAGTTTGAAAGCGGTGGCGTGCTGCATCGACGAACGTCCGAACGGAATGCTCTCACAGGCGAGCACGCCGCAGCACAACAGCACCAATGCCAACAGGTGAATGATGGACGAAAACCGCATCGTGCGGACGGACCGAAAAGAAGATGGGAAGGGGATCAGCCAGAGTGGCTCAGACGGGAACCGGAAGGGGCGGGGTTCTAGGCCGGAACGACAAAACAGGTCAATTCCGTTCGACGTGCAGCCAGACTTCCATATCGAGAACGGATGCCAGCTCAGACCTTGAGGCCGGCGCCTCGTTCCTACGAATCGCTGCTGCGGATTTCGCGGAAGGTGCGGTCGCAACCTTTGATCATGTATTCGAAGTCATTGCCCGCCTGCATCCATTGGACGCCGCATTCAATCAGCGTCTTCGCGAATTGGGGATTCGCTCCCAACCCAGAGCCCAAGAACTTGCCGGCGGCCTTCGCCTTCTTGGCGATGGTTCGGATTGCATCCAGGACTTCCGGATGAGTGGTCTGGCCGAGACGTCCCATCGATCCCGACAGGTCTTGCGGTCCCATCACCAGCGAATCGAGTCCTTCGATCTTGAGCACCTCGTCGATCTCGGCCAGCAGTTCGACGGTTTCGACTTGAGCCGTGACGAAGATGTCGCGATTGGCCTGAGCCAGATATGCCTGCTGCTCCATTCGGCCGTATTGCATGGGGCGTCTTGGTCCGAAGCCGCGCGTACCCAGCGGCGGATACCGGCAGGCGGACACGAAGTCGGCCACTTCTTTCGCGGAGTAGGATCGCGGCAGAATGATTCCCTCCGCGCCCGAATCCAGCACACGCTTGATCCAGGCGACGTCGTTGTTCGGAACACGAACGATCGCGGCGATGCCGCCGGCGCGAGCGGCGATCAAGTGACCGAGCATCGACTCGGTCGTCATTGCGTTGTGTTCCAAGTCGATCCAGACGAAGTCGACGCTGCCCGCCAGGGCTTCGGTGACGGTGGAATCGGTTGTCGTAATCCCCGCGCCGAGAACGATCTCACCGGCTCGCAGCTTGTCCCGCATTTTGTTGATGTGCGTGCTGATCATGATGTCCTTTTCAAAATTGATTGACGACCGTTTCAAAAGTAACCCGAAGCGTCAGCGAGGGCGAACGCTCCAAGACGTTCCGAAGTCGCAGTCATGTGAAGCGTTCGCCCTCGCTCACGCGTCGGGTTAGTGTGGCATTGAAGCGTGGTACGACCTCCGCGGCGAACAACTCCAGGCTGCGCAGCCAGCGCTGGCGATCGTCCCAATCGTGGGCCACCAGCACCAGCGAGCCGAAAGAGCCGATCCGCTCGCGGAGTTGCACCAACTGAGAGGCCACGTGATCGGGATCTCCGGCGATGACGACCTCATTGAGAAGGTAGTCCAGGTTGCAATCCGAGTCACTTTGCGAAGCGTCGCGCTTCCACATTGCGACGCCGTTGGGTGCTGTCGCTCGCGTCAAATCGAGGATGTACTGGAGGCACGAGCCGAGCGAGTTTGTTCGGGCGAGCCGCCGCGCCTCGTCCGTCGAATCCGCAACGAAGACATTGCGGGACACGGCCCAGTCGGACGGATGAGCGATCCGGCCAGCGGTCGCGGCGGCTTGCGAGTACGTTTGCCACTGCTCGGCCAGCGTGTCCGCGTGGAGCATGTGATGACTGATGAAGCGGAAGCCCCGCTCGGCCGCCTTCTGCAAACCGGCCGAGGAGCGGCTGATGCTCGGAACATAGATCGGTGGGTGAGGCTGCTGAAACGGTTTGTGGAGATGCCCGACACCAAACCGAGGATGCAGATGGTCTTTCATCCGCACGTTCCAGAACTGACCCTCGATGTCGATGGGGACTTCGCCCTGCCACAACTTCAGGATCATGTCGATCGCTTCGGAGACACGAGCGGCCGTGTCCTTGGGGTGAGCTCCGAAGATTTCCATGTCGGTCGGAATGGCTCCCGGCCCGAAGCAGACATTGAGCCGTCCGTGCGACAGGTGATCGAGAAACGCCAGCCGCCCAGCGACATGCACCGGATGGTGATACTGCAAGCAGACCGGAGCCGGCCCGACTCGAATCCGCTTCGTCAGGCCGAGCACCTTCGCCAGAAAGATCTCCGGCATGACGATGTTCTCGACGCTCGACGAATGATGCTCGCCGACCCAGAAGTCATCGAATCCGAGTTCCTCGCATTTGACGGCCAGCTCCAAATCTTCGTCGATGCACTGAGCCAGCGGCTTCGCGGGATCATGGATCGGCATCACGAACATGCCGAGTCGCAGCGGGTGCGCATTGGTCATGCCGCGCCTTTCGGAAGGAGAAAACCATCGACATCGACTTGCATCCGTTCGGCGTGATCTCTGAGGGCGGCAAGAGTCGCATCGTCGACGGGGATGCCGTCCCGCTCTCGCTTTCGCAGCGTGCGGAATTCGAGCTCACCCGGAACCAGGACTTCATCGACGCCCGGCGCGGGCTGCGACGATTTCATGTACGCGACCGTTTCGTCCATCAGCCGCCGGAACTCTTCGAGGGGACAGAAGGCCGACGGATCGATCACGATGAAACAGACGCCGTTCCCGAAGACCTCTTTGTCTTGCGAGCCAACTCCCGCCAGCGCGCTGCCGAGAATCTCGACGAGCAGACTCAGTGCGAAGCCTTTGTGTCCCGCGCTGCCACCCAGCGGCAAGATGCCTCCGCGCGGCGGGCCGTAGAACGCATTCGGATCGTTCGTCGGTTGACCGTGCGCATCGCGAATCCAGCCGTCGGGGACAGGCCTTCCCTCGTTACGAGCGAACCGAATCTTCCCCTCCGGCGCGACCGACGTCGAAAAATCGGCGACGAGCGGATCGCCGCCGGTCGGCACCCCGTATGCGATCGGGTTGGTTCCCAATCGCCCGTCGCGACCTCCGAACGGCAGAACATCATGCCCATAGATCGGCGAGTTGCAGGTCGCCAACGCGATCAGTCCGCAGTCCGCCGCTTGTTGAACGTAGGCACCCAGCCGTCCGACATGATTGCAGCGTCGAGTGATCACACACGCCGTCCGCTGTTCGCGCGCGATCTCAATCCCAACGCGAATCGCCTGCTCGGCACCCACGGCTCCAAAACCACGACCGCAATCCACGCGCGCGGTCGTCGGTCCGGTGCGTTCGACCGTCAGCGGTGCATCGGGGACGATCAACCCTTTCGCCACAAATCCAAGGTACTCTGGAATCCGGATGGCCCCGTGCGAGTCGTGTCCCATCAGACTGCTGGTGATCAGCGACTCGGTGGCGATACGGGATTCCGTTTCGCCGGCCCCAGCGGCGGCGAAGAGTTTGGTTCCGATGTTCGCGATTTCACGGGCGGGAAACAGACGGCTCATGAGTCGTTGATCTCCTCGGCTGAGGCCGAATCGCGGACATCTACGTCCGAACAATGACAGACCGGGCGTGGGACTCAATAATCACGTTCCCGCTCCGCAAACGGCTCTGTTGAGTGCCGGCATCAGTTCTTTCGCGAAGAGCTCCATGCTGTGGACCCAGCTCGCTTTGTCGTCCCAGTCGTAGCTCATCAAAACCAGCGTGCCGAACGTGCCGGTCTCTTCGATCAGTTGCAGCAACCGGCGCAGCACTTCATCCACGTCTCCGGCGATGATCTGTTCGGTCATCAGGAAGTCGAGGTTGCACTCGGAGTTCGGCATGTCGAGATCGCGTTTGTAGATTCGCCGGCCGAGTCCTTTGTCGAACAGCCCGCCGATGTACTCGTAGTTCTTGCCGAGAGAATTCGAGCGTGCTTTGGCGACCGCTTCTTGGGTCGTGTCGGCCAGAAAGATGGATCGCGAGACTTTGAAGTCGGAACGCTGCGGGACTCGACCGGCGGCCTGCGCCGCGTTCGCGTAGGTCTGCCACATATCCGCCACGACGTTGCCGGTCACGAGGCAGTGCGCGAACGGCTGATAGCCGCGCTGTCCCGCGAATTTCATGCTGTACGAGTCGCGACTCATGCCCGGCACAGAGATCGGGGGATGCGGCTGCTGAAGCGGACGATGAATGAACCCGATCAGACTCTCTTGATCGACGTTGTCTCGCAGCTTGAATTGCCAGAAGCGTCCGTTGTGCTCGTAGGGCGGATCGGTGGACCATAGTTT
>CAMAWN010000077.1 GCA_945861865.1 Candidatus Kuenenia stuttgartensis | reverse complement strand
CCTGCTCCGCCGAGCCGGACTGAGCCTGCTCAAAAACAACCTCACCCACAAAATCGGTGTCAAAAACAAACGACTCATCGCCGCCAGCGACGAGGACTATCTCCTGCAAGTCCTCTTCAGTTCGTGACTTCATGTGCAATTGCCCTGCTCACGCGGCCATGAATGAGACGTTGCTCAGAGGTCTGAAAATTGAGGGTCATGAGTGTCTCGGACGGCATGCAGACCTCGGCCGTTCAATCGGTGGCAGTCAATCTCACAGACGTGAACGACGTGAATCCGGTGGTGACGGCCAGTCAGAGCTTCAGCGTGGCGGAGAACAGCGCGACCACAACAGCGGTGGGGACGGTGCTGGCGACGGACGGCGATGTCACGACGACGACGTTCCAAAACTGGACGATCACGGTGGGGAACACGGACAAAGACGGCGACTCGACGTTGCCGTTCGCGATCAATGGCTCGACGGGTGCGATCACGGTCAACGATGCCGGCGATTTCGATCGCGAGCAGACTACCAGCTTCACGCTGTCCGTCACGGTTTCGGACGGAGTGCAGACGTCGGCGGCTCAGACAGTAGTGATCAATCTCACCGACGTGAATGAGTTCAACCCAACGGTGAGCGGCGGGCCGTTCACCGTGGCCGAAAACTCGGCGAACCTGACGTCGGTCGGCAGCGTCAGCGGCTCAGACGGCGACACCACGAACGGCGGGTTGAGCTATTCGATCACCGGCGGCAATAGCCTGGGCATCTTTGCGATCAACTCGTCAACCGGTGAAATCACCGTGGCCGACCAAACGAATTTGGATCGCGAGTTAATCCCGTCGGTGACGCTGACGGTTCAAGTCAGCGACGGTGGACCAGGATCCGCTCGCACCGAAGCGGCGACGGTGACGATCAATCTGATTGACGTGAATGAGTTCGATCCGGTGCTCAACGATGTCAGCTTGAGCATCGCGGAAAACTCGGCCAACGGGAGTTCGATCGGGACGCTGACGGCGACGGACGCCGACGCGACCAAGACGTTGAGTTACAGCATTACGGCGGGAAACAGTCAGGAGATCTTCGCCATCCACTCCTCGACAGGCGCGATCACGATTGCGGACCAGACGAACATGGTCACGTTATCATCGCCCTCGTCGGTGTCATTGACGATGCGGGTCAGCGACAGAGGTCCGGGAACGGCGCGGCTCGACACCGCCACAGTGACCATCAACGTCACCGAAGTGAACGCCGCTCCGACGGGAGTGACTGACACGTTGACGAGCGTTGCGGAAGACAGCGGCGTGCGAGTGATTGCGTTTGCCGATCTACTGGTCAACGATGTCAAAGGACCATCCAACGAGATCGGCCAGACGTTGACCATCACGGCGGTGAGCGACCCAGTGGGCGGGACGGTGACGATCAACGGCACGAACTTGGAATTCACTCCGACGGACAACTTCCACGGCTTGGCCAGTTTCACCTACACGTTGCAAGACGACGGCACGACCATCGGCGCGAACGCCTTCCTGACGAGCACGGCGAACGTGACTTTCATGGTCACCGCGGTCAATGACATTCCCAGTTTTACGGGCGGAGCCAATGTGGGCCGGCCGGGCGATGGCGTGCAGAAAACGGTGTTGGGTTAGGCGACCAACATCAGCCGAGGTCCGACCAACGAAGCGGGCCAAGCCCTGAGCTTCGTGATGACCACGGACAACGATGCGTTGTTCGCGACGAACGGACTCCCCACGATCGACCCCAGCACCGGCAATCTGATGTTTACTCCCCAGGTGGTCGTACCGACGACCGGGACTGCGACCGTGACCGTACGACTTCACGACAGTGGTGGTGGCGACGCCCCCAACGTCGATACGAGTGCGAATCAAACTTTCACAATCACGCTGACTGGCTTGAACAAGATTCCCAGTTTCACCAAGGGAGTGAATCAGACCGGTCTCGAAGACGCTGGCTCGAAGACGGTCGCAAACTGGGCCACGGCAATCAGCGCCGGAGCGGGTGACGTCGGTCAGGCCGCGAACTTCGTGGTGACAAACAACAACAACAACTCGCTGTTCAGCGCGCAGCCGATGGTCTCACCTGCGGGCGTGCTGACCTACACGCCCGCCGCCAATGCGAACGGTTCGGCGAAGGTGACCGTGCTCCTGAAGGATGACGCCGGCACAAACGGCGGAGGCAAAGACACCAGCACAGCGGCGAACTTCATCATCACGGTGACGGCGGTGAACGACGTGCCGAGTTTTACATTGGCGAACACGACGCCTTCCATGTTGGAGAATTCTTTAGCGGCACCTACGGCCGTGAATAGCTTTGCCACGAATCTCAGCAAAGGTCCGGCGAATGAAGCCTCTCAGAAGTTGAGCTTCCTAGTGACGAACGACAATGCGGCGTTGTTCAAAACGGCTCCGGCGATTTCGGCGGCGGGGGTGTTGACCTACACGTTGAATCCGCATCAGAACGGCACCGCGAACGTCAATGTGAAGATCAAGGACAACGGCGGAGTGACCAGCGGTGGCGTCGATACGAGCGCGGCGCAGACCTTCACGATCAATGTGACTTCGGTGAATGATGCTCCCAGCTTTAAGAAGGGAGCGGATCAATCGACGAACGAGGATGTCGCGACGACGGTCGTGAACTGGGCGACGCTGATCAGTGCGGGGGCGGCGAATGAATCGAGCCAGTCGCTCGATTTCCAATTCAGCAACGACAACCACGGGCTGTTCGCCGTGCAACCTTCGATCGCAGCCAACGGGACGCTGACTTACACGCCGAAGTTGAACACCAGTGGAGTGGCGAACGTCACGGTGCGACTGCATGACAACGGCGGCGGGACGGCTCCCGATGCCAATCTCAGCGCGGCGCAGACCTTCAAGATCACGATCAAGCCCGTCAACGATGTGCCGTTGCGGACGGCCGGCACGTTGCCGACGATCAATGTGGAAGAAGACAGTGTCAACGATACCGCGGTGGCGCTCGACCTAGCCGGCTTGACGTTCGTTCCCGGCTCAACAACGGCAGTGGACGAGGCCACTCAGACACTGGCTTACAAGATCACGGCGATCCCGGAGTTCGTGACCATCTGCAAGGCGGACGGCACGACTGCTGTGAAGTTGAATGGCGTGGTGACAGCCGCGGAACTTCAGGGATTGAAATACAAGACCGTGGCCGGTCTCTTTGGAATGGACAACCTGGAATTCACCGTAACGGACAACGGCAGCGGCAAGACACCGAACGTGAACTCGCTTACCGAGAGCGTCAGCATCACCGTCAATCGAGTGGTCTTTGACCTGACTGTCGCGGTGGAGAACACCGACAACACGGTCACGGTTTCGAAGATCGGCAACAACTTGGTCGTTCGACGCGACGGCCTGGACGTTATCACCCCCAGGCCACTGGAAGATGTCGCTTCACTGACCATCACGGGCGGCATCGGCAAAGACACCGTCATTTTGGATGCGTCGCTAAACTCGGCGGGCAGCCCTGCATTTCACAAGTTCATTGGCCAGATCGTCGTCCACGGCAACGGCAACGATGACAAACTGGACGCCAGTAAGATCAACGTCGCGACGTTCGGCATCACCTTCAACGGCGGCCCCGGCAACGACACCGCGCTGGGCGGATCGGGTCACGAAACGCTGAATGGCGGCGACAACAACGATTTGCTCAACGGTAGTGCGGGGAACGACGTGCTCAACGGCGGCAATGGTGACGATCAGTTGCTCGGCGGCGCGGGGAACGACACCTATCTCTTCGCCGATACCGACACGATCGAAACCGACACGCTCACCGAAGCCGGGAAGGCGGGCACCGACGTTCTGGATTTCAGCAACGTGACGACCGCCGTCACCGTGAAGCTCACTAGTGAAACCGTTCTGGCGATGCACACGAACCGCACGATCAAAACGAGCGCGACGGGCACCGCCAAATTCGCACCCAACTTCGAGAATGTCCTCGGTGGCACGGGCGACGATCAGATCCTCGGCAACACCGCGAAAAACAGTCTGCTCGGCGGCACAGGTCGCGACACGATCATCGGCGGAGCCGGCAACGACACGCTCAGGGGCGGCGACGATGACGACACTCTCATCGGCGGCTTGGGAGCCGATTCCGTTTTCGGCGACTCCGGCAACGACCTCGGTCTCGGTGGTCGCGGCGGAGTGGCACGCGGTGGCACCGATGTCAAAGACACGGGCGATCTCCTGAATCTGAATGCGTCCCTTGAAACCATCAACGAAGTATTTGCTTCGGTCTTTGCTTTCGAATGATTGTTGACGCCGGTTAAAATGGCGATTCGGCGCAGTGGACAAAGCCTGCCAGGATCGTGGCGTGCTGCTCCAACGACTCGCGTTTCGTACCACCGTGCCGCAACCACAAGGCCCACCGTCTGCGTCGCACACACGCACACGGAAGCGACTCGCGCTCATCCAACACAATCCGCTGCTCGTCGGCGGTCAACTCGATTCGTAACCAGACCATGCTCCGACTCCCTGCCTGTGTGCCAAAACGTCAGCGGACATCCTGGCACCCATCCGCTGTGTCGCGGAAACTCACAAACAGGGAAACCTCTCATTCAGCGCCGCGACTTGTTGACGGGACAAGTCTGTTACGGCGGCAAGACGATGATGATGAAGCTGCTCGCGCACCGCGAGTCGCCGATTCCGTCGCTGCGAGCCGTTCGCGCGGACGTGCCGGTTCGACTCGCGCGGTGTTCCGACAGATGGTCGCCAAGCGGTCGGAGGATCGCTTCTCGTCGATGAGTGATGTCATCGCGGTGCTGAGCGATTCGCTAAACGACCTCTCGTTTGAGGATGAAGTCGTGGCCGATGTGTCTCCGTTGGCACGGATCGCGGTGTCGTCTTTGGACGATGTCGATCTGCCAAGTTTCTTTCAGAATCTGGCAGCAGACAGCGTTCAAACGAGCGTGTCGGCGAACGTCTATCTGTTAGAAGAAGAACCCACGACCGGCCCGGATGCTCGGCAGAAGATTGATACCGTTCTCACCGCCGGCAAGAAGTTCAAATCGGTCGAAGACCTGCTGACCGAGCTGTCTCAGAAGGAACGACAGTAGACGCGTGGGCGACCGATCTACTTCGCCGCATCGCCGTCGGCCGTCAGCAGGGACTTTAATTTCGGCAACCGCCGCTGGCCGTCATCGACCGCCTTGTCATCCTGGCCGTCTTGAATGACGAGCGACCAAAGATTGATGGCCGCCTCCAGCATCTCCTTTCGCTGGTTGGCGTACTGCGGCGGCAATTCGCCCGTGGCATATGAATCCAAAGCTCGCGCGCGGGCGATCAAAAACCGACGCTGTTCATCGATGTCGTCTTCCTCCCACGGCTTCTCAGGGCGCGCTTCGTAGTCGAGCAGAAGCTGCTTCGCATCGTCCGCGGCACGCAAGTCCGGCCAACGCTGCATCACGCCTTGCAGTTGCATCAAGCCGGAGTACAGCGTCTTCGGCTCCTTGAGCCGCGACTGTCCTTCGACGAACAGCAACTTTGACCACTCCTCGCGCGTCGGTGCCGCGTCGGCTCCGATTCGGCTGGCGGGATATTTCACGGCCAATTGCCGGCGATCCACCGCACCGGCATCCAGCCAGTCGATGACGTCCGCAAAAGTCTTGGCATCGGGAATTCCGTGACCGAGTTTCTCGACGGTCGTGACTTTCGTACGGACCCCCATGTCGGCCAGCATCGGGCCGCGAAAGCGTTCGACTTCGCCGCGATTGAAGTCGCCCGTGCCGGTGATCATCGCGACGCTGAGTCGGTCGATCGCGCGATGCCGCAGCCACGGTTCGTCGCGCAGATCGCCGCTGGCGCACACAGGAATCACTCCGCCGAAAAGTTCCGGCAACGAGAACGCGATCCCGCAGGCAACTCGTCCGCCGCCCGAAAAGCCGGCGAGGTACGTTCGATCGGCGTCGATGCGATGCTTCCGCCGCAGGTCGTCCAGCACGTCGAACACGATGCGAATGCGTTTGGGCATCGACGTGTTATTTCCGGCTCCGTAGGGACTCGCGAAGGCAATCCCCTTTTGCTGGCAAACCGATTGGAGTTGGCTCCAGCCGGCCGGCTGATCTCCCGCCGAAATGAACAGCACCAGCGGCAATCCCGCTTCGGCCGGTTCGGCGTTCTTCGCTTTCGATTTGGCCTTGGTTTTCGGATTCTTCGCCTTGGCCGTTGCCGGCACAAACAGTTCGTACCGCTGCTTGGTCGAGTCGTATCCCTCGAGCCATTCGGCGGGCGGATTGGTCACGCTCTGATTCGCGTTCGCGAACACCCAATCCAGCCGAGTCGCTTCGCGAACGGCGACGTCTTTTTGGTAACCCGTCTCATCGGCCAGAGTGGTCCGCAGAATCGTCAAAAGCACGCAGCAAGTGAGGAGCTTGAGTTTCATCTGTGGCCCGAAGTCGGTCAGTGAATTCACGCGAACTTCAGCAGCAGGTCGCCGGTGGAAACCTGGCTGCCGGGTTTGACGAGGATGTCGGCGATTTTGCCGTCGCGTTCGGCGGAGATGGTGGTCTCCATTTTCATGGCTTCGACGGTCAGCAGCTTTTGGCCTTTCTTGACGCTGTCGCCGGGTTGAACGGCGACGGTGACGACCATGCCGGGCATTGAGGCTCCGACTTGGTTTGCGTCGGCGAGGTCGGCTTTGACGGCGTGCTTTTCGGTCGGTTCCAGCGAACGGTCGATGACGGTCACGTCGCGCGGTTGGCCGTTCAATTCGAAGAAGACATTGCGCGAGCCATCGGCGTGAGGTTCGCTCATCGTCAGGTACTTGATGATGAGCGTCTTACCGGATTCGATGTCGATCGAAATTTCCTCGCCGGTGTTCATGCCGTAGAAGAAGACCGGCGTCGGGAAGATGCTCGTGTCCGAGTAAGCCGCGACGTGTTTGGAAAAATCGTCGAAGACCTTCGGGTACAGCACGCTGCTGAGCTTCTCACGGCGGGTCGGCTCATGCTTGAGCGTGGCTTTCAACGCTTCGCCGATCTTGTCGAAATCGGCGGAGGGCAACGTCTCGCCCGGACGAGTCGTGAACGGCTGGCGGTCTTTCAAAATCAATTGCTGAATGCGTTGCGGAAAACCGCCTTCGGGGAAGCCCATCGCGCCGCTGAGCAGTTCGATGATCGATTCGGGGAAGGCGAGTTCTCGGCCACCGTCGAGAATCGCCTCGGGGGCAAGCTTGTTGGCGACCATGAACAGCGCCATGTCACCGACGGCCTTCGAGCTAGGCGTGACCTTCACGATGTCGCCGACCATCAGGTTGACTTGAGCGTACGCTTTGCAGATTTCCGGCCATTGACCGGCGAGGCCTAACGACTTCGCCTGCTGGTACAGATTCGTGTATTGCCCGCCGGGCATCTCGTGCGAGTACAGATCGGTCGTGGCTGGCTGCTGTTCGCTTTCAAACGGCGAATAGAACTGTCGCACCGCTTTCCAATACAGAGCGAGATCGTCGAGGTGCTGCGAGTTCAATCCGGTCTCACGCGGCGAAAACCGCAGGCTTTCGCTGAGCGAATTGAGATTCGGCTGCGAGGTGCCACCGCTCATCGGAGCCATCGCGGCGTCGGCGATGTCGAGGTCTTCCTCGGCGGCCATCAAGATCGACGCCGACTGGATACCTCCGGTGTCGTGCGTGTGGAAGTGGATCGGGATGCCGACCTCTTGTTTGAGTGCTCGGACCAGTTCGCGAGCCGCTCGCGGCTTGCACAGGCCGGCCATGTCTTTGATGCACAGGATGTGCGCGCCCATTTTTTCGAGCTGCTTGGCCATGTCGAGGTAGTACTTCAGCGAGTACTTCGTGCGGCCGGGATTCGTGATGTCGCCGGAGTAGCAAATCGCCGCCTCGCAGATCGGCCGCACGCCGTGGCTCGGTGTCGTCGAGAGGACCGCGTCCATTGCGACTTGCATGTTCGGCACGCAGTTGAGCGAGTCGAAGATGCGGAACACGTCCATGCCGCATTCGGCGGCTTCGTGGACGAACTCGCGGACGACGTTGTCCGGGTAGTTCGTGTAGCCGACGGCGTTCGAGGCGCGCAGCAGCATCTGAAAGAGGATGTTCGGAATCCGCTCACGCATGTCGGCGAGCCGCTGCCACGGGCACTCTTTGAGGAATCGCATCGAGGTGTCGAAGGTCGCTCCGCCCCACATCTCCAGCGAGAAGAGTTGCGGGCAAAGCCGCGAGTACGCTTCGGCGATCTCCAGAAAGTCTTTCGTGCGGAGCCGCGTCGCCAGCAGCGATTGATGCGCGTCGCGAAAAGTCGTGTCGGTCATCAACAACTGCTTTTGCTCACGCACCCACGTCGCGAACTTGGTTGGGCCGAGATCGTGCAGTCGGTCACGCGTGCCGAGTGGAATGGCGTTGAGATGGCTGACGTCCGGCACTGGTGCTGGGTCGCGCCGCGCGGGTTGCGGGCGTTGGCCGCCGAACAGCGTATTGCCGTTGACGATGACTTCGCCGAGATACGTCAGCAGCTTCGTCGCTCGGTCGTGCCGCTTGGGGAACTGAAACAGTGCCGGTGTTTCGTCGATGAACCGTGTCGTGCAGAGGCCAGCTTGGAACGTGTCGTGCCGCAGCAGTTTCACGAGGAACGGGATGTTCGTTTTGACGCCACGCACGCGGAACTCAGCGAGGCAGCGGTCGAGCTTCTTGATCGCATCCTCGAACCGCCGACCGCGAGCCGTCACCTTCACGAGCAGTGAATCGTAAAACGGATTGACGACCGCTCCGCTGAACGCCGAGCCAGCGTCCAATCGAATGCCCATGCCACCGGCGCTGCGGTAGTGAGCGACGCGGCCGTAGTCGGGCAGAAAATTATTGGTCGGGTCTTCGGTCGTGACTCGGCATTGCACGGCGAAGCCGGTTGTCCGCACGTCCGCTTGCGAGTGGATGCCGATCCGCTCATCCGAAAGCGGTTCGCCCTGAGCGATCAGAATCTGCGACTTCACGACGTCGAGGCCGGTGACTTCTTCGGTGACGGTGTGCTCGACTTGGATGCGCGGGTTGACCTCGATGAAAAAGAACTGGTTCGTGTCGGCATCAACGAGGAATTCGACCGTGCCGGCGGCGTAGTAGCCGACCTGTTGGCCGATCTTGATTGCTGATTCACACAGCGCCTCGCGGACCTTCGCATCGAGATTCGGAGCGGGGGCGATCTCGACGACTTTTTGATGCCGTCGCTGCACCGAGCAGTCGCGCTCGAAGAGATGCACGAGGTGGCCGTGCTGGTCGCCGAGCAACTGCACTTCGATGTGCCGTGCTCGCTGAATGAATTTCTCGATGAAGATGTCCGGACTGCCGAACGCCGAAAGGGATTCACGTTTCGCCTGTTCGTACTGCGCGACAAAGTCGGCCTCGTCGCGAACGACTCGCATTCCGCGTCCGCCACCGCCATGAGCGGCCTTCAAGATCACCGGGAAGCCGAGCGACTTCGCGAGTGTGAGTCCCTCGTCGGCAGACACGATCGCTCGCTGACTGCCGCTCAGGACGGGCACTCCCGCTTGCTGTGCGATTTCGCGAGCGATCGTCTTGTCGCCGAGTTTGTGCAATGCCTCGACGCTCGGTCCGACGAACGTGATGCCGTGGTCTTCACACGCTTGCGCGAGCTTCGGGTTCTCGGAGAGAAAGCCGTAACCGGGGTGGATGGCGTCGATGCCGTGCTGGCGGCAGATGTCGATGATTGCGGCGATGTCGAGGTACGACTTGATCGGCTCCCCTTTTTTGCCGATCTGATACGCCTCGTCCGCCTTGAAGCGGTGCAGAGCGAAGCGATCCTCGTGTGTGTAAATCGCGACGGTCCGAATGCCCAACTCATAGGCCGAGCGGAAGACGCGAATCGCGATTTCCGAGCGATTCGCCACCAACAGTTTTTCAATCTTACTCATGGGAACCTGACGTGGAGCAAGTTTTTAACCTGCTGAGAAGGCGGACGGGCAGGTTGAAAACCTGCCCCACGACGGCGTGGGGCGGTACGTTATGGGACGGCTCGCGCGGTCGCAATTGTGGTGCGGGCGTCTCGCCTGCACCGGCGTGGGCGAGACGCCCGCATCACCACTAATCCCGCCCGACGTGTTTGATTTTCTCCCAATAGGAGTCAAACGACGCGGAGTTGAAGTGCGGATCGTTGTCGAGGTCGTGGCAAGTGACGCAGTGCGACTTTTTGGCGTCGGCGAGCGTCAGGCGGACCTCTTTGTTCGCCGCGGCCTTGTCACCGGCATCAATCAACTGAATGTGCCGGCTGCCGGGGCCGTGGCAATTCTCACAGCCGTTGTGCAGCAGTTGCGGTGTCTTGGCTTTGCTCTCGAAGCCGCTGGCGTATCGCAAGACATCTTGAGCATGCCAGCCGGTCGTGTGGCAGGCGAGGCATTCCGGATCATTAATGCGCGAGACCCAGCGGTCCTTCAATTCTGGCCGGCCTTTGATAAGGCTGTCGTAGGCGTGCGCGTGGTCGCTCTTTTCCCAGACGGCGAAGGCTTTCGTGTGGCACTCGCCACAGGCTTTCGAGCCGACGAACTTCGCGCCGCTGGAGTGCTTGATCGGCGGTTCAGTCTCGGCGAGCGCCGAGTCTTTCAACAGGTCTTGGTACAACCGCATGTGCTCGACCATTTTCGGAGAGTCTTGAAATCGCTCTTCCGTCAATTTGATGAGTTCGAAACGAAGGCGATTCAGAGTGTCCGCCGGGAAGAAGCCGATCACACCAGTGTACTTTCCTTTGTGTCCGACTTGGACGAAGAGCGTCTCGCCGACCTTCTGCGGGTTGTCGAACTCCGGGTCTTCCGCGCCGCCGGAGGAGAGCACGACGGCGAATTGCGGAAACTGTTTTGCCAACGCTTTGCCTTCCGCGAGCGTCCCGTGTGAGAGCAGCACGAGCAAGTCCGGTTGTTGGGCTTGCAATTCTTTGAGCACGGCCGGCAGCGCCGCGGCCGGATCGTCGATGGTGATATCGACGTTCGCGCCTTCCGGAGCGATCTCCTTGCGGAAGCTGGTGCCGAGTACCGAGGTCACTCCGACTTTGTGCTTGCCCAGCGTCAGCACTTTTGACCGAATCGGAGTGCCCAAATCTGGTGAGCCAAATAGCGTCACGTTGGCGGACACGAAGCTGACGCTGGCTTGTGGATCTTTCGGATCGGGAGCGTGATAGGCCAACAAGTCGGCCGCACCGAGTTTTAATTCTTCGGGGCCGAGATTGAGCACGCTGTATCGCATGTCCTGCATCGCGGCGAGGAATGTTTGAAACTTCAGTTTCGTCTGGGCTCGGTTGCGATTGACGGTGCCTCCGAGATCAAGCCCGGTCACTGGCCAACCTTTGGCTTGAATTTTCTGGACGAGATCATGCCGCCGCGACACGCCTCCGGATTGTTTTTCCGCACAACCGCAAGGCTCGAAGTAACCGTGCTGCTCGCCAGAAAGCACGAGTGCGAAGGCCGGCTCGTTCCAACCGTCGAACATTGGCTTGTCGGGCGAGACCGATTTCTTGGATGCGGACTTCGGCTGATCGCTGGACGCCAACACCACGTCCGAAGTCGCTCCGGATTCTTCCTCGGCAAAGGTTGTTCGGGAAGTCTTCGGCAACGCATCCGGCGTCTCCGAAGAGGTCATGAGAGCGTCGGTCGATTTGACTTGGGGCATGCTGCCGGTTTTCGGCTCAGGATTCGGAGCATCGTTGCAGCCTCCCAAGAAGCTGAGCGTCATGCTCAGCAGGCTCACGGCCAGTCCGTTTCGGAGTCGGCTCATGCGAATGTCCTTCATCGGCGGACTCTCCGAGTCAGCCAACAGCAGAGATAACTGTGTCGAATGAGTCGCACGATGTGCTGGAATTCGTCTCAGGATCAATAGGAGGTGAAGTCCACTTCGATCCGGATGAGTTTGGCTTCCGGGTGAGTCGTGTTCAGGATGATGGAGCCAAGCGTTTCACCGCTGAGGCTCAAGGGGGCTTCGCCAGGCGGGATTTCGAGCTGAAAGTCGTAACGATCTCGTCCCGCGCCTTTGAAATTCTCATCCTTGGTCAATTGAAACTTCATGAAAGACGGAGAGAGCTTGGCCTCGGTAATCTCCCAGGGAGTTTCGGACTTCTTGATGAAGAACAACAGTTTCGCCTTTTTGCCTTCTTGAGCCCGAAATCTCCCCAATCGCAACAGGGAATCTTCCGGCGACCAACCAATGCCAGGTGTGCTCAGAATCTGAACTGGTCCCGCTCGGCCGCCTGAGAAGAGAACCATCATTGGCGGAGTCTCAGGAATGTTGGTGTGAATGATCAGCGATTCTCGGAACTTGCCGATCGAGAATCCCGAATTGAAAACTACCTTCACCTCGTGCCCGCTTTTCACAGCCGGCTTTTTACTGGAAAAGTCGTCGTTGGGGCGCTCCGCAGGGTCGTGTTTGTGTTCCAAGGGTTCAGCACCCTTTGCCTGTCGATTCTTGGCGACTTCTTCTTTCAATTTGGCTTGAGTTACCATCATCGCGGGGTTCGACTTCGTCAATTCCAATAATTCGGATGCCCGATCAGTCGTGGCCGTCTTCAGCTCTTCTCCAATCAACTGGCGTGAGGTGGCGTCGATGAGCGGGGTTGAGAGTTCGAGCTTCGTGATTTCGAACGTATCGACGGTCTCCGAGTGAATGACGAACACACGTTCGGTCAGCTTGGTATCCGAGAGCATGCCAATGGTCATTTCGCCTCCAGAATTGTTCACCAACCGCCGGCCAACCAGCCCTCGGACTCGAAACATCGTCACCGGGTTTTCGGGATCATCCGTGCGAATCTTCGCCGCGTGATCGAAGTTCGTCACCGGCTTCTGGATTTCCCAATTCATTGTGACCGTTGTTTCTTCACCGGGTTTCAAACCCTCGGTTCCCAGACTTCCCAGCGTGCACTGGCAGGTGTGGTCTTCTTTTCGAGCCACCAGTTTCAGAAACCCTTGGCCGTCATTACGAATCTTGAATTCGTGACTTCCTTTTTGGCCCTGTTCCATCAAGCCGAAGTCAAATAGTGGATCATCCACCACGACCAACTTTCCGAAGGGGCCAAATTTGGGCGGCACGGGGATGCCCTCGACATTTGCGAGAGCCTCCTTGGGTTCTGTGATACTTTGCTGACGGAAATGAACCATCAGTCCGCCGGACACGACGACCAAGAACACGACGATGGCAATGGCTCGGAAATTCATGAATCCTCCGTCTGACGCGCGGCCGGTCGCTGACCAAATCTCGCGACTTTCGATTCAAAACGTGACTGGGAAAAATACAATTCTCGCCAAAGGTCGTTGGTGAATCCACCGGACCTCGAAAAACAAGACGGCATTGTGATGGCGACTTGCGAAGGGGTCAATTCGCATCGAACGCTGGCGAGTCTCCGCTTGCCAGCCGTTCCATTCGCCGTCGAACGTCGGTATTCAAATATTTGTCCGTGTGGCCTGCCGCTCGGTTGATATCGTCTTGCCGGATCGATTGTCGAGCCGCCTCGCGAGCGTTCTCGTCCGAACCCGCCCCCTCGCAGGCGATTGCCCATTCGGACAAGAGCGTCGCATGCTGCGGATACCGCTCGATCGCGGCGACCAAAAACTCGGCAGCGATCCGCGCGTGATTTGGCGAATGCGAACGGTCGAAGCGGGACAACCAGGCTTGTCCCAGCCGTCGCAGGGGCCGCGAAGCAAACGGCAAGCGGTCGCTCACGACTTGTAGGCGACGAATCGCAGCATCGAAATCGGCATCGAGCTGCGACTGCTGCCAGCGCTGCAATCTCAGATCCGCCAATCGCTCCCACGGTTCGATGGCCCACGGGTCCGCTTCGACCGCGTCGAGATACCGGGCCTGAGCCGATTCGATCTGGCGACGTCCCCACTCGAAATCTCCCGCTTGCAACGACGTGCGACACAGTAATTCCGGCATCATCGCCGTCCACAAACAGACCAAACTCAATCCGCCGGCAGCCATCGCACATCCAACCGCCGAAATTCGTCCGGCCAGTACGCTCGGCCAAAGCGACTTGCTGGGAGTTTTTCCATCTTCGAGGGCAACCGACGACGACCAACAGGCCGTTCGCATCGCCCAAACAAGCCACAACAACTGCGTGATCGCCGGCATCGCGATCCCGCCCGCTCCCAGCAAATGCACCAACAACGCGACGTTCGCCCCCTCCAACACGATCGGCAGCCGCCAACCAATGACCTCCAGATTGTTCGCGCTGGAGGCATTCCGCGTTCGCAACCAAACCAACACGATCAACCACAGCCCCCACCAAATTCCGCCGAGCCACCACAGCCGCTCATCGTACCCAAGCCCGACGAATTCCATCCCGATCGCGCCCAGCGGAAACGCCAGCCCGACACCCCAGACTGCTGGTGAGGTCCACGCCATTCCGTGGGGCAGGTTTTCAACCTGCTCGGCGTTGTTCCCCTTCTGGCCGGGCAGGTTGAAAACCTGTCCCACCATCAGTCCGACACACGCCAACACCCCGATCAGCCCCAACGTCCCCGCATTGGCCCACACGTCGAGCAGAAAATTGTGTGGATCGGCAATCTCTTCACTCGACTCCGGCAGCTTGTGAGCCAAGTAGTAATCTCGAAAGTTGCCCGGTCCAGTTCCGAACCAGAGGTGCTCGCGAATCGTGGCCCAGGTGGCCTGCCAGAATTCCAGCCGATAACGCAACGACTTCGGAGCTTCCGAAATCACCGCCTGATCCAATCCACCGCTCAGAGCCGCAAATCCCACCAGGCACGCACCGAGCAACACCCAAGTTCCGATCCGCAACCAAGGCATCTTGCGAGTGGAATCGTCCGCACGCCGCCATCGCGCGGCGATCAGCCGCAACGTCCACCAACCAACTCCCACGCTCAGCCCCACCCAGGCTGTGCGGCTCTTCGTCAGCAAGACGCAAAACGCGATCGTCGCCGCCAGCAATCCCGGCACCCACCGCGAAGAGCGCGGGCCACCCATCAATCCCACCAGGATCAGTCCCAACACGATCAGCAATCCCGCGAACGAGTTCGCCAGCGCGAACAACCCCAGCGGCTCACGGCTCCCCTTCAAGCGTTGTTCCAGCGATTGCCGAGCGGCCTTCTCGATCGGAATTTGTTGCCGAGCCATCTCGGCTTGCAACGACTCCAGCTTCCGCACGTCCGCAGCCGTGACGCTCACGGGCGAAACTCCGTCGCCGCGCAGCCGCTCAGTCAGACGATCGTGCTCAGTGACGAGCCGGTCGTACTCACGGCTCATTTCGTCGTACCCGACGTAGTGCTGCCATAGCCCGAACCCAGCCAGCACTCCGGCAGTCAGCGACAGCCCGAGACACAGTTGCCGGACAACACGCAGTGACGTCAGTTCCTGCCGCTGCATCCAGATCAAGACACCAGAGCCGATCCATTCCCACGCGACATTGATCGCCGCTCGCGAATTGCCGACCCCAAACACGACCGTCAGCGCGGAAACCACTTGAGCCAAGATCAATAACCCGATCGCGCCATCCATTGCATCGAAGCGAAATCGCTGCTCACCGCAGCGCCATTCCCAAGCCGCGCGAGCTACCGCCGTGAACAACACCAACTGCACCAGCCACAACGTCAGACCTTCGGCCGCCCCTTCGGTCGGCATCAGCCAGCGAGCCGCGAATAACGCTGCGAGCCAAGCGAGCATCGGGCTCTGAGGGGACGAAACGATGACTAGGTGAGAGGGTGACGAGGGGCGAGTCGGCTGTTTGGCATCCCGTGGCTTGTGCGACATCGGTCACCTCCTGGCCGATTCGCTCGACGTTGCCGACGAAGAGTCCGAACTCTCGACTCTCGACTCTCGACTCTCGACTTGTCCCCGCGCGACCGTTTCCAAAATCGCGACGATCGCCAGCACGCACAGCACCAGAGCGATCACCAGCCACGCGCCGGACCAATCGGTGACGCGATACAGCAACAACGCTCCGAGTCCCGTCGTCAGCGTCGCGAGATGCACCGTCAGCACCGCGTGCTTCGGCTTCAAGCCCAACTCCACCAAGCGATGCGAGAAGTGACTCTTGTCCGGCTTGAAAGGACTTCGCCGCTCCATCAGCCGGATCAGCAGCACCGAGGCGAAGTCGTACAACGGCACCGCGAGCACGCACAGCGGCGCGAGGATCACATGCCGGCCATGCTGAGCCGCTCCGCCATGTTCGTAGAACGTTCCCAGCACCACCATCGACGCCAGCACCACGCCGATGAAGTAGCTGCCGGTGTCCCCCATGAAGATTCGAGCCGGCGGCCAGTTGTGACACAAGAAGCCCAGCAGCGAACCGGCCAGAACCAGCAACACGCCCGCGACCAGCCACCGCGGCTCAGACAGCGACGTCAGCATGATCGTGGCAAAGATGATCGACGCGATCAGTGCGATCCCTGACGACAGCCCGTCCATGTTGTCGAGGAAGTTGAACGAGTTCATCAGCACGACGAGCCACAACACGCTGATCGCGAACTCCGCCGCCGGGATTCCCAGAAACACCGTTCCGCGAACTCCGACTGAGACCAGTGCGGCTGCCACGCAGAACTGCACCGCCAAGCGAGGCTTCCACGGCAAGTCGATCAAGTCGTCGATCAAACCCATGATCGACAACACCGTTCCGCCCGCCAACACCGCCCACATCTGCCCCGATCGAAACAGCACGCCGTCCAAATGCCGAGCCAACTGCGGCGGAATCCAGTCGCTGGGCAGAGTCCCGCGATGCACCAGCCAGGCCACCAACTGCACGACGGCCAACGGCAGGACCACTCCCAGCCAAATCCCGATGCCGCCACCCAGCGCCGTCGGAGCTTTGTGAACTTTCCGAGCCGCTGGCTGATCGATCAAGCCGATCTTCGGCGAGAGGACACGCATGGCTCCGGTGGCCACGGCCGACACCAGAAAGGCCGGCACCACGCACGCCAAAATAAAAAAGACCATCGTCGTCACATCTCCCGTGATTGATCGCATGGTGGCAGGTCGGCACAGAAACGCAAATCCCGAATACGCCGCCAGCCACCAAAACACGGGAGACGATTTCTCCGACGAAAACGGCCCGAGTGGCCCACCGCCGAACGCCTCTTGTCCACCGCTGCGGATCAGGACTACAACCCGCCCCGAATTCGGCGTTGGATCGCCGGAGCCTCTCCGAATGACGGTCACGGAAGACTCATGTTTTATCGACTGCGTCGGTTTCTCTGCCCCGACCTCGCCATTGATCTCGGCACGGCCAACACGTTGGTCTCGGTGCAGGGCGAGGGAATCGTTCTGAACGAGCCATCCGTCGTCGCGCTCGAAAAAGGGACGCGGCGAGTGCTCGGCAAAGGGACGGCCGTCGGCAAGCTGGCCAAGCAGATGCTCGGCCGCACTCCCGATTCGATCACCGCCATCCGCCCGTTGCAGGACGGAGTCATCACCGACTTCGAACTGTGCGAGGCGATGCTCCGGTACTTCATCCAAAAAGCTTCCCGGCAAACACGAGGCTTGAAGCCACGAGTCATCATCGCCGTCCCCGGCGGCATCACGCCGGTCGAAAAGCGAGCCGTCTTCAACAGCGCCGAACGAGCCGGTGCCGGCCGCGTTTATCTCATCGAAGAATCCAAAGCCGCCGGCATCGGAGCCGGCCTGCCGATCTCCGAACCGATCGCCAGCATGGTCTGCGACATCGGCGGTGGGACCAGCGACGTCGCGATCTTCAGCCTCGGCGAGATCGTCGTCTCGCAGTCCGTGCGAGTCGCCGGCGACGAACTCGATGAAGCGGTTGTCGAATACCTCAAGCAACGGTTCTCACTCCGCATCGGCACGCCGACGGCCGAGAAAGTCAAAATCCAAATCGGCAGCGCGTATCCGCTCGAACAAGAGCTGACGATGGAAGTCCGCGGCCTCGACACGATCAGCGGAGTGCCGCGCAAAGCCATTGTGACCAGCGAGGAAATCCGCGAGGCCCTGCGTGAGCCAGTCACCGCGATCCTGAACTGCGTCAAGAACTGCATCGCCCAATGCAAGCCGGAACTGGTCGGCGACATCGTCGATCACGGCCTCGTCCTGACCGGCGGCGGAGCGTTGCTGCGCGGACTCGACCAACTGATGAACGAGCAACTCGGCATCCCCGTCCGAGTCGCCGATGACCCGCTGACGACCGTTGCTCGCGGCACTGCGATCTGCCTTGACCACCTGTCGCAATGGAGATCGAGCCTCGATGACGGAGCGAAGGATTTTTGAACGATCAACTTTGAACAAGGCGAGCTGAACGGCGTCAACCGCCGGACAAGTGGAAGCGGATCAGACATGTCCGGGGACTGACGCCGCCCGGCTCACCAGACGATGCCGATGTCGAAACTCATCACCACTCTCTGCTTGCTCGCCGCGATTGGACTCGGCTTCGCACCGCCGAACGTGCAGAGTTGGCTGCGGGCCGCAATCCGTGACGGCTTTCAGCCGGGAGTGACGCTCGCCTCTGCCGCGCAACAGTCGGCCGCTCGGCAACTGCAACAGCGATTCGTCGGCGACGACGAGCGACAACAGCAATCTCAAATCTCAACTCTCAAATCCGAACTCGACCGTCTGCAAAAAAGTCTCCGTCGCGAACAACTTGCTCGTCAACAAACGCGCGACAAAAAATTACTCGCGCTGCAACGGCACGACGACGAACGACGTCCGCTCGATCCGCCGCCGCTGATCGTGCCGCAGGTGGTTGAAGCGAACGTGCTCGGCAACGAACTCGCCGCGTCGTGGCGAGGCGGCAGGCTGCTCGATCGTGGCAAGACGAACGGTGTGGTCGAGTCCTCACTGGTGCTCGACGCGAACGCCAAGCTGGTCGATCAAGGGGAGGACAGCGGGCTCGCCGCCGATTTGCCGGTCTTCGCCGGAAGCTGCGTCGTCGGCAAGTTGCAACACGTCGGGCACTGGTCGAGCACTTGGGTGCCGCTCACCGATAAACGCTTCGCGGGCCGAGCACGCCTCGCTCGCGTGACTCAAGACGGTTTGGTCTTCGGTTCCGACGGCGTGCTCCTCGGCAGTGGCCAGGAAACCTGTCGGCTCACCAAGATTCGTGCCACCGAACCGGTCAGTGAAGGGGACGAAGTCTTCGCCTTGGAAACTCCCGGCGGCTTCGTGACTCCACTGTTCTACGGCACCGTGACGCGGGCCGAGTTGGCCGACGGCGCGACTCACTGGGACATCGAAGTCCAACCGGCCATTGATCCGCAAACCGCGAGATCGGTCAGCATCGTGCGGCCGATGGTGAATCCAAAACGAATGGCGAATTGATCCGAAGGATGGGGCACTCCTGCCCGTCCCTGTCGGGCAAGAGTGTCCAACCTACAAACATGAAACACTTCATCCTTCTGATCACGACGTACCTCGCCCTTGCCTCGCAAGCGGCGTGCGGCACCTCGCTCGCGATCGGTGACTGCCGGCCGCCGCTGATGTGGCTGCCGGTCGTGCTCGCGCTGACATGGTTCGGTGACTCGCGCGGCATCGCCTGGACGGCTTTGATCGGATTGTTGACCGATGGCCTCTCCGGCGGACGATTCGGTGTCGAGATGCTTGCCGCGACGTTGGCCGCCGCACTGACAATGTCGTTGCGACCGGACGAAGACGTTCGTTCGCGCGGAGCGTGGTTCGTGTGGCAGTTCGCGGTGATCGGGACCGGCCTCGTGTTGTCGAGCGGACTGAACAGCGTCCTGTCCGATGGTGCTGCGGTGACGATGGCGTCGCTGGTGACACTGGCTGGCGAAGCGGCGATTGGTTTCGGTTTCTGTGTTGTGTCTAGTCAGGCCGTCAGATTGTTTCATCAGCCGGTGGGCGCTAGCCCCCGGTTCAGAGTAACCGGACGCTAACGCGTTTCGGCGGATTTGCTTGGCAAGGGAGTTCGCTCCGAGTTTCACCATGCGTAATCGCCCCACTCCGATTTTTGACAGCGGTCCGGATCGCGGCGGCTCGGCGTTCGACGTCGATGCTGAGCCGGGCGTGCGTCTGGTCTGGCTGTTCGTGGCGATGTCGCTGCCATTGCTCGCCGTTGCTGGGCGATTGATCCACTTGCAATGCATCGTCGCCGAGGGCTTCGCGGTCGAGACTCGCCACGAGATCGAATCGGTCGAGGCGATCCCGGCTCGGAACGGTCGCATCCTGGCCAGCGACGGAACCGTGTTGGCGTTTGACGACGAGCGTCACCAACTGCTGGTCCACTTCCGGTGGCTCGAAGATCCACCGAACGAGACTTGGCTGCGACACGAAGCGATGTCTCGTTTGAACCGTTCCGAACGCCGCGACAAAGCAAAAGTCGAACACGCGAAAGTCGAGGTTCTCGCTCGCCGTGACGAGTTGTGGCGGTCGCTTGCCGAACTGACCGAGCACGGCTCCGACAAACTTGCGGACCTGCGTGGCCGAGTACAGCAACGTGTCGAACGAATTTATCGGTTGGTTGATGAGCGTCGTGGGGCAGGTTTTCAACTTGCTCGGCCAGATCGGCAACTCGAAGAAGTCGAAGAGACGGGCAGATTGGAAACCTGGCCCACTTGGCTGCAAGTTTGGAACGTCGTGAAGCACGAACTCACAACCACGCCGACGCGCGAGCGGCGCGAATCGCTGCGCATCCCGGAGCAATCGGATTATCACTTGCTGCTTGATGACGTCTCGCTGGAAGTGGTGGCCGAGATCGAAACGCACCCGGAGCAATATCCCGGTGTCCGCTCTGGCGTGACGAGTCGTCGCGTTTATCCGCATGGCCGGGTTGCTCCGCATCTGGTTGGCTACCGTGGCGAGATCGACGCGGACGAATTGAAGGCTCGTCGCGAGCGATTTCCGAACGGCGATCCGCTGGACTATCAGCTGGGGGACGCGATCGGCCGTTCCGGTATCGAACAGTCCTACGAACACGCGCTGCGCGGCGTGCGTGGTCAGCGGAAAATTGTGCGTGATCGTCACGGCACGATCATGCGTACCGAAGTTGTCTGCCCATCGAAACCGGGCCGAGACGTTGTGCTGAATTTTTCCGTCCCGTTGCAGGAACGGGCGACGGCGTTGTTGGAAGAAGCCGTGGGGCAGGATTTCAACCGGCCCGACACATCGGACGGGCAGGTTGGAAACCAACCCCACGGTGGGTGCATCGTCGCGATCGACGTGCGGACGGGAGCGGTCCTCGCGGCGGCGGTTGCTCCGACGTTTGATGTCAACGACTTCTTGTCGGGCAACGAGGAAGTCCGGCAGGCGTTGAACAGCGACTCGCGGAGTCCGATGTTTCCGCGAGTGACGCAGATGCAGTTGCCCCCTGGCTCGGTGTTCAAAGCGGTCTCGGCAGTCGCGGCGTTGCAGAGCGGTCGCATCGACCCGGATCGGCAATTCGAGTGCATCGGGTATCTCAAAGATCCGAACAAGCTGCGGTGCTACCACAGTCAGGCTCATTACGGCACCGACCTGAAGATGGCGATCGCTCGATCGTGCAACGTCTATTTTTTCAAAGCGGCCCAGACGATTGGCCCACAGCCGTTGGTGCATTGGGCCGACGAATTTGGCTTCGGCGAACGGACGGGCGTCGATCTTCCCGGCGAGCGGTTTGGTCATGTGCCCCGCCCACCGGAACGGGAACCGAAAGGGCGGACGAAGGATTCATCACCGATCGAACTCGTGAGTGCGTCGGAGACGCGGCCCGCTTCTCCGTGGGACGATCGCGAATCGTCTCGCACGGCTCAGCCTGCCGGTCGGACAAAGCGAGCACCGTGGTACGACGGCGACACGCTCGGCTTGGCGATCGGGCAATCTCAGTTGTTGGTCACGCCGTTGCAGATCGCTCGGCTGATGGCAGCGATCGCGAATGATGGCTGGCTCGTGACGCCGCATGTCGCACGAGAATTGAACGCCGCCGGCCAAGCGGACGCGTCCCTGACGATCGAGCCGGAACGACATCGCCTTCGGGATCTTTCGGACGGAACACTCGCTCGCGTGCGCGAGGGCTTGGAGCAAGTCGTCGCGCACCCGCAGGGGACCGGCTTCAAGCACGTCCGTTTGAAAGAGGTCGCGATCGCTGGCAAGACCGGCACGGCCGAGATCGGTGGTGGTCGTGCCGATCATGCGTGGTTCGCGGGCTATGTCCCGGCGGATCGTCCACGGATTGCATTTGTCGTCGTGCTCGAACAAGCTGGTTCCGGTGGCAAGGTGGCGGGACCGATCGCCAAGAAGTTCGTGCAACTCCTGCTGGATCAGGACGTGATTCATCCCGACTGAATTCATCCCGACTGGGTCGAGGGCATCGTGAAAAATTTCGGTCGTGCGATTGCCGAACATCGCTTCGAACCAGAGCGACTCCAAGACGTGCTGGAGTTCTTGAAGCGGACTCGCAGTGAATTGCGGATGCTGCGCAAGGTGCGCGTTTCGTGCGAGTGGGTGCGGATCATCGACGTCAACGGAGATTGGTTCGAGGTCTCCGGCGTGGGCTATCCCGATGCGGATGTCGTCGCGGTGCTCAAGGCGGTGAACACGCCGTTCAATCCGGAAACGATCCACCAGCCGACACCGGATGAGTTCAAAGAGTTTCTCACCAGCCGCCGCTATTGCTGGGCGGCGGATCGGGTGATGTGAACGTGGCCGACGCGTCTCGCGTCGGTCGGATGCGAGACGCATCCACCACGATTACGCCGGCTCGAAGCGGCCGTCGGGATAGCGACGCATCCCGATCTCGGCATGTACCGGCGGGACGCTGAAGACTTGCAAGCGGACAGATTGCTCGGCGACGACTCCAGCGATCGTGACGTAGCTGCGTGCCCAGGACGACCGTGTGTCACGCGGCGAGGGGAACGCGCTCCAGACCAGCTCGCTGACTTTGTTGAAGTGCGCCATGAGCTGTTGCAGATCGAACTCGAAGTTGATGTGCCGTGCCTCACCGTCGTGCCGGCCGCCGATGATCTCATACGAGCCGAGGTACAGGCCGACGACCCATGAGCCTTCGACGAAATTGCAGTCAAAACCGACACGAGCGACACCGATCAGCGGATCGAACAGGTCGGCAATGCTGTCGATGAAGTGGGTCAGCCACTCCGGGCGGGTTTCACGTTTGGCGGCCGAGCGATCTTGCTCCTCCGTATCCAGCTTGGTCAGGAAGTGCTCGATGGGAAGATGGTGTTGGCTCACGATCGGTCTCCGGGTTGCGTCATTCACGGCTCAGGGTCACACAGATATCGGGGGCCGATGCCCTAAGCCTTCTCCGCAATTGTGCCTCACAGAATCGATCGTGCCGCGTTTTGCTGACGGAGTCGCAAGATACCGGCGTTACGGCGTCTCGCGGCAACAGAGTTGACGGTCAGGCCAATCGAGGTTGTTGTTCGGGTTTGGCAACCTGTGCGGAGCACGCAGCGAACGGAAGAAACGATCAAGCCGGAGGGGGGGAGCTTGCGGTGTCGAGGCGGATGGTTTCCGCTTCGTGCGGAGAATTCGTGGACGCCTCCCGCTGAGAGCGGCGAAAGTCCGTAGGCGTGTCGGAGGATGGTCGCCCTCGGCTGTCAAAGTTGCCGATGCGGAATTAGGCGGAGCGTTTGCGAATGGTTCGTGGTCGTCGCGGCTTGGCTCGTGGCTGGACTGGCTGATACAGCCAAGCTCGCTGTTGCTTTCCAATCGTTTCCCAGAGGTTCAGCTTGCGGAAGCAGAACGCAATCTTTTGAGCCAACCAGCGCGGCACGTTGGCAGCGATCGAGAGGTCAGCCGTTGTGAATGGTGCCCCGCAACAGAGTTGCTGAACGGTCGCTGAAAACAGATCGAGCAAATCCTCGGCGGATCGGATCACGCGCCGTCCTTCGACGCTGATGAGGCAGCGATCTTCAATCGCGAAGTCTCGCGAACGTCGCCATCGCTGGGGGCGAGGAATCCGAAATTCTTCTTCGGTGATCAGCAGCAGTTCCAGCGTCAGTTTCGGATGTGGGAACGCTCCGAGGAAGTGGACCAGTTCGCCGAAGACATCGGGAAAGTTTTGTCGGCGCGGACTCCAACGACGTGAAATCTCCGCGCCTCCACGCCGCTGACGGTGAACAATCTGCTTGCGCGCCGTCAGAGGTTTGACGACCGTGACCTCGAATCCTTGTGCGAGCAAGTCGGCGATCTTTCGCCGAATCGCGAACAGCGACGCCACCTGCACTTCGATCAGTCGCCCGTCCACGACCGCGTCAATGCGATAACCGGCGAGCGTTTGCTCTTCGGCCGCTTCGTCTCCAGAAACGAGTCGCTTCAATTCGCGATGCAGTGACGTCTCCATGCACAGGTTTTAGGTCAGGCACAAAACACGACGCGAGACCAGTCGACCAACGGATGGCGACAATCCGAAGTTTGGAAGTGCGGGGCACCCTCTGAGTCCAGGGCACTCCAAATTTACACAACCGCTGCTCGTTTCGGTGTCAGCAGGGAGACGCCGATCAGCACAGCGAAGCCCAGCGGGATCGTCACGATGCCCGGTTGGCTGAACGGGACGAGCGCCTTCGCGGGGTCGAGGCCATACACGTCTTTGAACGTGTCGGCCGAGAGCAGAATCCAGCTCAGTGACGAGATCACACCGACGGTGATCGCCGCGGTGATGCCTTGCTTGGTCGTGCCTTTCCAGAAGATGAGCATGATCAGCGACGGCAGGTTCGCCGACGCGGCGAGGGAGAATGCCCAGCCGACGAGGTAGCTCACGTTCATTTTCTCGAACACGATGCCCAGAACGATGGCGATCAGGCCGACGGCGACCGAGGCGATCTTGGCGATGCGGATTTTTTGGTAGTCGGTCATTTCCATTTTGAGCAGGCTGCCACAGATGTCGTGGGCGACGGCTCCGCTGGCGGCGATGATCAGGCCGCTGACGGTTCCCAGCACGGTCGTGAAGGCAATCGCGCTGATGACGGCGAACAGCCACTCAGAAAAACTCTTGGCCAACAGCGGAGCGGCCATGTTGCTGTTGGTCACGTCCAAGGCTCCGCTGGTCATGGCTCCCAGGCCGATGTACAGCGTCAGCACATAAAAGAACCCGATGCTGGCGATCCCCACGATCGTGCTCTTCCGAGCACTCGCCTGGTCCTTGACCGTGTAGTACCGGATCAGAATGTGCGGCAACGACGCCGTCCCCCCAAACAACGCCAGCATCAGCGACAGAAAGTTCAGCTTGTCCGTCAGCTTGTCGCCTCGCAGTCCTTTGAAGGCGGGAAGATTGCCGGGACGGAGAAGGTCTTTGCCAGAAGTTGGAACCGCTGAATAGACCGTTGAGACATCTCCGTTTGATTCTTTGACAACCTCCGATCCCCAAACTTCGACGCGACTTTGCGAGAGCGTTTCGAGAAACTCAATTGGACCGAGCGGTCCCGTTGAGTCAGTTCCATAGGGGAGGTGAACGACAGAACCAACGGAGGGCAGTTGTCTTTGATCGCCAGCTTTTCCGAGCGGCAGTCCGTTGACCAATGTGCCTCCACTCTTGGTCTTCGTCACGACCAAGGTCTCACCAAAATAGCCGCTGATTGGCACTCGCGGAAACCTGGACTTCAGGGTGATTGTCTCGCCGGATTCCTTATTTCGGATCCGCCTAAATGGCCGATCAGCCCAAGCTTCATCGGGTAGGACATGCTCCCAAGTCAGCGGCAGCTTACCTGGAGACTGAATGTACTCATTCAATTCGGAAGGTACCGCTCTTGCAGGGGTGGTTCCGGCTGAATTGTCACGAGACTGTAAGCCGCGATTCAAAATCATCACGACGAGCACAGTGCTGAAGATGACCAGCAGTGAGCCTTTGATGAATTGGACGTAGGTGGTGCTGACCATTCCGGCGGTGGTGACGATCAGGATCACGACGGCTCCGACCGTGATGACTCCCGTGGCGTGGGAAAAGCCGAGCAGCGGTTTGATCAGCGCGCCGGCTCCGACCAT
>CAMAWN010000076.1 GCA_945861865.1 Candidatus Kuenenia stuttgartensis | reverse complement strand
CTAAAGGCTCGGCTCCCCGCCGAGTGTGGCACGTTGGTCTATCACGGCGGCGTCCCGCACAAGCAGCGCGAGCCGATCCTCAAGCAATTCAAAGAAGACCCGAACTCGCACCTGCTGCTGATGAGCTACGGCACCGGAGCGGTCGGCCTCAACCTGCAATTCGCCGGCTACGTTTTTCTGTACGACCGCTGGTGGAACCCGGCCGTTGAGGATCAAGCGATCAATCGCGCGCACCGCATCGGCGTAAAAAACGCGGTCATCGTGACCAAGTTCATCTGCAAGGACACGATCGAGGAGCGGATCGACAAAGTCCTGCACGAGAAACGAGAACTCTTTCGGGCGGTTCTCGGAGACGGCAGCAACTCCAACGCCTCGCTCAGTCTGTCGGCCTCTGAAATCTTTGGGCTGTTCGACTTGAAGGCTCGGCACGGCAAGGGGACGAAAAAAATCGCCCCGAAGCCGGCGGAACCAATCACCGACGCGGCTTGAGAATGCGGCAGGCGCGGACCGAACGAACGGCCCGGTTGCGCCAGGAATGACGATTCGCGGCCGAAGAATCAGGCTGTCGCGGGCGAGGCATCAGATTTTTCTGATGCGTGTCTTGACGGTTCTTCGATGACCCAGATAAGGTCACGCCTGATGTGACCACGGAATGGGCCGCATTCCCACCGACGAATCCCGCCTGAATTGCGATATTTGCCGCATTGATTTCAACGAAATTCCCGCCCGGCCACCAAGGAGCAAAATCATGCTGAACCTTTGGGGTAAACCGCTGACTGGAACGTGTGAAGGAACCAGTCGGCGCGAGTTCATGAAGGTCGGAGCACTTGGTCTGACCGGCTTCGGACTGCCCAGCCTACTGCGACAGCGAGCGGCGGCGGCGGCAGAGGGGCGGTCGGTCAAAGATACCTCAGTCGTGTGGGTCTGGCTGGGGGGCGGAGCGACGCACATCGAGACGTTCGATCCGAAAATGGAAGCCCCCTCGGAGTTTCGCAGCGTGGTCGGGTCGGTTTCGACGTCGATCCCCGGAGTCGAGATCGGCGGACTGTTCCCGAAGATGGCTCAGCGAGCGAACGAGATGGCGTTTGTCCGATCGTTTGCTCACGGAAACTCTGGGCACGGAGGCGGCACGCATTTCGTGATGACCGGCACCGATCATCCTGCCGCCGATGGGGGGGGGGCTGGCCCGATCAAGCCGTCATTCGGCTCGATCGCTGCTCGCGTGCGCGGCACGAATCACCCGACGACCGGCGTGCCGACGTTCGTCCGTTTGTCCGGGCTGTACGCCGACGGGCCGAGCTGGCTGGGAGCGGGTTACGGTCCGTTCGACGTCGGCGGCGAAGCGCGGAACAACATGAACCTCAAGACCGATATGGCTCGGTTGGGAGATCGCCGTTCGTTGCTCACGCAAGTCGATCGTCTTGATCGGAGCATCGACCGCAAGGGTTTGCTGGATGGGGTCGAGCAGTTTGAAGACCAAGCGTTTCGGCTGATCCTCAGCCGAGCCAAAGAGGCGTTTGATCTCACGCGAGAAGATCCGCGGCTCCGCGACAAATACAACGGAGCCGGGACGAATTTCGGCGATCAGTTGCTACTGGCTCGACGTCTGTGCGAAGCAGGCTGCGGGTTCGTGACGCTCAATTATGCGAACTCTGCGCAAGGCTGGGACATGCACGGCGATCCGGCCCAGCCGGCAACTCTGTCGATTGGAAAGCAATTGGAGCAGGCCTGTCCGCCAATGGATCATGCAATCTCGGTATTCCTCGAAGACTTGGCTCAGCGCGGGTTGAGCCAAAAGATTCTGCTGGTTGTCACCGGCGAATTCGGTCGCACTCCGCGAGTCAACGGCCACAACGGTCGCGATCAT
This sequence comes from Candidatus Kuenenia stuttgartensis, assembly GCA_945861865.1. Classification (GTDB taxonomy): domain Bacteria; phylum Planctomycetota; class Planctomycetia; order Planctomycetales; family Planctomycetaceae; genus SXKJ01. The sequence continues at coordinate 24,038 of CAMAWN010000076.1, read as the reverse complement.
TGGGGTCCGCTCTGCACGCTGGCTTTGGCGGGCGGCGGCTTGAAGATGGGGCAGGTTGTGGGCGAGTCGTCCCCGAAGGCAGAAGTCCCGAAGACGACGCCGATCCAACCCAAGCATTTGATGGCGACGATCTTCCATGTGTTGGGAATTGATCAGCACGCGCAGTATGTCGATCAGTCCGGTCGGCCGCAGTATTTGCTGCCTGACGGTTCCGCTCCGATCCGCGAGCTGATTTGAAACGCTCGCTCCCGATAGATCGGATCGCTCCTCTGCGAACGCCGCTCCCGCAATTCGGTTGAGTGAGTCGCGTCCGCTTGCGATGCTGAGGCAGAGTCGAAAAGATGCACCCGCTCAGGGGTTGGGAAATTCTCCTGGCCTGGAAAATAACCGGGATGAGCCGCGCATCGCTTGAGGGCTGCGACCTGTGCTGGCGGACGGAGAACGGAGCTTGGCCACCGGCAAGGACAGGATCGAGCCTGCGGACGCGGCAACACCACCGGAAAAAGAGTGGTTTGCCGATTTCGCAGGAGAGTTGCGGGCCTTCCTGCTGGGAGTGCTTCGCAACGACGACTTGGCGGGCGAGGCTTTACAAGCCACGCTGGTCAAGGCGCTCGAACGAGGGCATGAAGCTCGGCCGGAAACTCGTCGCGGGTGGCTGTTCCGAGTGGCCTTGAACGAAGCGTTGGTCCTGAAGCGGCGAGTGAAAGTCCAGGAAAAGTCCTTCCGTGAATTGGCTCAGAACGACGCTCGTCGGCATGAGTCGGCGGGAGGTTCGGTCACTCGGAATGAATCCCCGGAAGGATTTGCTCTGCGGGCCGAAGTGATCGAACGAGTGCGGTTCGCGTTGGACGGCCTGCCGGCCGAACAGCGGCGAGTGGTCCGAATGCGAATCTACGAACACAAAACCTTCGCGGTCATCGCGAGCGAATTGAAAGTGCCTCTCGGAACCGTGCTGACGCGAATGCGACTGGCGACGGAGAAACTACGAGACCGATTGGCCGAGTTGGACGGTTGAGATCATGACAGCTTCTGAACGGACACCTCGAAACGAACTCGCGTGGCTGGCAAACTGCTACGTCGCAGGCGAACTCTCGGTTGATGAGACTGCGGCGTTCGAAGCTCGCCTGGAGACCGACGTAGCTGCTTGCAGCGCGGTCGCTCGCGCGATGGAACTGAATCTCGCGATTGCCACCGCGTTCGAGTCTCAGCCCGCAGCGATTTCGTCGGCTCGTTGGACGGAAACAACCATCGCGGCGTTGGCCGCATCGGCGGTCGCTGCGGCGAGCGTCGCGTTGATGATCGGATACGATGGCTCGGCGACGAACGGCGTGGCTCACAAAGACGGAGCCAATCATCTCGTCGCGGCTTGGACTTCTGGTGAAGCGGTTCGTAATGATGACGATGACGACGACCTGCTCGATGGGACTGATGACGCGGATCTCGATCCGCCCGACTGGATGTTCGCGGCTCTGACGGTTGAGAAGGAACAGCTCCGCCACGACGAAGTCCGAGAGAACTAACCGATGCGGCTTGAACGATTCATTTCTGGGTTTGGCAAAACTTTGCAGCGACAGCGAGCGACTTGGCTCGGTGTCGTTGCGCTCGTTTTGGCGAGCGGTTTGCTGTCGCGTTCAATGGCCGACGACAAACCGGCGACCCCCAACAAATCCGCCGATGCTTCGAAGCCGACGAACGACAAATTGAACAAGAAGCCTGTCTCAGCCGATAAGGCTTTCGCGAAGAGGCCGGTCGTCGCCGAAGCGTCCAAGGCCGACGCCGAACCGATCTCGCCCAAGCGTGAGAAAGCGGCGGTCGCGTTCGCTCAACAGCATCATCTGGAGTTGGCCGAACTGCTCTCCCGCCTGAAGGCCAGTCATCCCGATCAATACACGAAGGCGCTGCGTGAGCTGGATCGGACTCGCGAGCGGTTGGAAAAGGCGCAGGAAAAGGACGCCGACCGCTACGCGATTCTGCTCCGCGAGTGGCAATTGGATTCACGCGTGCGTTTGCTGGCGGCGCGCATGACGATGGGCGGGACTCCGGAATTGGAAACCGAACTGCGGCAAGTGCTGCTCGAACGACACGACGTCCGCCTGCAACTGCTCACCTATGATCGTGAGAAATCGAAAGCTCGCTTTCTGAAAATGGACGAACAGATTGCCGAACACGTCCAAAACCGTGAAGCGAGCGTCGATCGCGAACTGGACAAGATCAAGAAGAACGCCGACCTGCGGAAGCGGAGCCTTACGAAGCCCGCCGCCAAACGTCCGGTCGACAAGTAGAACCCGAAACCAAGGACAATGGATATGCCACGCCTTTCCTCTGTCGCCCTGTGGTGCCTCGCCACGGTCGCGCCTGTGTCGCTCGCGAATGCAGTGCTCGCCGATGACATCATCGCTCCCGCCAGCGAACGCTTCGCCAGCAAAGACGCGAGCGAAACGCCGAACTTCCAGCAGCACATCGTGCCGCTGTTCAGCCGGTTGGGCTGCAACGGCCGAGCCTGCCACGGGTCGTTCCAAGGGCAGGGCGGGTTCCGCCTGTCGCTGTTCGGTTACGACTTCAAGCTCGATCACGAAGGTCTGACCAAGGGCGACAAAGACAAGAACAAAGAGCCACGCATCCTGGTTGAAGAACCGGAAGAAAGTCTCACGCTGTTGAAGGCGACGCTCGAAACGCCACATCGCGGCGGCAAGCGCATGGACGCCGACAGTTGGCAGTACAACATCTTCCGCAACTGGATCAAAGCCGGTGGAAAGAGTGTCGATGAAGACTCGCCCAAGTTTGTGAAGCTGGAAGTCACGCCGTCCGAGATTCAGTTCGGCAAGGACGGCGAGCAAACGCAGATCAAGGCGGTGGCGGTCTGGTCCGATGGCACTCGTGAAGATGTCACGCCGCTGTGCCGGTTCAACTCGAACGACGATTTGATCGCGGCGATCGACTCCAATGGCTTGGTCAAATCGGGTCAAACTGGCGACACGCACATCGTCGTGAACTACGACGCCGGAGTCGTGCCAGTTCCGGTCATCCGCCCTGTCAGCGACAAAACTGGCAAGAAATATCCGAAGGTTGAAACGCCGACGAAGGTCGATGAACTCGTCGTGCAGAAACTCCGCAAGCTCGGCATCGTGCCGTCAGACGTTTGCGACGATCACGATTTTCTCCGCCGAGCCAGCCTCGACATCACGGGCACGCTGCCGGCTCCGCAAGAAATCGTCGATTTCGTCTCGAATCAAGATTCCGACAAGCGAGCCAAGAAGATCGACGAGTTGCTCGAACGCCCCGGCTACGTCGCGTGGTGGACGACCAAGCTGTGCGACTTCACCGGCAACAACGCCAGCTTTTTGAACAACGTCGGCGGCAACCTCGGCGGGAGAGATACCGCGACCCAGCAATGGTACGACTGGATCTCCAAACGAGTCGCGGCCAACGAACCCTACGACAAATTGGTCGAAGGGATTGTCGTCGCCACCAGCCGCAAGCCGGATGAAGGCTACACCGCCTACTGCGAACGCATGTGTGCGATCTACGGGCCGAAGAAAGAGGGTTCGTATGCGGAAGCGGGGGGGCTGACCTATTACTGGGGTCGCCAGAATTTCCGGCAGCCGGAAGAGCGGGTGATCGGGTTCGCCTACACGTTCCTGGGACTTCGCATTCAGTGCGCTCAGTGCCACAAGCACCCGTTCGATCAATGGACTCAAGACGACTTCAATCAATTCAAGGGCTTCTTCCAGGGGATCAACTTTGGAGTCAATCCGCGCGACCGGTCGGAACAGCAAGCGATCATGGCGAAGTTGGAAATCGACACGAAAAAGACGAACGGCGGTCAGCTCCGCGGTGAGTTGGCAAACCGCGCCAAAAAAGGCGACATCGTTCCGGTCGATGAGTTGTACACGGTCAAGCCACAGGCTGCGCAAAACAATCGCAACAAAGACAAGGACAACGGCAAGCAGAATGCCCGCCAGCCTGCCGGCCCGAAGGCCAAATTGCTGGGCGGCGAAGTCGTCAGCTTGATGGAACACGATGACGTCCGCGCCCCGCTGATGCAGTGGCTGCGCGATCCCAGCAATCGGTTCTTCGCACGAGCGTTCGTGAACCGCGTGTGGGCCACCTATTTCAATGTCGGCATCGTGAATCCGGCGGACGACATGAGCTTGGCGAATGCTCCCAGCAACGCCGCGCTCTTGGATTATCTGTCGCAGGGCTTCATCGCTCACAACTTCGACATGAAGTGGCTGCACCGCGAAATCACCAACAGCCAGACCTATCAACGAAGCTGGAAGCCGAACGACACCAATCGGCTCGACCAGAAAAATTTCTCGCACGCGATTCCACGCCGTCTGCCGGCCGAGATCGCGTTGGATGCCCTCAAACAAGCGACGTCGTCCGACACTGAGATCGCTCGGTTGCAGACCGACCTCAAGGGTCGAGCTATCGCGATCGCCGGAACCAACGGCCGCGCTGGCAACAGCAATGGCAGCATCAGCTTCGCGCTGACCGTCTTCGGCCGCTCGACCCGCGAAACGAATTGCGACTGCGACCGCTCGGCGGAAGCCAGCCTGCTGCAAACCGTCTACCTGCAGAACGACGGGCAAGTTCTCGACTTGCTCAACGACAAGAATGGCTGGGTAAATTCACTCGCGCCGCACAAGGCCGTCCGCAATGAACGCGAAGAGAAGCGATCCGACAAGTCCATCGCCGACGCCAAGGCGGCTCGGAAAAACTTCGAGAAATCACTGGAGGGCAACGAGCGCGAATTGAAGAAAGCTCGCAAGGCCGACAATCAGGAGGAGGTCAAAGAGGTCGAAGCACGCATCGCCGAACTCAAGGCCAAAATCAAAAAGGTCCAAGCGGGCATCGAGGCCAAGCCAGAGGAAACTCCGAAGCCGGCCCCGGTCGTCGTCTCGCTGGAACCGGAAGACTTGGTGAAGGCCGCGTACCTCCGCTCGCTCAGCCGCCTGCCGAGCGACTCGGAAATGGAAACTTCAAAGAAGTTCCTGACCCAATCCGAAGACCGACTGAGCGGTGCCCGCGACTTGCTGTGGGCGCTGATCAACACGAAAGAGTTCATTGTGAATCACTAAGATTTCAAATTCCAAACCTCGAACCCTCAATTACCTTTTGAAAGGACGACCCTCATGCCCACGACAACGACTTGCAATGGTGTGCGACGACGCGATTTCCTGAAGGCCGGCGTGATCGGCGGCACTGGACTGACGCTGGCGAACTACATGAAGTTCGCATCGGCCGGCGAAGTCGCCTCGAAGGCCACCGCCAACGCGGCAATCTTCATCAATTTGACCGGTGGTCCGACGCACATGGACACGTTCGATTTGAAGCCGGAAGCGAAAGCCGAATTCCGTGGTGAGTTCAATCCGATTGATACCGCGGTGCCCGGCATCCAGATCAGCGAGCACCTGCCGAAGCTCGCGCAGAACATGCACCTCTTCACGATCCTGCGCGGCGTGACGCACACGCTGGGCGCACACGAACTCGGCACCGAGTACGTCAACGCCGGCAACCGCCCGTTGCCATCGCTGGAATATCCCGGCTACGGTGCGATCGTCTCGAAAGAACTCGGCGGCAACGGCAACATCCCGCCGAACGTCGCGATCCCCAGAAGCCGCCAAAAAACCGGCTACCTCGGCGTGCAGTACGCGCCGCTCAATACCGGAGAAACTCCCAAGCCAGGAGAGATGTTTTCGGTGCGCGGCCTGAAACTGTCCGGTGGCCTGACGATCGACGCCGTCGAAAAACGGCAAGCGCTGTTGAATGACCTCGACAAAACGTTTCGCGGATTTGAAGAGACCAACCAACTGGTGAAGGGCCTCGACAAGTTCGGCCAGCAGGCGCACGCGATGATTACCTCGCCGAAGTCGCGCGAGGCGTTCGACATCAGCAAGGAATCGCCGAATTTCCAAAAGCTGTTTGGCGAGACTCCGTTCGATCAAAGCTGCTTGCTCGCATCGCGACTGGTCGAAGCCGGCACGCGGTTCGTCACCATCGAACTGGGTGGTTGGGACACTCACAACGACAATTGGAACCAGTTGAAGAAGAAGTCCCCGCCGCTCGACAGCGGCTTGTCCGGCCTGCTGCAAGGTTTGCAATTGAAGGGTCTACTGGAAACGACCACCGTCTTCGTCACGGGCGAATTCGGCCGGACTCCGAAGATCAACACGACTCGCAACGGCCGCGACCACTACCCGCGCTGCATGTTCATGCTCATGGCCGGCGGAGGCATCAAGAACGGTCAAGTCATCGGCAAGAGCAATGCCGATGCAACGCTGCCCGACAGCAAAGGCTTCTCGCCGGATGATGTCGCCGCGTCGCTGTTCCACACGCTGGGCATCAGCCACACGAAGGAATACCACACCGACACCGGCCGCCCAATCATGATCGTCCGCGACGGCCATGTGATCCCGGAACTGTTCGCGTAACCGATCGCGTTGCCACGCTCGCCAGAGCGTGGGTGCGGCGAAATGTCCCACGCTCTGGCGAGCGTGGCTACAAACTTCCCCCACGCAGAGCCGCATCCGGTGGCTCTGCGTTTTTCATGTCTGTTCAGTGCCAAGGAGACCATGTCGTGACCAAGTTTTGGAAATGCCTGCTGTCGTTGAGTCTTGCCGCATTCCTGCTATCGCCTGCGATGGCTGAGGATGCGAAAGCCAAGCGAGCCAAGCCAAATGCTCGAAAAGAGCAGCCGGCCGTCCAACTGCCGAAAGAAGTCACGCTGACCGACGAGCAAAAGACGAAGGTCGCCGAATTGGAGAAAGAGTACGCCCCGAAGATGAAAGAACTCCGTGAGAAGCTCGACAAGGTCATGACCGAGGAGCAGAAGAAGGCTCGTCTGGACGTGATGAAAGAGGCTCGCGAGAAAGGTAAAGAAGGCCGGAAGGGCAAAGAGTTGCAACAAGCAATCAAGGACGCGATGAAGCTGACCGAAGAGCAGCAGAAGAGCTACGACGAGACTGACAAGAAGATCGTCGCCTTGCGTCAAGAAATTCTGGAGAAGGTCAAGCCACTGCTGACCGACGAGCAGAAGGCCAAACTGCCGCAGCGTCCAGCCGGTAAGAAGGCGAAGGATCGGAAGAAGGCCGCTTGATTTGCCAAGTGCTGGGCAACGTGTTTTTGGGCGATCACAGGTATTGTCGGAACCACGCGAGCACTCTTTTCGACATGTCGAGCAGATGTGGGCGTTCTTTGATCGCGTGGTCTTCTCGCGGATAAACGATGAGTTCTGTCGGCACGCCCTTATCTTTGAGCGCGCGGAAAAAGAGATACGACTGCTCGACCGGTACGTCTTGGTCCTCGGCACCGTGCAGAATCAGGGTCGGTGTGCTCAGGTTCTCGTGGTACGACAGAGGCGAGAATTTCTGGAAGCGTCCGGCTAGCTCGTAGGGCGAGGTGGCGTAGTGGATCGCATCCCAGTCGGCGAGCGAACTCTTGCCGTGGAAGCTGAGCCAGTGGGAAATCCCAGCTCCCATCACCGCCGCTTTGAAGCGATCCGTTTGCGAGACGGCCCAGGCCGCGGTGAAACCGCCGTACGACCAGCCCGCAATCGCGAGTCGTTGCGGGTCAGCGACCCCAAGTTTTATCAGTCTGTCGATTCCGAGCAGCATGTCCTCGAAATCCTTGCCCCCCATGTCGCCGATGTTGCTCTCGGCGAATTCCAATCCCATGCCCACAGAGCCACGATAGTTCGGCAGAAACACCGCATAGCCCGCCGCCGCGAGCAATTGATTCCAACCGAAGGCCGCGTAGTAGCGTGAGGCACTGACTCCGGTCGGTCCGCCATGTACCCACATCACGAGTGGGTAACGTGGTCCAGGCTGAAAACCGACCGGCTTGATGAGCAGTCCCTGCATCCCGCAGCCACCCGCTCCTTGCCAATGCAGGACCGAGCTTTCACCGATCTCGAACTCGGCCGCCTGTGGATGCAGGTGCGTCAACTGCTTGCCTTCAAACGCGCCGGATCTCTCGCGAAGCAGCCACACGTCCCGCGGATGATCGGCATCTTCGAGCACGACCGCGAGCGTTCCGTCGAGCCATGCCGAGAACCGCGGCCAGTGAGCTTCCGCGACCGCCGCCTGTTGCCACCACACTCGAGATCGCTCTCCGGTCGCCACGTTGATGCGATGCAGTCCCGTCCCGCCGCGATCGTGGCCGATCGCCAACAACTCTTGGCCGGTCGACGACCACTGCAGCCAACCGAGACTGGCCACGATGCCAGCCGTGATGTTGCGAGCCTCTCCGCCGCGCGAGTCGATCGTCCAGACATCGCCGGCCACACAGCCACGGTCGCTCCAGTTGGACGAGATGAACGCAATCTGGTTTCCTTCTGGCGACCACACGGGCAACGCAACCTGCCGCTGCGATTGCCAAACGGTCTGCGCGAGTTCACCAAGTCCGAAGCGGACGATTCGATTCGTGTACCACGCCCATTCGTAGGGCTGGTCGGAAACGACGGCCGCGATCTCGCGTGAATTCGGATGCCAACCGAACTCCCAGATTTGCAAATTGTCTGGCGACACGCAGCGGATCGACTTCGTATCGACATCGATGACCAAAACTCGCACGAACTTCGGATGCTGTTCGAACGCGATCGCGTCGTCTTTGGCTGCACGCTTCACGCGTTCTTCTTGGGTCTCCGGGTCTTCCATTAAAAAGGCGAGCGTACGGCCGTCCGGAGACCATTGCAGCGCGTTCAACCCGCGCGGAGTCGGGATCGCTCCGGCAATGTTTGTGAGCGCCAGTGCCTCGCCTCCATCGCGAGCGATGACGAACACTTGCCGCTGTCCCTCGGCCAACCGATCCGAAAGAAACGCGAGCTGGCTGCCATCGGGCGACCAGCGCGGCAGCGAGTCGGTGCGCGGGCCGGTCGTGAGTTGTTGCGGTTCTCCACCCGCAGTGGCGACTAGCCAGATCGTGGACTTCGGCCATTTGGTGTCGACCTTGAACGAGTCGCCGATTACGAACGCGACCTGCGTACCGTCCGGAGAAATCTGCGCGTCTTCGACGTTCTTGAAACCCAGAACATCTTCAGGAGTCAGAGCACGTTTGGCGGATGACATCGGCAACCTCACAGTTCGTAGGGTGAGACCAGCGCAGCGCCGGCTCACCGTTGATCCGGACCAATTGGTGGGCCTACATTCTGCGATCAACTTTGCGGTGTGCGAGTGCGACAATTGTTGCACCAAATCAGCATGGTCGTAAGCGACGCGCTGGCAACTCTCGTCGCCGACATTTATGGTGGCCGACGGAGGACAACACCATGCGCCACAAATTTCATCCTTGGTTTTGGGTATCACTGACGGGTTTGCTGATCGTGTGGCCGTCGACGCCGAACGCGGCGGAGGACTTGCCTGGCTCCGAAGCCACGGGTCGTCAGGGAGCGGTCAGTGCTGGTGGAGCCGAAGCGGTTGCCGCTGGATTGGAGATTCTCAAACGAGGTGGCAACGCGGCGGATTCCGCAGCGGCGACGATCTTGGCTTTGAGCGTCACTGATTCTGGCGGATTCTGTTTCGGTGGCGAGGTGCCGATTCTGGTTTATGACGCTCGGCGAAAAGTGGTCGAGGTGCTCGCGGGACAAGGAGCCGCTCCGCGCTTGGCGACTCGCGAACACTTCGCCAAGCTCGGAGGCATACCGGGGACGGGATTGCAATCCGCTACCGTGCCGGCGGCCTTCGATGCGGTCGTGACGTTGCTCGATCGTTACGGAACTCTGCGACTGGCGGATGTCGCCGAGCCGACGTTGAAGTTGCTCGATCGAGCGAAGGTCGAGTGGCATCCGCTGCTGGCTCGTTCGTTGCGTCGATTGATCGCTGCCGAAGCCGCAGGGGGTGGTGATCGGAGTCGCGGCTTGCGTTTGGCGAGCGACGATTTCTATCGCGGACCACTCGCTCGCGAGCTGGTCAAGTGGTGCGAGGAACATGACGGACTGATCCGCTACGAGGATCTCGCGACGCATGTGACACGCATCGAGGAACCGCTCTCGGTCGATTATCGAGGTCACACGGTTTTCAAATGCGGAACCTGGACTCAAGGACCGTACTTGCTGCAAACGTTGCGATTGCTGGAGGGCTTTGGTCTGGCCACGATGGGACACAACCAGCCGGGGACAATTCATGTCACGCTCGAAGCGATGAAGTTGGCTCTCGCCGATCGCGATGTGTACTACGCCGACCCGCTGTTCGTGGACGTGCCAATCGAGGCACTGTTGTCGAAGTCGTACTCCAGTCAACGTCGTGCGCTGATCGACCTTGAACACGCATCACTCGAACAACGTCCGGGAGATCCGCGCCGAGGCCAAGCGTTGTTGCCTGACCTCGAAAAGCGAAAAGGACTTGGCGGCCCAGTTCACGACACGACGACCTGCGCCACGGCCGATCGCTGGGGCAATGTCGTCGTCGCCACTCCCAGCGGTTGGAGCGGTGTGCAAGTGGGCGAGACCGGCATCTGGTTGGGCACGCGTCTGCAAAGCTTCAACATTTGGGAAGGCCATCCCAACTGCATCGCACCCGGCAAACGGCCGCGCATCACGTTGACGCCGACGCTGGTCCTCAAGGAAACGAAACCCGTGTTGGCCGTCAGCGTTGCTGGCGGAGATGGCCAAGATCAGGCGGGCTTGCAGGCCGTGCTGAATCACATCGAGTTCGGCCTGTCGGCCTCCGAGTCGATGAAGGCCGTGCGGTTCGGCACCAATCATCATCTCGGTTCGTTCCGCCAGACGCCGCCGGTCTTGGGAAGTCTGCTGCTCCATGCGGATGCTCCGCCCGCAACCATCCAAGCGCTGGAGCGATTGGGACACAAAGTCCAGCCATCGGCCGGAGCGTTGTGGGCTCCCAGCGTGATTCGCATCGCCCCCGCCGGTCAGTTCGACGCGGCCGGCGACGCGCGATCCGGACGTCATGCGGCCGCGTTTTAGAATCGTGTGACTTCAGGAGCACAACATGGCTCAAGCAACTGCGTCTTCCGGCTGGCGGCTGGGCGATCTGCATCATCTCGGATTGACGGTCGCCGATATCGAGCGTTCGATCGCGTTCTATCGCGACCTGCTGGGCATGACGCTGCATCGCCGCCGGCCGCACGTTGATAACGACTACGTCGCGTTGCAAACGGGTTATCCCGGTGTCGTGTTGAATGTGGCGTCGTTCAAAGTCTCGCCCGACAGTCCGCAGTCGCTGGAAGTCGTGCAGTACATGACTCACTCCGGGCCGCCCGCCGAGACCGCGACGAACCGGTCAGGCAACAGCCATCTGTGCCTCACGGTCAACGATTTGCGAGCGTGCCACGCCGATCTGAAAGCCAAAGGAGTGCGATTCAAGTCGGAACCAGTCACAATCACAGCCGGCCCAAATGCCGGAGGACTGGTGGTCTACTTCTATGATCCCGACGGTTACACGTTGGAACTGTTCCAGCCGCCGTAGTGATGTTGCCGCACTTTTCTCAAGCGAGTTCGCATGGCCACTCCTTTTGATCTGACAGGCCGAGTCGCTCTGGTCACGGGCGGAGCACAGGGACTCGGAGCATCCATCGCCCGCGCGTTGGCCGATCACGGAGCGACAATCGTGCTGCTCGACCTGCAAGCGGAAGCGGTCGCTGCCACGGCGACACAATTGGCTCACGACTCCGGACGAGAAGCCGTGGGGTTGGCGTGCGACACGCGCGAGAAAGACAAGGTCGAAGCGTGCGTGCAGAGCATCGTCGAGCGATTCGGCCGCATCGACATCCTCGTGAACAACGCAGGCATTCATCGTCGAGGGACTCCCACCGATTATCAGCCACAGGATTTGACGGACGTTTTCGCCGTCAACTTGGTTGGCTGCTTCCACGTCGCCGGTGCGGTTGGCAAGGTCATGCTGGCTCAACAGCGAGGCAGCATCATTAACGTCTCGGCCTTGGGGGGCGGCATCGTGGGACTGGGACGTGGTGGTTCGATCTACGCGATGACGAAGGGAGGCATCGTGTCGCTGACACGCGATCTCGCGGCCGAATGGGGTTCGCAAGGAATTCGAGTCAACGCGGTGGCTCCCGGTTGGATTCGGACGCCGATGACTCAGGCTTTGCAGAACGATCTCAAACGCTCGGCCAAAGTGCTGGAGCGTGTGCCGCTACGCCGTTGGGGAGAACCCGAAGATGTCGCCGGCGTCGTCGTATTTCTGGCCAGCGATGCCGCCGCGTATGTCACTGGCTGCACGATCCCGATCGACGGCGGAGCGGCCAACGTCATCGCCATCACTGCGGAGTAATCCGATGTTCGACGGAATCACTCAACAGCATCCCGTCCCCGACGAACTCCTCGGCCCGCTGGTCGATGCGACGCCCTGTCTGTGCGACCCGGAACTGTTGCGCCGCTCGTTCGCCGACAACGGCTATGTTTTGCTGCGCGATGTGCTGCCACTTGATGATGTGCTGGCCGCGCGGCGCGAGGTCTTCACTCGGCTTGCGGAGATGGACGAGATGCAGTTGCCGGTCGAGGCGGGCATCGCGACCGGCACGAGCCGTCGGCGCGAACGCTCACCCGATCTGGGAGCATTCTGGAAATCCATCAGCGAAGGCGCGGCCTTGCGGCGCGTGACTCACGGGCCTCGACTGTGCGAACTGGCGGGGCTGTTGTTCGACGCTCCGGCACGGCCGCACGATTATCTCTTCCTGCGTCCAGCGCCGGTCGGCAACGCGACTAACTTGCATTACGATTATCCGTTCTTCGCGGGCGGCGCGTCGCAAATCGTCACCTGCTGGCTGCCGCTCGGAGAGATTCCGGTTTGCGATGGCCCACTCGTAATCGTCGAACATTCACAGCGCTTTGAGGATTTGATCAACCCCATGCGTTCTGCGCGACTGACCGGCGATCCCCAGGCATTCGCCGCCGCGCAAGACATCGCCTATCAGTCATCCGCGACCGATACGTTGGAGTTCGCACGCTCGCGGCAGACTCGGCTGTTGACCACGCACTTTCAACCGGGCGATGCGATGATCTTCGGCGGCTTCACGATGCACGGCTCGCTTGACAATCACTCACTGCTGGGCCGAGTGCGGTTGTCGGTCGATGTGCGTTACCAACCAGCATCCGACCCCGCTGACGATTCACGCTTCTTCGGTTTGCATCCGTCGGGCGCGAAGGGAGGTAGCTACGGCGAGCAAAAAGCCGCGCAACCGCTGGGAACTCCCTGGGTCACGCGGCAATAGGTCGCGAGGAAGGGCGGTTGAAGATGATGACGAACGCGAAGGAACGAGGCCGCAATAACTTCCCGATCAGCCGCAGGGCACTAGCCCCGGTTTGTCTCGTTCGAATCGAGGCTAGCGCACTGCAGTTCATCGCCATGTGGCTGGGCCTATTCACGCCTACGATCGCTGCAGCCGATGAACCATCTCGACAGGCCGTGGAAGTCACCGAGTACTCCCCGAAGGACAGCACCTTTTTCGGCTGCACGCAACTCTTGTTTCGAGACCCCTTGGAAATCGTCACAACGGGCAAGCGGTTTCACGTTCGCCGCGCGGGGGAAGCCGCGTTTCGCGAATCACCGCTGATGATGTTTGATGACGCGCATGCCGTGATCTTCAATGCTCGCGACCAGTTGTACTATGCCACCGATACCGGCAACCATCGCCTGTTCTCTTTCCGCGATCCTGCCAACAGCCACATTGAGAAAACCGTGCCGACGCTGGCTGGCGTGAAGTTGGATCGACCGCACGACATCGTCGTGGACTCATACGGCTGGTTGTATGCGCTCAATCCGAACAAGGCGGAAGTCTTTCGTTTTCGCGGGTTCGGAGACCAGGAAAGTGTTCTCGACCTTTCTCATCACCTTGGCAGCTACTCGCGTGCCCTGACGGTGGTTGGCAAGACGTTGTATGTGGTCGGTTCCAGTGCCGGGAAAATCGTGGAGGTCGACAACTTCGAGCGGCGGCAGTTTCGCGTCCACACGAGTTTCGGAAAACGCCGCGATGCGGTGGCGGGAAGCTGGCAGACGACAGGACTCGTGCCCAATGACGTCGATTTCCATCAGGGGTACTGGTACGTGACGTCCTACTTCTGTCCCACATATTCCCAGCAGACGGACTGCAACGAGAGGAAGTTCATCCGCTTCAAAACCTGGAAAGATTTTGAGACCGGGAATTGGGAGGATCTGAGTTGCCTGCTCCCGCGCGATCTCGTTCCGTACTACCTCACGCCGCATGGCGACAGTCTGTACCTGGCCGCCTTTTCGCATGAGGCCCAAAGTCAGCCGGGGCGGATCTATCGCGTGGCTTGCCGCCAAAACAAATGATTGCCGCCGATTACTTCGGCATCGGCAAAACGATGAGGGCATTCTCGGCAAACGTGGCCTCGCCGGATTTGCCGTTGATTTTGTATTGAATCTTCAACTGCTTGACGGTGTTGGGAGCCGGGTCGCCACCGAAGCTGGCGTTGTAGCCGTCCGCGGCCAGTGTGATCAGCGGCAGATCGCCCGCTTGCTTCTTCACGATCGCGGTCACGTCTTTCTGAGTGGCACCTGATCCGTACTCGGCTTTGACGATTTCGACTTTCACTTTCTCGAAGCCAGCTTTGCCAAGTTGCTCGCTGACGTTGATCCCCTTGGCTCCGAGTTTTTGGGCAACGAGCAGCGTGGTTTGAGTCGCATCTTCTTTGAGTTCAGGAACCTTCATGAACTTGATCGCCAGCTTGAGCGTCTCGACGCTCGGTTGGATTCGGCAGACATCCAAGATCAATTTTTGTTCGGTCGTGTCCTTGCAGAGGTCGAACGCCTTTTGGCACATGTCGGCTCGTTGTTCGTCGGGCATGGCGAAGCGGCGAGCGAGGCTGATGTAGCCTTTCAACGCACGGTTTCGGAATTGAGCGGCCGGACCGGTCTTGGCCAGATCGAGCAGAACCGGTGCAGCGTCCAAGCTGGCCCACTTGCCGAGGACTCGGCTGCCGGCGTCTTGCAGTTGCGGGTTGTTTCCCTTGGCGGCGGCACTGAGCGTCTTCAACGCCTTCTCGCCACCGACGTCGCCAAGAATATCGAGCAGCAAGATCTTCGAGGCGGCGGGAGCTTTCTCAATCGCACTCGCAAGTTCGGTCGCACAGGCTTCGCGATCGGGCATGCGGACGCTCGCCGCTTTCAACGCTTGTTGAGCGGCGGCGACATCATCGGCGTTCTTCGTGTTGCTCGCCTGCGAGATGAGCACGTTGAGGTTCTTCAGCGACACTGTTTCGCCGAGCGCGAGCAGCGCGGCTTGGCGGATATTCTTGTCCGAGTTGTCGAGGGCCTTGAGCAGCGCGGGAGTCGCTTCGATCCGGCGCTGACCAACGAGCTCGATCAACAGCGGGTATGTTTTGCCCTTGGCATTCGGGAGCATCGCGGCGATCTGCGCGTTGACTTTGTCTCCGGGCAGATCGGCCAGTGTGGCTTTCGCGGCGAGTGCCAAGTCTTCATCAGCATCGACGGCCGTTTCCAACAATGGGGTCACGGACGAAGCATCGCCAACTAGGCTGAGTGCTTTGATCGCGGCCAAACGAACGGGCTTCGGACCACTCGCAGCCGCTTTCGACACCGCGGCGACAACGACTGTTTCCTTGCGATCGGCCATCGCTTGAACGATCAGCGCCGCGCGTTCGGGAGCTGCGGTTGAAAGTTCGGCAGCGAGGGACTTGTCGATCTCGCTGCCGGGAAATTCACGAACGACGAACAATCCGAGTTCAAACAGTTTCTTGTCGTTCGATCGCAATTGTTCAAGCAGCAGCGGAATGCCCTCCTGCTTGCGAGCGAGGATCGAACCACGTGTCGCTTCGACGATGCGCTGCTTCGGGAGTTCGGCTTTGCGAACTTCGTCGTAGAGCGAGACCGCATCGGCGGACTTGCCATCGGCAAGCAGTCGCTCGGCACACAGTACGCAACCCTCGGCCACCGCCGATCGGACTTTCGCGGGACCACTCGTCAACGCCGGCCGCAGCACTTTCTCGGCTGCCGCGTTTCCGATTTTTCCAAGCGCGACCGCAGCCGCGGAAGCGACCTCTTCATCCTTATCACTCAATCGTTTCGTCAACGCTTCCACCGAGCCGGCATCGCGACGAACGCCGATCGAATTCAGCACGCCGACCAGCAGGTTCCCTTCGAGCGATTCGGACGCCTTCCGCAACGCCTCATCCGGCGCTGTTCCGGGAATTGCTTCGAGCGCGATTCGCGACCACGATGCCAATTGCGGATCGGTCAGCAGCTTTGCGAGGTCGCCAACGGATTCGCTGGATCCATCGATCGCCAGCTTCTTGCAAGCAATCGCCTTGTCCTGCGGCGGCGCGTCCGAGCGAAGAATCGCAATCTGTTCCTTTTCTTTCTCCGGCGAGACTTTGATGCCGTCCGCTGCACGGGCCGATGTGACCGCCGCCATCATCAGGGCGGCAAAAAAAACAGAACAAGCGAATCGTTGAGTCAAAAGCATGGTTTCGGTCCTGATCGTTGAGGACGATGTGATTGAAAGTAGGACGGTCACTCTTGGCCGGCGAAACACAGACGGGCAAGAGTGCCCGTCCTACGACTTACAGTCGCCACGGTTCGCGGAGCGCTTCGGAGCGCATCCGGTTGGCGGGTTCGTCGTCGATGAACGTGTTGGTTTTATTGTCGTATTTGACTTGTCGGTTGAGGTACAGCGCGACGTTGGCGGCGTGGCAGGCGATGTGGGCGTTGCAGGCCGCGAGGGCGTTCGTCTTCGGCTGCGAGCGAGTCTTCACGCAGTCGAGGAAATCGCGAACGTGGAATGTCGCCGGGTAGCCGCCGATCTCCAGGACTGTTCGGCCGGCGAGCAATTCCGGAGAACTCAGCACCATCTTGCCGCTGTCGCCCGCTTCGACCCAGCCAGTCTCTCCCTCGAATCGCACGGGGCACGAGCCGAGCGGAATCCAGTCCTTCTCGCGGAAGATCAGCTCGGTGCCGCTCGCGTACTTGGCGACGAGGTGGCCATCCTTCGGCGGGTTGTATTCAACCGGTGGTTCGCAATCGCCCATCGCCCACTGGCAGAGGTCCACGCAGTGTGAACCCCATTCGAGCACTCCGCCGGCACCGAACGCGCCGATGAACCCGCCTCCCTTTTCGAAGTGGAACCCGGCGAGCAGTGCCTTGTTGAACGGCCGATAAGCCGCCGGGCCGAGGTAGGTATTCCAGTCGATGTCCTCTTTCTTCGGTTCCTCTTCGGCGGGGAGCCAGCCGCTCAGCATCGATGCCATCCCAGCCGGATGAGCGAACACCTTTTTCATCTTGCCGAGCTTCCCCGTCCGAGCCAGTTCGCACGCGAACGCGAAGTGCGGCAAGTTGCGACGCTGCGTCCCCGCCTGAAAAATTCGCCCGGTGCGTTTGATGGTGTCCCGCAGGGTCAGGCTTTGCTCGATGTTCTTCGTACAAGGCTTTTCGCAATAAATGTCCTTGCCCGCCTTCGCCGCGTACATCGACATCGTGCAGTGCCAGTTCGGCCCGGTGGCGATCAGCACCGCGTCGATGTCGCTGCGGTCCAGCAGTTCGCGGTAGTCGCGGTGCATGTCGCACTTCTCGTTGCCGTACTTCGCATCGACCATCTTCTTGACCAACGTGCGACGAGCTTCTTTCACATCGCACACGGCCGCGAATTGCACGTCACTCTGCTCCAGGAAGCAGCCGAGGTCGTACAGCCCTCGGTTTCCGATGCCGATCCCGCCGATGATCAACCGCTCGCTGGGAGCAACCGCACCGTCCAGGCCCAATGCCGAACTGGGGATGATCGTCGGGGCCATCACGGCGGCACTCGCGGCCGAAAGGGCCGTCTTCAAAAATTGCCGCCGAGGAAGCTGCTTTGCATTTTTCGACATGACTACTCTCCTGATCGTGATGATCGCAAAACGGACAAGTCACTGGACGGCCGGCAGCATATCGTTGTCGAATTCCACGTTCCACACACGGGCCTCGGCGTGTGATCGGAGTGCCGTTTCACGGGATTTGTCAGTTGCTCGATCGGTTCGCATGTGATGGGTGTCGGCGTTCCCGCTCAGTCGAGAAAATCCCCAGTCGACCAATTCGTTCGCAACACGGAACTCTCGAATGGCCATCAACTCGCACGATGCAACGGCAGCAACTGCCGGAGCGTACTGCCTCGCCGCTCAGCGATTGTGAAACTGTGACGGTTGTACCGGTTCGTCGGCTGCGCATTGTTAATTTCCGTCAACGGCGACCGAGCTTTTTTTCTCGGAGCGATCGGTACTCCCGATAAGTCGGTCAGCGTGTTCGTCGTTTGCAACTAATCGGCGTCTCGCGACAACTTTGATTCAACCCGCGAAAGGCTTCGCGGCGGACAGGATTCAGGGCGAAGGGACTCGCGACATGATCAATTTGCGGAAGCAACTGGCGTGGCTGTGCTCAGCCAGTGTGTGGTGCGGCACGGCGGCTTACGGCGTCGAGCCAATGGCTCCCGCCAACACCGACGAGCAGGAGCCCGCACGATTGCGAGCCGCGTCGGAAGCTCCGGCATTGGGAATTCGTCCGGTCGATCCGGCCGACTATTGGCAGCGGTTGGAACGTGCTGAAGCGCAGATCGCAGAGTTACAGTCGCAGAATCAAACGCTGCGCGAATCACAGTCGCCAATCCAACAAGCTGGCTTCAATCCGCTGCACATGGCACCGCTGTTCTTTGCTCACGATCCCGAAATCGGCATCATCCGCGAGCAGACTCGTTCAACATCATCCTTGATGGAGGCTGCTAAAGATCCGTCGAAACCTGAAGCTCCGAAGCCGAAGAAGTGGTTCGACAAACTCAGCATTCGAGGCTACGCCCAGTTCCGCCTCAACGAAGTCACGCACCTCGATGAAGACTCCGCACCGGCCCAATACGTGGGCGATCGGTCTCTTGCGGACAATCAGAATTTTCTGATTCGCCGTGCCCGCGTGATTATCTCCGGCGATGTCCACGAGCGAGTCTACGTTTATTTGCAAACCGACTTCGCTTCCTCCGGCGTCGATCCGAATAGCCAATTCGCTCAGATCCGCGACTGGTACGCGGATTACTACCTCGACGAAGAAAAAGAACTGCGCATTCGAGTCGGACAGTCGAAGGTGCCGTATGGCTGGGAAAACCTGCAATCCAGTTCCAATCGAATTCCACTCGACCGGCACGACGCCCTGAACAGCGCCGTCCGCAATGAACGCGACTTGGGCGTGTTTTTCTATTACACGCCGGTCTGGGCTCAAGACTTCTTCAAAGATGTCTTGGAAAGGGGCTACAAAGGATCGGGCAACTACGGATTGTTCGGCGTCGGCTTGTACAACGGCCAGGGAGGCTCGTTCAACGAGGCCAACGACAACGTGCATGTCGTCGCACGCCTGACGCTGCCGTTGATTCTCGACAACGGCCAGCACCTCGAAGTCGGCATCCAGGGCTACACCGGTGAGTACGCCGTGACCGGTTCGGCCATCGACCCGCCTGGGACGCCCCCCGGATTCTCAGCGACCACCGGCGGTGCTCCGGACGGCACGGTTGGGACAAACTCAGCCGGCATCTCGGTCCAAAACGCGTTCACTCAACCTCTCTCAGCGGCTCGTGATCGTGAAGGCTGGAATGACGAGCGTTTGGCTGGCTCGTTCATTTGGTATCCGCAGCCGTTCGGATTCCAGACGGAATGGACGGTCGGTCGTGGCCCCGCGCTGAACGCCGCACAGACCTCCATCGAAGAGCGGGCACTGTATGGCGGGTATGCCATGATGCTTTACAAGCACGACACCGACTGCTGGGGGACGTGGTTCCCGTTTGTGCGATACTCGTACTTCAAAGGGGGCTACAAATCCGAGCGAAATGCGCCGTTCGCCAACATCGACGAATGGGAGTTTGGCACCGAATGGCAGATCAACTCGGCGGCGGAGCTGACCCTCAGCTACCTCATCACCGACCGCACCAACACGACCGCACTGACCCCCTCGGCCGGCAACCCGGTGGGTCAATCGTACGACCAGTTCGACGGACAAGCTTTGCGGCTGCAGTTCCAGGTCAATTACTAACGCCGTCGGTCGCAGCGGTGGCCGGTGGCGGCACTGCGGGTGAACCGTTCTTCGCGACAGCCTCGACATCACGGAACGCTCGTCGAGAATTTCCGCCCAGTACCTTCTGAATCTGCTCGTGCGAGTAGCCGCGGTTCAGCATCTCCTGGGTGAGGTGCGGGAAGCAGGAGACGTCTTCCAGGTTCTGTGGGAGGCTCACGACTCCGTCGAAGTTTGAGCCGAGTCCGACGTGGTCGAAACCGGCCACTTTGCCGATGTGGTCGATGTGATCGACGACGTCCTTTACGCCGGTCGTCGGCAGCGGATGTTCCTTCAGCCAAGCCACGAGTGCGGCTTGAAACTGCTCGTCGGTCTTGAAGGACTTGCGGAGATCGGCAGCGGCTTTCGTTCGTTGCTCGTAGGCTTTGACGGTCTCGGCCGTGAGGAAGCCCGAATAGAAGTTGACCATCACGACGCCGCCGTTCTTCGCGACTGCCTTCAGGACGTCGTCCGAAACATTGCGCGGGTGCGGAGCCAGCTGGTGTGCTCCAGTGTGCGAGAAGATCACCGGGGCTTGGCTGATCGAGAGCGCGTCCAGCGCGGTCTCTTCCGAGGCGTGCGACAAGTCGATGACCATGCCCAGCCGATTCATCTCGGCCACGACTTGCTCGCCGAATTGGGCAAGCCCTTTGTGCTTGGACTTGTCGAGCGCGGCGTCGGCCCAGTCGGTCGTGTCGTCGTGAGTCAGGGCGAGGCAGCGTGCTCCGGCTTTGAAGTACGTTTGCAGCACGACCAGCGAACTCTCGATCGCGTTGCCCCCTTCGACGGCAATCAGCGCGGAGACTTTGTCGGCCTTGTGAATGCGGTCGAGGTCCGCCGTCGAACCGGCCCACTCCAACGCGTCCGAGTGGCGTTTCACCAGCCGAGCGATCTGGTCGATTTGCTCCAGCGTCTCGCGGACGGCGGTTCCCTTTTTCACGCTGTCGGCGGAAACGTAGGTCGCAAAGAACTCGGCCCCAACGCCACCGCGACGCAGACGCGGGATGTCCGTATGCAACTTCAACTGCGGAACATTCAGATCGACGGATTCCGTCGTCAGGTCCGGCTGCTTGCGAAGCTGCATCGCCAAGTTGTTGTGTCCATCGAACACGAACGACTGCCGGTGCAGGGTCAGCGCCTCGTCCGTCATCCGAGTCGGCTCAGCGGCCATCCCGATGGCACTGCTCAAAACGATGCCGCTCAGCAGTGCCAGCCGACGAGATCGGCTCACCAATTCACCAAGACTTCGGATCATCACAACGCCCATGTTTCGTTGTTGAAGCCCACCCTTTGTGCCGTCGCGCGTGCGACGTCTCCGAACAAGGCCGAACTTCACAGGGCGGGATTTTGGGTGGCTTTGTGAGTTTTCCGTGAAGGCGATGTGAGGTCTTCGGGTAGAGCGTGGCCGACGCTGACAACTTTGGAGGCTGGCAGCGTCCGCCACGGCTGTTAAACCTTGCCGGTTATGACGATTCGGAGGCGGCAGGAACCTTAAAACCGCTTCATCCGGCAGAGTTTCGTTCGCCAGAAGAACCGGCAGGTCCGATTCCTTGAGAAGACTCGACAGCTCGATTCGAACCAGGGAATCCGGAAATGAACAACCAGAGACGACTTTTGGCCGGTGTGTGCTGGGCGACTTTATGGAGCGGCTCTCTGCTGAGTGCCGAGCCGCCGATGCCGCTCGTGCCTCAATTCCCAACCGAAAACAGCGACGTCACGCAGCGGTTGGACCAGTTGCAGCAACGACTCAATCGGCTTGAGGCCGAGAACGGGCAGCTCAAGCAGTCGCTGTTTCAGTCGCAAGGCGGGCTGAGCCACGGAGTCACTCCGGCGAACGCTGAGTTGTGGAATGCTGACACGGCTTGTCCACCGGCGTGCCAGTGCCCCGTCTGTGCGGCAGCGAAGGACGGCAAGGGCGATTGGAAAACCGGTTGGAACAACGGCATCGAATGGGTCTCGCCGGATAAGGCGTTCAAGGTTCACATCGGCGGCCGGACGCAATTCGATTCGGTTTGGTATCAAGCGGAAGCGGGTGCTTTGGACGGGGCCGGCGGTGTCGGGAGCCAAGATGGAGTCGGCTTCCGCCGGGCGCGGCTACGAGCCGACGGTACGATTCATGAGTCGATTGATTACCTCATGGAATGGGACTTCGTGAACACGGTCAATGCGAATCCGGGCGTTGCCGGAGCTCCGGGTGCCACGACTGAAAACTCTGTCATCAACGCGACCGCACCGACGGATTTGTGGTTCCGATTCAAGGACATTCCGTACTTCGGCAACATCATGGTCGGCAATATGAAAGAGCCGATCGGCTTCGAGCACTCGACCAGCAGCCGCTTTCTGAACTTCATGGAGCGGTCGTTTAACCAAGACCTGTTTACCGGAGCGTTCAACAACGGTTTCTCGCCCGGCATCATGGCTCACAACACCTATGCCGAGGAGCACGGCACTTGGGCCGTCGGTTTGTTCAAGAACACCGCCAACATTTTTGCGTGGAACACCGGTGACGGTGAAGGGGCCGCCACCGGCCGTGTGACGTACCTGCCGCTGTTCGACGAAGAAGGTCACCAATTGATTCACGTCGGCATTTCTGGCAGCGTGCGCGATCCCGATCAAAGCCGCGTGCGTTACCGAACACGCGACATGCGACAAGGCAATGGTTCGCTGGCGACTGTTTTCGCCGACACCGGATTCTTCACCGCGAGCCAGGCGTACTTTGCCGGCGCGGAATTGGTCGGCGTCAACGGGCCGCTGTCGTTCCAAGCGGAATGGATTGGTGCCTGGAACACGGACGCGGTTTCTCAATCGGGGACGGCGTCTGCGGCGACTGGAACCGCACTTGGCACCGTTTGTGTCCAGAACTTTTACACCGAGGTCCACTACTTCCTGACGGGAGAAACTCGTGAGTACGAGAAGAAAAGTGGCGCGTTTGGTCGAGTCGTTCCGCACCGGAACGCCCGCTGGAAGGGGGGCTGCTACGAGCCGGGAGCTTGGCAATTGGCCTTCCGCTACGACCACGCGGACCTGAACGACAAAGGGGTACTTGGCGGAACGCTCAATAGTTACACGTTCGGGGTGAATTGGTTCCTCAACCCAAACATGAAAGTGCAAGCCAACTACGCATTGACCGAACGCGACCGCGCCGCCAGCGGTGGCCAGGCGACAACGGTCGACAACGGCCTGATCCACGGCTTCGGCCTACGACTGGCCCACGACTTCTAGGTCGGATGGGTGACACCGACACGTCACCAAGACGGCTTCGTCTCCGCGTTCGATTGGAACAGGATTTTTGAAGTCACGGCGTTGACAGATTCAGCGACTCACTTCTTCCGCTCGCGGAGGATGTTGTCGACTTGCTGCATGAAGTCGCGGACGTCCTGGAACTCGCGATAGACCGACGCGAACCGCACGAAGGCGACGTGGTCCAGCGACCGTAGGCGGTTGAAGACTTTCTCGCCGATGTAGCGGGACGGAACTTCCCGCTCGAAATTGTCGTTCACATCGGTTTCGACGTCGCGGACGAGCTCGTCGATTTGCTCAGCGCTGATCGGCCGCTTGAAGCAGGCCTTTTCCAGGCCGAGACGGAGTTTCTCGCGGTTGTACGGGACTCGCGAGCCATCCTTTTTGATGACCTTCATTGGCGATTCTTCGACCCGTTCGTGGGTCGTGAAGCGGCGGCGGCATTTGAGGCACTCGCGGCGGCGGCGAATCACGAACGAATCGCTCATGCGCGTGTCGATGACCTTGGTTTCATCGTGCCGACAAAAAACGCACATCATGGGAGTGACTCCATTCCCCAACCTGCTGGCCAGCCAAGGCGTTCTGGTTGCAATGCCCCCAAACGCCTCCTAAACTCCCGCCCCGCTTGCGGCCGGCCGGATTCGTTTTATACGGCCCGCCGGAGTGACTGACAAACCTCCCGAGTTGAATTGCTGAAAGATCCAAGGAGTTGCGACGTGGCAATGCACAATAGTTTGCGGCGAAAAAGCAATATGGCTCGCCGCCGAAGCGTTCTCTCTCGTGAAGAGC
>CAMAWN010000075.1 GCA_945861865.1 Candidatus Kuenenia stuttgartensis | reverse complement strand
CCGCTGGAAACGCCTGCTTGAGCAACTCCGAAAACTTCTTCTGCTCCTCAGCCGTCAACGGCGTTTGAGACGCGGCGACGGGGGACGAACTAAAGCGATCAAATTCCGTTTCATTGGCCAACGACAACAGCGCGTCGATCAATTCCGTTCGCGGCGTTTCCAGATAGCCTCGCTGAGCTTCGATTTCGCGAAAAGCATCTTCGACCTTGAGCAACTCATCGCCGATCCGCTTGGGGTCGTGCCCCGCACGCCAGCATTGTTCGGCGTGAACCAGTTGAAGTTGTAAGGTCCGCCACTCGCGCGGCGTCAACCAGGCCGCTAAGGCACGCTCGTCCGAACGCCATTGGTCCCGGCGTCGCCACAATTCGAGCAACCGCTCTTGCAGCGCGAGCCGTTCGCGCCGCAGGACCTCCGCCGGTGTCGGTTCCGGCTGCGAGTCGTCTGCGCCCTTCTTCGTTTCCGATTTGGTGTTTTCTGATTTTGCAGCGTCGGATTCGCCGTTCGTTTTCCCTTTGCTCGAAGGATCCTGAGAGTCCGCTCCGGAACTGGTTTTCGATTTTGCGTCGGTCTCGGATGTTCCGCTCGCCGACTTGCCGTCTTTCGAGCCTGAGTCCTTAGCCGCTGACTCGTTCGCTTTGTTTTTCGCTGCGCCCGGTTTCGCGATCTCGGCCAGCTTCTTCAGTTGGGAGTCGCTGCGAATCTGAACGAGCATCAATTCGCTGACCTTCTGCCGCCGATCGCCGCCACTGGGAACCTGCCACACCGTCTGTCTCTGACCGCGATGCCTGACCGACCAATCCATGACGGACTCATTGAGGTACGCAAACAGTTCCTGAAAACTGACCCGCCGGTCCATGGTCCGTTCCTGAGTCGACTTCCCGGTTCCCGAATCGTAGGTCCAACCATTCGCCTCGCCACGCAGACCCTGCACGGCGAAATGTGCAAATGTCGTTCGGCCCCCCCCGTCGCCATGCGTGATCGAACTGGTCGCCGACTCACCGGGACTCACCGCGCCGATCACTCGCAACTTTGGGAATTCTTCACAAACCGCTGCGGCATCCTGCTGCAGTTGAGCAATGAAGTCGCGGTTCAACACACCCGCTCGCCAATTCGGACCGCAGTCTCCGACCTCCAGCAACGCGACCACATTGGCCGCCTCTCCCTCGCTGAGCTTGCCCAGCTTGGTCAGCAACTCGCGAGCCGTCACCCGCTGATCATCCGAGGGGCTGTAACCGGAACTCGGCAGAGCTTTCACGGTGAGAAAACAAGCCGCTGCTGCGGGTTTGTTCGCCACGGATTGTTCGAGGACCACTCCTTGCAGGTTGAGGTACACCAGCAGATTCAGATCCTTCAGTTCCTCCGGCCGTGGCAATCCCCAGTTCAAAAATCTCGCTCCTTCAAGCTGATTTTCGTGTTTGTAGACCGGGTTGGGAACTTGGGTCTGGTCGCGATCGTGCAATTCGTCAAACGCATTGGCACTTTGCTGAGCAAACGGTGTCGGCCGAAAAACCGGGTCGTCGTACGTCATGCCAATCGCGACAACATGAGTCGCTTTGACCGCCGTCCACCACGACTTGATCGCCAGCCAACCGATGACGCCTGCCAGCAGAATCACCAAGCCGATCCAAAGCATCCGTTGTGTGCGGAGCGAAACGAGCCGGCTCGCCGGCCCACCCGCATGTGCCCTCCAGCGATGTCCACCAGCCGTGCCCTGTGACATGACTTTGTTCCAAGGAAAGTTCTGTCCGCTCTCTGCCACCTAGGTCATGGAGATGCGGAAGTCCGTCGCGTTTCGGCAAAATTCGCCGTGTTTTGGCAAAATTTGCCATAACGGACACAGCATCTCCTGCGGAAGTCCAAATTGCAAAGAACTGAAATTTCAGCGGATTCGCAAGTTGTTTGGAAAATGCAGGGACTACAGCGAGACGAGTATTGCCAACCGGCCCCTAAAACCGAAACAAGAGACAGACTGTGCAGATTATGTTTTTTACGCGCCGCCGTCGTTTCATGAATCTTCCGGACGCCCCACCGGGGCATTTGGCACAACAATTGGGGAAAATCCCATGCTTCTGACCTTGTTTGCGAAGCCAGCACAATCCCGAACCACACGCCGAAAAATCGAGCGATCGAATCGCTGGCTGCGACCGAACAAAGGCCCACGCCGCAAGAGCTGGTGGACTTCGGCCGTGCAGTCGTTTTCCAGTTGGTTGCGCCGTGGAAAACGCACTCGTCAGAAGCCGCTGCTGGCTGGCATCGCAGTGGAAGCGATGGAGGCGCGCACGCTGCCGACCGTGTCCGTGAGTCTGGTTGGAACCACGCTGACGATCACCGGGGACAATGGGGCTACCGGCGATAAACTGACGCTGTCTGTCGTCGGCAATACTTACACACTCACTTCGTCGGTCGCTGATGTGTCTGGAAACATTGCCGTGGACCCCACGTCTGGAAACAAGTCGGCGTTTGCGGTGACCAGCGATAAAAAGACAGTCACGATCGGAAAGAACAACAGTCACATCGTAACGTCCATCGAAGTCAAACTTCTCAACGGCAATGATTCATTCACGGCTGCCTCATTGAGGAACGACGTTTCATTGTCGATTGATGGCGGCGATGGAAACGACTCGTTGGTAATTACGGCCGTTGACCGGGCCGTGTCGATTACCGGCGGTCTGGGAAACGATTTGATCGTCGGATCTCCCAAGCAAGATACTTTGTCGGGAGGCATGGGTCAGGACACGATCAAGGGCGGAGGTGATCTGGACACCATCAACGGCGACGCGGGGAACGACAGCCTTGAGGGGGGCGGTGGCAACGATCTCATCGATGGCGGTGCTGACGACGATTCGATCTTTGGAAACGATGGAAACGATACGCTGACGGGGAATACCGGGAACGACGTGATCAGCGGCGGAAATGGAACAGATGCCATCAACGGAAACGCGGGTTTCGACAACCTCTCAGGTGATGCTGACAACGACACGCTCAGTGGTGGTGAAGACGGAGACGTCGCCGACGGCGGTGCCGGGGCGGATTCGATTCTCGGCGGTGCGGCCGCAGATACGCTGCAAGGCGGCGATGGAGCCGACTTCATCGACGGCGAAGGGGGCGCGGACAGCATCCAGGGCGAAGCCGGAGCCGACACGCTGGAAGGTGGAACCGAGAACGACACGATCAACGGCGGGACCGGCGCGGATTCGATCCTCGGCGAAGCGGGAATGGATTCGCTGCTGGGCGATGCTGGCAACGACACGATCAATGGCGGCGCGGACGGAGACTTTGCTGACGGCGAAGCCGACGTTGACTCAATCCTCGGGGGCACTGGCGCAGACACTCTGAAAGGCGGGAGCGGAAACGACTTCATCGACGGCGAAGACGGCACGGACAACATTCAGGGCGACGCCGGAGTCGACACGCTTGAAGGCGGAACAGGGAATGACACGATCAATGGCGGTGACGACGGTGATTCGATCTTTGGCGAAGGCAACGACGATTCGCTCATTGGCAACGCGGGAGACGACACCATTACTGGTGGCACTGGCAACGACGTCCTGAATGGCGAATCAGGGACGGATGACTTAAAGGGCGACGCAAACAACGACACGCTGATTGGTGGCGCGGACGATGACACACTGGACGGCGGGGCTGACAATGATTCGTTGCTGGGCAACGAAGGCGATGATTCGCTGATCGGAAACATGGGGGACGACACGGCCAGCGGCGGTGACGGCGACGACACGATCGCAGGGAACGCAGGAGCCGACAGCCTGCGGGGCGACGAAGGAGATGATATTCTCGACGGCGGGACCGAGAACGACACGGTGCTGGGGGGAACGGGAGATGACACGATCCTCGGCGGCGACGGGAATGACACGTTGTCCGGTGAAGCGGGAGACGACTCGGTCGCAGGCAACGCAGGAACGGACAGCCTGCTGGGCAATGATGGTGACGATACCCTCGACGGCGGAACCGAGAACGACACGGTGCTGGGGGGAACGGGAGATGACTCGATCCTCGGCGGTGACGGGAATGACACGTTGTTCGGTGAAGCGGGAGACGACTCGGTCGCAGGCAACGCAGGAACGGACAGCCTACTGGGCAATGATGGTGACGATACCCTCGACGGCGGAACCGAGAACGACACGGTGCTGGGGGGAACGGGAGATGACGCGATCGTCGGTGGTGACGGCAATGACACGTTGTCCGGTGAAGCGGGAGATGACACGGTCGCTGGTGGACTCGGAACAGATTCCATCATGGGAGGGGCTGGCGACGACAGTCTTTCGGGTGAAGCGGGAGCCGACACGCTTGTCGGTGGCAGCGAGGATGACACGCTCATCGGCGGAACCGAGAACGATTCGCTCCTGGGAAATGAGGGAGACGATTTACTCAATGGCAACGCGGGAGATGACACTCTGGCCGGTGGATCGGAAGATGACTCGCTGATGGGAGAAGCGGGCTTCGATAGCCTGATGGGGGAAGCCGGAGACGACACGCTCGCGGGCGGCACTGAGAACGACATGCTCGACGGTGGAACGGAGGAGGATTCGCTCCAAGGCGACGCGGGCCTCGACACGTTGTTGGGAAATGCGGGCGACGACACGCTCAGCGGTGGTACGGAAGCGGACAGCATCAGCGGTGGCGCGGGAAGCGATAGCCTCATGGGCGACGACGGTGCCGACACCCTGGATGCCGGCTCCGAAGACGACACCGTTCAGGGAGGTATGGGAGATGACTTGATCCTTGGCGGCGATGGCTCGGATTTGCTTTCCGGAAACGAAGACAATGACACGATTCTTGCGGGAAACGGAAACGACTCGGTCAACGGCGATGCCGGAATTGACAGCCTGATGGGCGAAGCGGGCTTCGACACGCTCGATGCCGGCGCTGGGGGCGGTGTCATCGACGGCGGCAGCGAGAACGATTCCTTGATCGGAGGAAGCGGTGCCGACGTGATCTCCGGCAATACCGGCGATGACACGGTCGATGGCGGCGCGGGGGCCGATTCGTTGAGCGGCAATGCAGGCTTCGATGTGCTCAACGGCGGAGCGGACAATGACACGTTGGATGGCGGCTCCGATAGGGACACGCTCAGCGGCGGTTCCGAGAACGATTCCATTTTGGGCGGGGCGGGCAACGACTCACTGGCGGGTGACGCCGGCGACGACACGATCGACGGTGGTGCCGACAACGACGCGATCAATGGCGGCGCGGACAACGATTCGATCATCGGCAACACGGGCAACGATGCTCTTGATGGCGGTTCGGGGAATGACGTGTTCGTGTTCGGAAACAATCACGGAACGGACACCGTGAGCGAAGCCTCGGGTGGCAACGATCAGCTTGATCTCTCCACGATTGGCACAGTTGATCTGTTAGCGAATTTGCAAACCGGAACCATTACCGGCGGCGGCACGGTTCGCTTCACCGCTTCGCAAATCGAGACGATCACGGCCGGAGCCGGCAACGATACGCTGACCGGTCAGGATGCGGACGCGACGTGGACTCTGGCCGCGGCCACCAGCTATTCCAGCGCGACCGCGAACGTCTCCTTCACCAACTTTGAAAACCTGACCGGAGGCAGCGGATCAGACACGTTCAATGTCACCTCGGCGCAGTCTCGGAATCTCAGCGGAGGGGCCGGGAATGACTTGTTCGATATCGCTGCCACTCTGACCGGTTCGATTGATGGCGGTGATAACGCGGCGGGCGACACGCTGCAAGGGACCACGATTTCCGATGTCACACTCGCCGGATCGACGGCAAACGGTTATTCGGGAACCGAAGCGGACATCACCGGCGGTTTCACGGGCATCGACGCGATTACTGGGAACGCGAGCGGTACTCTGACCGGCGAAAACGTCACTAGCTTGTGGACGCTGAACGCGACTCCGACCTACGACGACAACGCCGGTAACGGCACGTTGGCCTTCAGCGGCTTCTCGACTCTGCAAGGAGGAACTGGCGCGGACACGTTCAACGTCCTCGCGGCCACGACCATCAACCTGTTGGGAGGCGGCGGAAACGATGTCTTCGATGTCGATGCGGCGTTGACGGGAAGCATTGACGGCCAGGCCGGCAGTGACACTCTGGATTTATCCACTGCGGCGATGAACGATGCGACGGTTTCTGCGCTGGGAGCTTCCGGTGCGATGTTGACTGGGGTCACGAACGTCAGCGGCGGAGCCGCGAATATCGATTCGCTTATCGGCGCTGCCGCAGGAACGCTCACGGGAGACGACGGAACTCGGACGTGGAGTCTCGATGACACGCCCACTTTCAGCGATGGCACGAACAGCCTCAGCTTCAGCGGCTTCGCCAATCTGCAAGGTGGAACGGGTTCCGACACGTTCAACGTGCTCGCGGCCTCGACCTACAACTTGCTCGGCGGCGGCGGCAGTGATCTGTTCGACGTGGACGCCGCGCTGACAGGCAGCATTAACGGCGAGTCGGGCAACGACACGCTCGATTTATCCACCGCCGCGGCGACGAATGCGACAGTGTCCGCACTGACGGCGAGCGGCGCGAGTTTGTCGAGCGTGACCAACGTGAGTGGAGGAGCCACAAATATCGACACGTTGACAGGCGGGGCCGCGGGAACACTCACCGGAGAGAACGCTGACCGTACCTGGGATTTGGACGGTACTCCCACGTATTCCGACGGCACGAACTCGCTGAGCTTCAGTGGCTTCGCGGCGCTTCAGGGTGGCTCGGGCGTAGACACGTTCAATGTCTCGGCGGCAACGACGTACAACCTCTTCGGCGGCGGTGCGGCGGATGTCTTCAGTCTCGGCGGTGCGTTGACCGGCAACATTTCGGCGGAAGCGGGCAACGATCTGATCGCCTTCCTGACCGGTGGTTCGGTGAGCGGCAGCGTGGATGGGGGAAGCAGCGCGGCTTTGGATTACAGCGCGGTCGCGGGACCAATTACCGTCACGCTCACGGCGACGGGCACGATCGACGGCTTTGCCGGAATGGCCACGTCCGTCGGCAGCTTTGACAACATCACGACGGTCATCGGCAGCGCGGGGGCGGATACGCTGGTCGGAGAGAACGCGACGCGGACCTTTAACATCGCGGCGACGTTGACCTACACGGATAACCTCACGCATACGTTGACATTCTCCAGTTTTGCCACGCTGCAAGGTGGCAGTGGAGATGACACGTTCCAGATCAGCGTGAATTCAACATTCGCCTTGAGGGGCGGCGCGGGGAACGACTCGTTTGTGTTCACGGCCAATGGCTTGACCGCCACCTCGATTGACGGCGAAGGGAACGACTCTCCGGACGCGAACTCAGGGAAATTCCCCGGCGAGGTCGGCGATACGATCAGCTACAGCGGCTACACGTCCGCAGTGACCGTGAACTTGGGAGCGAACACGGCGACCAACATCACAACTCTGGCCAACGTCGAGAATGCGGTCGGAGGTTCCGGCGCGGACTCGCTGACCGGTAGTGCCGCAGCCAACTTCCTGGCTGGCGGTGCTGGTGTTGATACGGTCAACGGCGGTGGCAATGACACGTTGTCCGGCGGTCTGGGAACGGCGAATGCGCTGAACGGTGACGCGGGCGGAACAGACACAGTCTATGAGTCTCAGGATTTGGATTTCGTTCTGACCGATGGTTCAGTGGCCTTCGGCGCTGGAACCGACAGCGACGTGCTGACGAATATCACTATGGCATTTCTCCGAGGTGGTGCCAGCGCGAACAGTCTCGATGCCTTCGCGTTTACCGGGACGGCGACGTTGTCCGGCGGCGGAAGTAACGATGCCATCACCGGCACAGACGGCGGCAGTCTCACGACACTGTTTGAATCCGAGGACGTGAATCTGACCCTGTCTGGAACAACGGACACAGCGACGTTGACGGGCCTAGGGACGGACACGCTGGTCGAAATTGATCGTGCCAAGCTCTTCGGTGGTGCCGGTGGGAACTTGCTCGACAGCACGGCGTTTACCGGTCCAGTGACGCTCGGCGGGGGAACCGGCGATGACACGCTGGCTGCGGGAGCAAATGCGGATTCGTTGTTGGGTGGCAGCGGTAACGATGTTCTGAATGGCGGTTCTGGTGCGGACACATTGGAAGGCGGCGCGGGCAACGACACGCTGACTGGCGCAGCGGGCGACGACACCTTCGACGGCGGAGCGGACTTCGATGTCGTGTCCGAGTCGGCGGACGTCAACTTCACGCTGACGAACGCGACGTTGACCGGGTTGGGAACGGACAGCCTGGCGGCTGGAACCATCGAAGCCGTCTCGCTGACGGGTGGAATGGGAGACAACGCGCTGGATGCTTCTGCATTCAGTGGCACCGTGACGCTGGATGGTGGGAACGGGAACGACACGCTGAATGGCGGTTCGGGGAACGATTCGCTGATCGGCAACGCGGGGATGGATTCGCTGTTGGGCAACGCGGGCAATGATTCGCTCAGCGGTGGAGCGGGCGACGACACGCTCGACGGCGGTGCCGACACCGATACGTTGGTCGAAACCGCGGATGTCAACTTCACGTTGACGGATACTCAATTGACCGGCTTGGGGACGGACGTGCTGTCGAATTTGGAAGCCGCTCAATTGAGCGGTGGAGGCGGCGCAAACAACATCGATGCGTCGGGCTACAGTAGTCCCGTGACGCTCAATGGCAACGACGGAAATGACACGCTCTTGGGCGGGACGAATAGCGATTCGCTCTCCGGCGGCGCAGGCAACGACATCATCAGCGGTGGCGCTGGCCTCGACACCTTGGATGGCGGTGCGGACGACGACTCGATCACGGGAGACGCGGGCAACGATTCCATTCTGGGAGGCGCGGGCCTCGACACGCTGCGCGGCGGAACCGAAAACGACACGATCAACGGCGGCACTGAAGCGGACTCAATTTTCGGTGATGCCGGGATGGACTCGCTGCTGGGCGATGCCGGCAACGACACAATTCTGGGTGGCGATGATGGAGACACTCTGCAAGGTGGCGCGGATGATGACTCATTGAATGGCGAAGCGGGCGCGGACAGCATCCTGGGCGAAGCCGGAGCCGATACGCTCAGCGGCGGCACCGAGAACGACACGCTCAACGGCGGGACCGAAGCGGACTCGATCCTCGGCGACGCGGGAACGGATTCGCTGCTGGGCGGTGCCGGCAATGACACGATCAATGGCGGTGATGACGGTGACTTCGCCGACGGTGAAGCCGGCATGGACTCGATCCTGGGCGGCGCAGGCGCAGACACTCTCGAAGGGGGCGATGGAGATGACTTCATCGATGGTGAAGCGGGCGCGGACGACATCAAGGGTGAAGCCGGGGCCGATGTGCTCGAAGGCGGCACCGAGAACGACACGATCGACGGCGGGACCGAAGCGGACTCAATCCTCGGTGAGGCGGGAACGGATTCGCTGCTGGGTGGTGCCGGCAACGACACGATCAATGGCGGTGATGATGGAGACTTTGCCGACGGTGAAGCCGGAATGGACTCGATCCTCGGCGGCGCTGGCGCAGACACTCTTGAAGGGGGCGATGGAGATGACTTCATCGACGGTGAAGCGGGAGCGGACGACATCAAGGGTGAAGCCGGAGCCGACGTGCTCGAAGGCGGAACGGAGAACGACACGATCAACGGCGGGGCCGAAGCGGACTCGATCCTCGGTGAGGCCGGAACGGATTCGCTGCTGGGCGGTGTCGGCAACGACACGATCAATGGCGGTGATGATGGAGACTTCGCCGACGGTGAAGCCGGCCTGGACTCGATCCTGGGCGGCGCTGGCGCAGACACTCTCGAAGGCGGGGACGGAGCCGACTTCATCGACGGTGAAGCGGGCGCGGACGACATCAAGGGTGAAGCCGGAGCCGACGTGCTGGAAGGCGGAACCGAGAACGACACGATCAGCGGTGGCACCGAAGCGGACTCGATCTTCGGTGAAGCGGACATGGATTCGCTGCTCGGCGATGCCGGGAACGACATGATCGACGGCGGCACCGAAGCGGACGCGATTTTTGGTGGCACAGAGAACGATTTGATTCTCGGCAACGACGGCAACGACCAGTTGTCGGGCAACGAAGGAGACGACATCGTCAGCGGTGGCAACAACGACGACTCGATTCTCGGCAACGACGGCAACGACTTGCTGGATGGGGATGACGGTCTCGACACCATCCGCGGCGGCAATGGGACAGACTCCATCTCTGGTAATGCCGGCGACGACAGCCTGTTTGGTGATGCGGATGAGGACACTCTGGACGGCGGAGCGAACAACGATACGGTCGCCGGCGGCACGGAGAATGACTCGATCTTCGGCAGCGACGGCAACGACTTGCTGCTCGGCAACGACGGCAACAATGCCGGTGCCGACGGGGACGACACCATCAGCGGTGGCAACGACGACGACACGTTGCAAGGTGACGCGGGCTTCGATCGACTCTCGGGCGACGCCGGCAACGATGTGCTCGAAGGTGATGACGATGCCAACGCGCTCTTCGGTGGTGACGGCAACGATCTGCTGACGGGCGGTTCCGCGAATGACTTCCTCTCGGGAGGTGCCAACAGCGATACGCTCAACGGCGCCGATGGCGACGACACGCTCAGTGGCGGCAGCGAAGCGGATACGCTTAACGGTGATGCCGGCCGCGATAGCTTGTTGGGAGACGCGGGCGCGGATGTGCTCGATGGCGGCACTGAAAACGACACGCTGCAAGGCGGCACCGAGAACGATTCACTGGTGGGCAACGAGGGTGACGACACGCTCGTCGGCGATGCCGGAGACGACACGCTCGTCGGCGGCAACGGAGCCGACTCGACCACTGGCGGCGCGGGCATCGACAGTTTGTTGGGAGACGCTGGTAACGACACGCTCGTGGGCGGCACCGAAGGGGATTCGATCGCCGGCGGAACCGAAAACGATGCGATCCGAGGCGACGATGGCGACGACACACTCGACGGCAACGCCGGAAATGACACCGTCAAAGGTGGCAATGGAGCCGACTCGATCACCGGTGGAGCGGGTGCTGACCGTTTGCTGGGAGATGCGGGCAACGACAATATCTCTGGTGGAACGGAAAACGACACGATCAAGGGTGGCGACGACAACGACACGATCCTCGGAGACGCGGGCGATGATTTGATTCGAGGTGGTGCCGGTCTCGACACGATTCGCGGCGGTGCCGGAAACGATTTCATCGCCGGTGACGCCGGCAACGACAACCTCTTCGGCGAGGCCGACGATGACACAATCAAGGGTGGCACCGAGAATGACAGCATTCAAGGCGATGCCGGCAACGACGTGATTCGCGGCAAAGAGAACAACGACACGATTCGCGGCGGTGCCGGAAACGATTTCATCGCCGGTGACGCCGGTACCGACAGCCTCTTCGGCGAGGCGGACGATGACACGATCAAAGGTGGCACCGAGAACGACACCATTCAAGGCGATGCCGGCAACGACGTGATTCGTGGCAATGAGAACGATGACTCGATCCAAGGGAACGCCGGTAACGATTCGATCCGCGGCAATGCCGGCACGGACAGCATCAGCGGTGGCGATGACGACGATACGATCGGCGGCGGAGCGGGCGATGACACCATTCAAGGCGATGCCGGCAACGACGTGATCCGCGGCAATGAGGACAATGACTCGATCCAAGGGAACGCTGGTAACGATTCGATCCGCGGCAATGCCGGCACGGACAGCATCAGCGGTGGCGATGACAACGATACGATTAGCGGCGGAGCGGACAACGACACGCTGCTGGGAGACGCCGGCTTCGACAGCATTCAGGGCAACGCCGGTGACGATTCGATCAACAGCGGCACCGGGTCCGATACGCTCAAAGGCAACGACGGTAAAGACAACATCACGGTCGCCGATATCAGCACCACCGTCGTCCAGGTAAGCGGCGGCGCGGGTGACGACAACATCATTGTTGGAACGCTCGGAGCTACCTTCACGGTGGCTGGTGGATTGGACATCGACGGTGACTCGGAAGACACGTTCGATCTCATCACGGTGAATGCCAGCCTCGATCTCACGTTGGGAATTAGCCTGCGGGACGCCGAAGTTCAAATCAAAGCCCCGCTCCTGGAGTCTGATGGCGATCAAACGTACTCGGAAGGAGTTCCCTCGCCGGACGATCGCGTGATCATCGTCGAGGACGTGACGTTCCGTTCGACCGCTGGCGGAATCACGTTCAACAGCTACGTCGATACCGCGAACGACGCTGCTCTTGCAGCGAACGACGGAGACATCGTGCTCGATTCCGCCACGGGGGCGCGGTTCCAACGCAACGTCGGCAATCGAGGGAGCGATGGACCGGCCGTCGGCACACTCGCCGGCACCCGTGAAGGACTCGGTTCGGGAACCGCAGCCGAACACGCCATCACCGTCGCGAATGGCAATGTGACGTTCGGCCAAGACGTCACGCTGGTCAAACTCCGTGGCGATCTGCGGATTACTGATACGGCATCAACGGTGCTCTCCGAGAATTTGCAACGCGAAACGGTTCTGAGGTATGTGGGCGCGAATGACGCGTCCGTGGTGACCGTGGCCGCTGACAACGTGACGATCGACAACCTGACGATCGAAGGGGGCCGAGGTGTCACCGGTGACGGTATCACGCTCGACAACGCCACCGCGCAAGATGACGTCACCATCAACAACGTCACGGTGAGAGGGAACGCCGGAGCGGGCATTCGAGTTGGCTTGCCGGCAAACGCCTTCCAGCACGCGCGTCTGAAGGTGACCGGTTCCACCATTCAAGGCAACACGCAGGAAGGGATCATTCTCGGCAGCGCCATCGACAGCCGGATCGGAACAAATGGCGGAGCCGAGGGCGACGGGAACTTGTTCCTGGAGAATCTCAACGAGGGTGTGCTCGTCAGAATGCGAAATGCAGGGCCAAACACCGGCAATCGCATCCAGGGCAACTCGTTCGTCAACAACGGCAAATTGGCGATCAACTTGGAGAGTGGCGCTGGAACGGGAGAACTGACGAATGGCGTCACGCCGAACGACAAGTTCAGGGCGACTTTCAACCTCGACACGAATGTCACAGCGACCATGACCACGCTGACGCTGACGGGTGTCACTGAGGCCACCAAGGTGTTGGCGAATGAACTGTTCCGAATTGACGATGAATACCTGATGGTCACGCCCACTGGCGCGGGTGCGGTGGTTGCCGGCAAACAAACGCTGACCGTCTTGCGTGCCCAGCGTGCGACTGCGGCAGCCACCCACTCAACCGGCGCTGCTGTCGATATCAGTCCCACGAGCGCAGACGCCGACACTGGTGCCAATAAGCTGCAAAACACTCCGGAAGTGCTGTATGTGTTCCTTGACGGCGACATTCTGAAGATCGTGTACCACATCCCAACTACAACGACAGACCCTGCGGTCTACGGAGCAGACGGTCTGCAAACGGAGTTCTATCTGGCGGACTTCTTCGACGAATTCGGTGCGGTCCCCAATGGCAGTTTGCTTAATCCGTCGGACGATTTGCGGACCGGTGTTGGCACTGACAAGTCGGACGGTCGCGAGGGGGCCACCCTCATTGGGACTGACAAGTACAAAGCCAGTGAAGCTCTCGCACCGAAGACGGCTGCTATCAGGCTTTCAGGGCCGGTGATGGAGCTTTTGCAGTCCACCAAGTCACGCAGCTTCGAGACCCCGATCCGCATCGTGGCTACGACGACCGACAATCAGGGGAATACGTCCGAATTCTCTCGCGCCGCTGTGATCAATCCCAAGCCGGGATTGCTGTCAGACATCAAAACGGCACCTAATGCGCCGGGAACTCCAAATGTTTCCGCACCGACGGACTCGAACGATATTCCAAATCGGTTCTTTGCCGACGAACTTACTCAAAACGCAGGATTCTTCTTTACCGCCGGCCCGGACAATCCGACACCGAATTCCGTTGTGGAGAAGCAAAGCTTGACCGCCGCCTGGAATACCGGGGCCGATGGTCGTCCATCAGATGTCCTCCCCACGTTTACCAACGACGAATTTGGGCTCTACACGATTGATGGAAATGACGGCTCCGTGAATGACGTCACTCCAGGTTATGTCAAGTTACAGGACTCACTCACAGCGACCACAGCATCCTTTAATGTCTCGGATGCCACCAAGCTCGGTAACGTGGTGGTTGGCACGACTGTTGTCCAAATCGGCGATGAGACAATGAGGGTCACGGCACAGGTCGGTAATTTGCTGACCGTCTCCCGTAATGTTGGTGGACTCGATCCCGTGAAAGACAAGGCTAGATTGGTTCATCAGCAGTTTGAGGTCGTCACGAACTTAAGTGATCCGAATGCTTCATACGTTCAAGCCGCATTGGCGACTGGCAACGTGACAGTCATTCGAAGTGTCGCCGACAATATGCTCTCGGATCGCACGGGCACGATGCCATTGACGCTTGATCCGGGCCAGCGGCAGGGCTTCTATCTCGTGCGGAATTCGAGCAGCGCCAATCTCCTGGGAACCGCGTCGGATGGGACGACCATTCAATCGAATGTCGGCAACGCTCCCGCATTCGCTTTGCCCGCATTACCTGCGGCTTCGGGGGGAGACACGCCGATTCCCTCGACTTCCGAAAACCTGACGAAGCTCAACAAGGACCTGGCCTATGCCTTCTTCTCTGTGGGGAGCGCGAACCCCGATCAAAACACCTCGAAATTGATCAATGGTCAAGCGGCGGATCTGTTCCAGCAACAGGTCGCCAAGCATCATGTCCGTACTCTGTTGGATGAGCTGACCGGCAGCTTGGTGGTCTATCTGGAGGATTCGTACGCGCCGCGCAACACCAAGTTCGGGGCGAGCGACTTCGACCAGGCGGTTCGCGACTCCGAGGACGCCATCATCACGTTGACTGATCCGAGCTATCGTCCCGTTTTCTCGGCCATCAAAGATGTGGAGGTTACCCTCGTCACGGCGAACAGTGTCACGCTCGGGAGTGTGGACACCAACGGTACGGCGACGCCGGACGACGATATGGTGAAACTGGATCCGGGAGTGGGAACCGTCACGATTACAGTGAACGGAGAAGCCAAGACATTGGCGGAGTTCAATCAAATTCGTGCGCGAGACATTCGCACGATCATCATCAATGGCAACGCTTCAGCAAACGGCATCAATCTCAGCCCGCCGGCGAATGCCACCGAGAACTTCAGTCCCGTCACCTCGGCCGTCTTCTTGAATTTGGACAACATCAGTCTGGTCGGAAACGGCGGGAATGACACGCTGACCGGAAGCAGCTTGAATGACTTCCTGAATGGCGGCAACGATGGCGATGTGCTGATCGGGATGAGCGGCGACGACTCACTGGCCGGCGGACTTGGAAATGACACTTTCTTTGGCGGTGCGCGACCGACGACCCCAGCGGCAGCCCCGAAAACCGACGCGAAGACCGCGCTCAAGGATGGCCTCGACACGATCGTGGAAACGATCGGAGCGGGTGACGTCGATCAAACGATCGACAAGTCATCCATGTCGGGAGCTTTGGGAACAGATACGTTCGACAGCATCGAACGAGCGAACATCACCGGCGGTTCCGGCAGAAACAAGATCTCGGCGGAGAAATTCGCAGGCTCCGTCACACTGAATGGCGGCGACGGTGCTGACACGCTGATCGGTGGAAAACTGAATGACTTGCTCGTGGGCGGGATTGGCGATGATTCCCTCACGGGGGGCATCGGCAACGATTCGCTCGACGGCGGTATCGGCTTGGACATGCTCAAGGGAGGTGCCGGCAATGACACGCTGGACGGTGGTGCGGACTTGGACAATCTCCAAGGAGAGGGGGGAAATGACCGCTTGGTGCCTGGCATTGATGCGGTCAATGATGTCCTCAACGGCGGCTCCGGCACGGATACGTTGGCCGTGTCTGACAACGTCGATCTCACGCTTTCCACCACAGGCACGACTTCGACGCTCATGTCGGGGGCCGTGTTAGAGGCGACGCTGACCGCAATCGAAACAGCCGTGCTCACGGACGGGGCCGGCGCTCACCAGTTGAATGCGTCGACATTCAATGGAAAAGTGACATTGATCGGCGGGGCTGGCGATGACACGTTGACCGGCGGGGCTAAGGATGACTTGCTCAGCGGCGGCGCTGGCAACGATGCGCTTGTGGGCAAGGGGGGCAACGACATCTTAAGTGGCGGTAGCGGCACCGATACGCTCATCGGCGGTGCTGGCAATGACTCACTCAATGGCGACAGCGAAAACGATATTCTGATCGGCGGTTTCGGTCGAGACTCAGTGGATGGCGGAGCGGGGACGGACACGGTTCTGGGCGGTCAAGGACAGGTCGGACCACCTCGCAACGGAAGAGGTGTCAAGGATACAGGCGACGTCTTCGCCATCAACTTGCCGCTATCGGAAATCAATGAAATCTTCGCCACACTTTTTGCCTTCGAATGAGCACTCCTTGATTCTCAGACCTCGCCGAGTTGGCGGCAGCCGAACGAGCCCTCGCAGGTGACAATCGCTCGTCCCGACACTTGCCAATGAAGGGAGTGCGCGCTTAGAAGGGTGGTGTCTTTGACACACCTCCCAAGCGACTGCACCATGTCGGCTCAATCAGAATCCGCAAACCAACCTGTCGAGTTGCAGAAGGAACAGCCTTCCTCGGCCGGTTCTTCCGCCGTTGATGAAAAACTGTTGGACGCCGTCATGCACCAGACAGCGGCGTCGCTCGACGAGCAGGCGCTGGCGAGCATGGCGGATTTACCGAAGCTCCGCGAGATCGCGCGCCGGCATCCCAGCGACACGCTGACGCTGGATCCGATTCTGGTGGAATTGATCGCGGCGATTCTGGAAACGCATCTTTCGCCAGTCTGTCGAACCGATGCCATGCGCACACGCATCGCTCGCGAAATCGCGCGGCCGCTGTTTGAGAATCCCGTGTCGCGAGGTCGTCTGGAACTTCTTTGGTCGCAACTGCTGGATCAGGCACGATGACCAATCCACCGCGTACTCCGCAACAACTGATGGAAGATCATCAAGGGCTGGTCCGCTCGCTGGCTTGGGCGATGCGTCGCAGCCTGCCGGAGAACGTGGACATCGAAGATTTGATCGGATATGGAAACGTTGGACTGGCCGAGGCGGCTCGCGACTTCAATCCCGGACTGGGGAATCAGTTTTCGACGTTCGCCTACTATCGCATTCGTGGAGCCATGTGCGATGGCCTGTCGAAGCTGTTGTGGTATAGCCGGACCGCCTACAAACGGATGAAATTTCAGCAATTGGCTGACAACACCGTTCAGGAAGATGTCGACAGCCCCAACACCAGCGAGACGGCGGACGCGGCTGGCAACACTCATTGGTTTTCACGCATGACCACTTCGCTGGCCGTCGTTTATTTGGCGACGCACGGCCTCGACGGCGAAGATTCCGCTCGCGATGTGTTCGTCGATCAAGCGACACCGGCACCGGACGCGGTTCTCGAAGACCGTGAAGCTCACGCGCTGGTGCGCGAGTTGATCCAGACGCTGCCGGACAATGAACGGCAACTCATGCAAGCCACGTATTTCGAGGGCGTGACCTTGCAAGAAGCCGGACAACGCTTGGGGTTGAGTAAGTCTTGGGCCAGTCGTCTGCACGCACGCGCCTTGGAGCAACTGGGACGAGGCTTGCGGACGCACGGAATTCAGAACGCTTGATGCTCGTCAGACACGAATCGCCTGTGTAAAACGTGTTCCCACCTCTCTCGACGAACTTTCAGAGCAGCTTGCCAACATGCCGACTCCGAAACTCTTGGACTTTGAATCCCTGTTGAAACCGATTCCAGGCGATCGTCCGTCCGGCGAAGACCTGAAATGGGATCCGGTCTACGAACAGATCAGGAAAGCACGCAAGCCAGACGGTGATAAGAAGGGCCTCGAAGACGGGGAAACGCAGATCAATCCACCGGAATGGAATGTGGTGATCGACCTCGCCGAAGACGCGCTCACCCATCGCACGAAGGATTTGATGCTGGCGGCGTATTTGACGGAAGCGCTCATCAATCAACATGGCTCGGCGGGTTTTCGCGACGGACTGCACTTGCTGAACGGCCTGTTGGACAAGTTCTGGGATTCGGTCTATCCGCGAATTCCAGAGGGGGGCGACTTGGGACCGCGGCTCGCCCCCATGTTGTGGTGTGCCGACGTGGATCGCGGTGGTCGTTTTCCATTGTTGATTCGGGACGTGGTGGGGCTCATTCCCGGTCCCGCGAAGGTGGTGTTTTCTTGCAACTATCAACAGGCCTGCTTTCCCGTGAAGGGGGCCAATGAAAAGGAAGAGGCGTTTGCGAACCGCAAGCGCGACGGCGAGGAGCGGTTCAAACTCTTTGATGCGGCGAAGAAGGACGTCACTCGTGAAGTGGTCCAGAACGCCGTTGATGACTTGACCGACGCATTGCAGGGAGTGTCCCGTTTGAATGACATTCTGCAGCTTCGATTTAAGCTTCAGGCTCCTTTCATCAATCCGCTGTCCGAATCGGTGGAGACTTGCTTGAGCATCGTGAAGAAGATTCTTGACGAAAGGTTTCCCTCGGTGGGTGCTGCCCCGACTCCAGGTTCCGAAACGAATCCTGGCCACGGAGCACCTGCGGAAACGCCCGTTGCCGCAGGCGCGATCCGTTCGCGTGAGGATGCCTTCAACCGACTGGCGGAGGTCGCCAACTTCCTCCAAAAGGTCGAGCCGCATAGC
Source organism: Candidatus Kuenenia stuttgartensis (assembly GCA_945861865.1). GTDB lineage: Bacteria > Planctomycetota > Planctomycetia > Planctomycetales > Planctomycetaceae > SXKJ01. Next base: position 7,504 of record CAMAWN010000075.1, on the reverse strand, counting down.
CCGGTCTCGTACCTCTTGCAACGCGCGCTCAAGTGGGGCCGGATGCCCTTTCATGAACTGTTGGAAGAACTCTTGAAGGATGCCACTGTTCGTGGTCAAGTCACCGAACTGCTGGGCATTAAGCCCCCAGAGCCGAAGAAGTGATGGCCCGGCGTTACTCGCCAAGCATCCGTCGTCCTGTTTCAAATCCTTAGAAAGGAACTTTCATCATGGCCGAAAGCCTGCAACACAAATTGGATCGCGTCCGTAAACCACGAGTTCAAATCACCTACGACGTCGAACTCAATGGTGCGATGAAGATTAAGGAATTGCCGTTCGTGGTCGGTGTGATGGGAGATTTTTCCGGCAAACCAGATCAACCTCTGCCCGCGATGAAGGACCGCAAGTTCGTCGAAATCAGTCGCGACAACTTTGACGGCGTGCTCGCCGGAATGACGCCACGACTCGCCTTTCGAGTCGACGACAAACTCAGCGGTGAAAAGGACAAGGAACTGGGCATCGAGCTCCGTTTCAACAGCATGGAAGACTTCAAGCCCGGAAACATTGCCAAGCAGGTCAAACCGCTGGAAAAACTTCAAGAGTTGCGAGACAAGCTCGCTGACTTGAAGAGCAAAATGGACGGCAATGACAAACTGGAAGGTCTCCTGGATGACATTCTGAAGAACGCCGAACTCGCAAAGTCGTTGGCTCCCGCGCCCGAAGCGGCCCAATCGTAGCGCGGCGAAGCCGCAAACATTGTGGCACGACGCTCCGCGTCGTGAGTTGCGATGCGGAGCGTCGCACCACAATGTTGCAATTCACTTTTGTTTTGGATCAAGGCTCGAACCTCTTTTGGGAAGGAGTTTCAACGATGAGTGCTAAAGAATCAGCCGCAGCTCAGCCCGCCGCAAAAGCGACGGAGGCCACTGGCGATTTTATGGAATCGGTTTTCAAGGCCACCAAGTCTCGCGACGTGGATTCTCAGGCGCGGACTCGCAGTTTGGTGGAGGCCTACGCGAAGGAATTGATGTCTCCCGGCATGCAGGTCGGCAAAGACGTTCTGCGGACGATCAATCTGCGCATTGCGGAAATTGATCGCCTCATGTCGGCGCAGCTCAATGCCATCATGCACCACGCGGATTTTCAAAAACTGGAAGCCTCCTGGCGTGGACTGCACTACCTCGTGCATAAGTCGAAGACCGGCGAAACGTTGAAGATTCGCGTGCTCAATGCCTCCAAGAAGGATCTCTTGAATGACCTGGAGAACGCGATTGAGTTCGATGAAAGCGCGCTCTTTCAGAAAGTCTACGAGGACGAATACGGAATCTTCGGCGGTGCTCCCTACGGCACGCTGATTGGCGATTATGAATTCGGCATCAATCAACAGGACATGGCGCTAATTGAACGGGTTTCCCAAGTCGCGGCGGCGGCGCATGCCCCGTTTATCGCCGCCGCTGATCCCACGTTGTTTGGCTTGGAAAGCTTCAGCGAATTGGGAGAGCCGCGCGACTTGGCCAGCATCTTCGAACGGAAAGAGGCCGGGTATGTGAAATGGCGCTCCTTTCGCAAGTCCCCAGACTCGCGTTACGTGGGACTGGTGTTGCCGCACACTCTGGGGCGGCTGCCCTACGATCCCACAGATAATCCGGTCGCCGAGTTCAACTTTGAAGAAGACGTCGATGGTACGGACCACAGCAAGTATCTCTGGAGCAACGCGGCCTATGCCTTCGGGAGTCGAATCACCGATTCGTTCTCGGAGTGTGGTTGGCTGGCGACGATCCGTGGTGTGGAAGGGGGCGGTCTGGTGGAAGGACTGCCAACGCATACATTCAAAACCGACGATGGCGACATTGGTCAGAAGTGTCCGACGGAGGTCGCCATTACCGATCGCCGCGAGAAAGAGCTGGCTGACCTGGGATTCATCTCGCTGGTCCACTGCAAAGGGACCGACTATGCCGCGTTCTTCGCCGCGCAGTCCACCCAACGGCCAGAGCTGTTCTCGACGGACGAGGCGAACGCGAATGCCCGGCTCTCGACCATGTTGCAGTACATCCTGTGTGTTTCGCGGTTCGCGCACTATTTGAAGGCGATGGCTCGCGACAAGATCGGGGCGTTCATGGAACGGGATGAGTGTGAGCGCTGGCTCAACGAGTGGATCAACCTTTACGTCCTGGCCAATCCGGAAAGTTCGGGGCCGGAAGGCAAAGCCAAACGCCCGTTGAAGGCCGCCAACATCACCGTTGAGGAAGTGAAAGGGAAGCCTGGTTGCTACCAGGCCGTCGCTCATCTGCGGCCACACTTCCAACTGGAAGAACTGGGCGTTTCATTACGTTTGGTCGCGGAGCTTCCGCAACCGCAAGGAAAATGATTTGGGAATTCCGGGAGAAATTAAACAACTTCTGTCCGTCCCCATCGACAACCTTGGGCAGAGAGCTTCCGCGGAGATGAATCAAACAAAGCTCGCAGAACGTTCCCAGTCAGTGATTTCTGTTTCCACTCACGTTTCCATTTACCAAGGAGCAAGAACATGGCTAGTGTTGACTATTTCCTGAAGATCAATGGTATTCCGGGCGAATCCCCAGACGGGAAACATCCCGACGAGATCCAACTTCTGTCCTGGAGTTGGGGAGAGACCCAATCAGGCACACACGCTGGCGGTGGTGGCGGTGGTGCTGGCAAAGTCTCGATGCAGGACTTCCACTTCGTGATGAGCGTCAACAAGGCTTCGCCGGTCTTGTTGCTGACTTGTGCTCAAGGCAAGCACATTCCCGACGCCACGTTGACCTGCCGCAAGGCGGGCACGGAGCAACAGGAATTCCTGAAAATCAAGATGACGGATCTGTTGGTCTCGTCGTTCCAGACGGGCGGAGCCGGTGGCTCCGATGTGACTCCGACCGATCAAATCAGCTTGAACTTCGCCAAGATCGAATACGAGTACTGTCCTCAGAAGAAGGACGGCAGCCTCGGCGGCCCCGTGGTCGCTGGCTGGGATCTCAAGAAGAACGAAAAGGTGTAAGTCGCCTAGAGGTCTGCGGTATTCCGCGCCTTTCTTGATCGTCCAAATACTCATTCTCGCCATGGTTTGGCTACAGATGAGGCGGGGACAGGACCATTTATCGTCACTGACAAATGGACCTGTCCCTTATTTTTGCTCCCCCCCTTTTTTTGCCCTCGCCCGCCTAATGCCGGTCGGAAGCGCAAGATTTATGGCGACCTCCCGCTTTTAGGTCTGGACGATTCAGCGCAGAATAGAAATCCACAAACGAAGGAGACTGCCATGACTGTTGATTGGCCGTTAATGCAAAATGTCATACGCCGAAATTCGCAGAGTAACACATTCGGTATGGTACGCCGGTATCCCGACGGGCGTCCGAAACCCCACCAAGGTTGGGACTTTCAAGCGAGGATTGGCACTGACACTTTCGCAATAGCAGATGGGGTTGTGGTGTTTGTGAAGAACAACCACGGTGACTACGGCACCCAGCTTTGCTTGGAGTTTAAGTATAACGGTATGTCACTCTATGCGTTCTATGCCCATTTGAATAACGTCTTCGTGTGGAGTGGTCAGACCATTAAATTGGGGCAGATCATTGCCTCAACAGGCGACTCGGGCAATGCGCACGGAATGCCCAGTGCCGACGAGCATCTCCACTTTGAGATTAGGTTCAAGGCATCCTGCGGGATGGGCTTGGCGGAGCGTGTCAGTCCAATAGAGGTCTTTGGATTATGTCCGTTGTACGCTGTGCAAGAAAAGCGAGTCAAAATGTGTTTAGCAACCTAAGAACCCGTTCAAGATTAACTTCGCTGGCCTGTAGCCCGTGCCCTTGTGGCACGGAGGATTCCACCTGGCTTTGAACGAAATCAATCCTCCGACCCACAAGGGGTCGGGCTACAAAACGCGGAGTTGTTCTTGGACAGGTGCTAAGCTATTGCGGCCGACGCGCAAGATCAGCGTATGTGCCATTGGGGAACTGAGCTGCCCCCAACGTCTAGAGATCAATAACCGCTTCATGACGGGTGCGGTTTGGAGTCGCACGTTTTCTTAACGGGCTGCCAACACAACGATATGACTTGGAATGTATTAGGTTGACTTCAATTGTTCGAATGGATTGGGAGCGACTTCGGTGATCGGTATTCGACACGTCACCAATCCGGCGACTGTTGCCCTCAATGTTCGTGAAGGCCTTTTCTCTTTTTCAGGGCGGAGATCATCATGTATTGGGATCAAAACCGACGTCAGCTTTTTCAGTCGGTGTACGCAGCAGTCACAAAGCTGTCGAGATACGCGCCGTTCGATGGATTTGGAGCGGGGTTGCCAATGCGCCGTAATCTCCCTTCCATACACTTGGCGTTCAGTGGGGCACCAGGGAGTCGTGTTATTGGCGCGAACTCCGTGTTGTCTGGAATTACGGTTCGCGATGTGACCAAGGACTCCAATCGATTGACGGGCATCGCTCCGAACTTGCCCGGACTTTCGTCTGTCACCGTGATGCGCGGAGGACTCTACACGAGTGAGGACGTGGCGGCCTTGCTTGCGGAATTGAATCACTATGCGGATGCCGCCCTTCCACGCGACCGGTTTGGCAAAGCCCCGGTGGTTGATGTCGTGCAGCCCAAAGCTTTCTTCAAAATGCAGGCCACTCGCGAATTGCTGCTGGTGGACTTGGACACATCGTCTGCGGGTTGCGTTCGGTTCTTTGCCGAAGTGCAGCAGCAACCAGGGGTGTCAAACGCGCTCGCGACGTTGGGATATCGATCGCTCCTGGACGCGGTTGCCCATGCCAGTGATTACTCGGCTGCCCGCGCCTTGGGATTAGGGCTGGCTTCCAATCCGGAGATCGACGGTCTGCGGATCACCTCTGCCCGTGGATTTTCGACAGCCGATGTCACGGACGAGACTGGCAACAACCTCGTCCTATTTGGCGCGGATCAGCAACCATTGGTGGGAATGGTGAGGGTCACGTCGATTCACTTGGTCGAGTCGGCGGTAGCGGGAACCATGCAGGCGATTCATTTCTTGCCTTCCGCTATTGGTACGTTCGTCGAGTCTGGGGCAACACCCCTTCCGTGACCCGGCCTCTTCCGGAGATCACGAGCTTTCATCCTCGAAGTCTTTGTCATAAAGTCGATTGGGTGGGGCGTCAGTCTGACTGTGTCGAATCGTTGAAAAGGGATCAATGTGAGTGCGTCTCAACTCGAAGCTGGTGATCTCTCGGCGGCGATTGCCAAAACGATTGATGATGTGAAACAGCGTCCCACGGACTTAGCTCTGCGCACCCTGTTATTTGAGTTGCTGTGCATTCATGGGGACTTGGATCGGGCGGAGAAGCATCTGGATGTTGTCAGTCAGCAAGATGAGAAAACCGAATGGGCGGTGCAGGTTTACCGGAACATTCTGGCGGCGGAGCGGAATCGGCGGCGGTTGTGGAGTGAGGGACTGGCTCCGGAGTTCTTGTTCGATCCTCCGGGGTACGTGCAGCATCATCTGCAGGCGATCAACCGCTTGCGTGAGGGGAATGCGGCCGAGGCCGCCACGCTTTTGAATGAGTCGGTGCAGCAGCGCGGTGAAGTTGTCGCGCGGCGCGGTGATGGGCCAGCCGCCGTCTTTCAGGATTGCGACGACGTGTTGGCACCGGTCTTGGAGTTGATCATTCTGCGCGATTATCTCTGGGTGCCAATGGAACAGGTGAAAGAATTAGAAGTCTCCGTGCCGGAGCGTCTGCGCGATCTGATTTGGGCACCTGTGCGTTTGGAGTTGCACGACGGATCTCAGCGGCGCGGCTACATGCCGGTCTTGTATCCGGGAACTCACCAACAGGCGGATGACCAAGTGAAGCTGGGACGCAAAACCGATTGGCGCGAAACCGGCAGCCCCGGCCCCATGCTGGGAGTCGGGCAAAAGATGTTCTTGCACGGCGACGACGCGATCAGCCTGCTGGATCTGCGCGAGGTTCGATTCGGAGCGGCATAATGAGTTCCGATCCCACAATTCCGGAGGCCCGCGCCGCAGACACGCTGACGGCGAACATCGCCCTGTCGAGTTCCGAATGGGAGATGCAATTCAAGCTGACCGTGCCCGCCGGGCCGACCACGCTGAAAGAACTGCTGCCGCTCGCTCAAAAAATGTCAGACGCCGTGGTGGATGCGACGGTGCGTGTCGTCGAAAACAACGGCGCGAAGATCTCGTGCTGCAAAGGCTGCGGCGCGTGTTGTCGGCAGTTGGTTCCGATCTCGGACGTCGAAGCGAGACGCATCGCCGAACTGGTTCAGGCGCTGCCCGAACCGCGTCGCTCGCAGGTGCTGGCCCGTTTCACGGATGCGTTGCAGCGACTGTCGGAGGCCGGCTTGCTGGAGAAGTTGAATCACCAGGAGCGGTGGTTTTCCGAGGGGTACGTGGCCCTGGGCCTGGAATATTTTCGGCTGGGAATTCCGTGTCCGTTCTTGGAGGATGAGTCGTGCTCGATTCACCCGGACCGGCCGGTGACCTGTCGTGAGTTTCTGGTGACTTCTCCGGCGGAGAACTGTCGCAATCCCACCCAGGAAACTGTGAAGTCGGTTCATCTGCCGATGCGCGTTGCCCCGGCGTTGGCCTTGTTCTCCACGCTGGAGGTGGCACCGCAGTTTGTGCGTTGGGTGCCATTGGTGTTGGCGCTCGAATGGGCTGCGGAACATCCCGACCCGCCGGCCGTTCAAACTGGTCCGGAATTACTGGGCGAGTTTTTGGAGCATCTGACCGGCCAGCAGATTCCTGCGCCGCAGGTTTCGGCTTCATCGCCGACGGGTTCCCGATCGGAGAACGACCGCTCGATGATGGGCACCTGATGTCTCTGACCAACACCGAGGCACTAACCTGAATTATTCATGGCTCCACACTAACCCGACGCGCAAGCGAGGCTGTCGTGATGGCTAAGGAACGGGGGGCGCAATAACTTCCCGAAGGTTTAGGACGTTGGGGTTGGGAGTGCTCGGTAGTTCCATTTGGGAAGCACGGTATCTCGGGGGATGCGGCAGGTTTCGAGGAAGTTGTCGGCGACCTTGCGGCCGGTTTCAAAGACGCGATCCAGAATGGAGGTCGTCACGGTCAGGCCGGTTTGCGTGTGGGTGCGTGAGATCAAGTCGCTCACCAGTTCCACCGACTCGAACACCACGCCTTGGCACGCGCGGGTGACGTGCGGAAAGACTCGATGTTCAATCGGGTTGTACTTCGAACAATACGGCGGGTCGTGAGCCACTCGAATCTCGATGCCCAGCCGGTCGGCCAGGTGTTGCAGAGCCTCTTTGAAGACGTGGCGGTTCGAAGCGTTGCTGCCTCCACCGTCGCAGAGCAACAGCAACTTGGTCGCTGTCGGATAACGCTGGCGACCAGGCTGCTCCCACCTGGTGATGAGCGTCAGAAAGGGGGCCAGCGTGAGCGAGTAAAAGGGGGCCACCTGGGTGCTTAAAAATCGCCCGGAGGGTTGTCGGGCGGTTATTGGGGACGCTCTTAACTGGCTCGGCGAGTGGCCGGGGGTTCGGGCGTCTCGGA
>CAMAWN010000074.1 GCA_945861865.1 Candidatus Kuenenia stuttgartensis | reverse complement strand
GCCAACCTCGCGGAAGTGCGCCGGATCGAGCAGGCGATGGGAGCGGCGGATAAAGGACGGCTCGATCAATACCTCACTTCGGTTCGAGAAGCGGAAGTTCGCACGCGGCGAGCCGATGCGTGGCTCGATACACCACTGCCGACCGTCTCTGATTCCGATCGCCAGCGGACCAATCGCGACGTTCCTGCGACGATGGCGGGCGACTATTTCCGCACGGTCTATGACCTCATCGTGCTCGCCTTTCAGACCGACGTGACGCGAGTCGCCACCTTCAGTCTCGGCGGCGAAGGAGATGCGTTTGCCATTCCCGAGATCGGCATTACCGAGTCGCGCCATCAGCTCAGCCATCACGGCGGAGATCAGGGCTACATGGAGAAGCTCACCAACTACGACACCTTCGCCATCGAGCAATTCAGCTACTTCCTCACGCGGCTCTCGGAGACGAAAGATCTCAATGGCAAGCCGCTCATGGGCACGACGATGGCGCTCTTCGGCAGCGGCATGTCCTACGGACACAGCCACGGCAACGCCAACCTGCCGCTGGTACTCGCCGGCGGTTCGGACCTGGGACTGAAGCACGGCAGCCATCTGGACTTCAACCAAGGTCACTTCAAGGGCTACCAACTCGACAAGCCCGGCGAGCACTACTCGCTCTGCAGCCGCCCCGCGAACCCGAACGCCCACATGAGCAACCTGCTGCTGATGATGGCCCAACGCATGGGCGTGGAGACCGACAAGTTTGGCGAGAGCAACAAGGTGATCGAACTATGAAAGAGTTCTTGGTTCTTGGTTCTGGGTTCTTCGTTCCTCGTTTGCGATTCTGGGTTTGTTCGTTGTTTCTTGCGCTTGTTGCGTCGGCTTTCGTTCAGGCGACCGCCGTCAGCCAAGAATCAAGAACAAAGAACCAAGAACTAGAAACGGAAATCTTCCGTCCTGTCGCGGGGAAATTTCCGTCGTTGGAAAAAGCGCACTCGTATCGGGGCGAACTCGTGTTCGTGGATCATGCCAACCGCCGCGGCAGTATCCGCGTGCAAGGGTCGGGCATGTTTTTCCGCAATGACCCGCACCCCTTCGCCATGCTCCCCTACGGCATGGTCCGCTATCACGGCGCACCGGCGGATCTCCGGGACATCCCGCTGGGCACTGTGCTGCATGTCCGAGCCTTTCTCCCGCCCGAACCGAAGATCTCCGCCGTGCCGGTGTTGCCAGTCGACAACAAGAAGAATGACGGGAACCACAATCGTGGCTCCGGCACAGCACCCGCCGAGAACCACGTCCTACTCCTTGAGGACGAGCCCAGCTACTGCCAGCGCGAGGGCAAAGTCTGGAAGCTCAAGGAAGTGGACTTCCAGAACAACGCGGGGCTCATCGTCGCCAGTTGCGAACCGAAGCAAGGCGGAGACGGCAAAGCGACCGAGGAAAAAATGACCTTCGATGCCGCCACGCGCATCTGGCGCGGCCGCGAATACCTCGGGGTCGAGGATCTGATCGCCGAAGGCACTTGGCCAGCCACCGGGAAGAAATCGCTCGACGGCCAAGCCGTCTTGCTCGGCATCACCTGGAAGCCAACCCCGGACGGCATCTTCACCCGCTTTCATATCTCGGACATCTGGCTGGACGATGTCGCGATGGAGCGCGCTGCCCGTAACCAGACCGAAGTTCATAAGGTCTTCATCCGCAGTCGGTGGATGCCCGCCTGGATCGACGCCGTCGAGTACGGCAAGTTCGGCCGCGCGACCGTGACCGCGACCTTGTTCGGCGGCATGGACGCCTCGCTCTACGCCGACTTCAAAAAAGATGTCTCCGCGATGATGAATGCGGTCGAGAACACGCTGAAGCACACCCACGGCGCGTACGGACCGGCCCACATGGCCTCAAGAGGCAACATCCTCGACGTCACGAAGACTCCCGGAGACGCCCCTCTGGGTAGCAGCGGCATCCAGATTCGTTTTGAGACGGACCTCATCATCGAAGGCATTCGCCCCGGCAGAGTCATCCGCGTCCGTCCCGGAAACTGGCCCCAGGTCCAAGTGCCGCGCGAGGAATATCTCAATGATGGCTCTAACGCGGAAGAACGCTTCCCAACCCCTGCCATCTTTCCCAAGTATTGATCTGCACGGTCTTGGTTCGTAGTTCTTGGTTCTCATTGCCCAAGAACCAAGAACTACGCACATGAAGCACGCCATCACTCTGCTGCCCGACGAACGACTGCCGCTGCTGTCCTGCGTGCAACACCGTCAATCATGTCAAACCGGGGTAACGCCTCAACGAATCAAGTGACGGCCATCGCTTACTCCGCAGTGCTGATGGCTCCGAGAGTTCCGTTTGTCGCGCGGAGGTAATCGGCAGGCGCGATGAAGATTTGTAAGCCACGGAGACCGGCAGAGATGGAGACGACCTCGAAGAGTTCGATCGTTTCGTCGATGTAGACCGGATACGCCTTCTTGGCTCCAAGGACCGTGACTCCGCCACGGATGTAGCCCGTGAGCGGTTGGACTTCCTTGAGTGGCACCGGTTCGACTTTGCGGTCGCCGGTCAGTTTCGCGATCGCTTTCAAGTCCAATTGACAATTGCCGGGCACGACAGCGAAGCAGACGCCGTGGCGATCACCGCGTGCGACGAGCGTCTTGAAGACTTGCTCCAGCGGCAATCCGACCTTGCACGCGACCGTTTGTGCCGAGAGATCTTCGGAATCAACTTCGTAGCTGCGGAGTTCGTACTCAATCTTCATCGAGTCCAGCAGCCGAGCGGCGTTCGTTTTCATGGCGGCACATCGACGGGGTGGATTGAATGGCGACTTGGGAATCACGATGCTGCGGCCATGAATAACAGACGTCAGTTTCTCCGTACAATGTGTGCCGTGTTGGCGGCCACCCGCGCTACGCTGTCGTGAGGCAACGACGAACAACAACGCGAAACCATGCAGGTCGTGAAGCAGTCGCTCATCGGATGAATCCGCTCCTTATTTCTCAAACGAAGGAACATGGCATGCAGTCGGTTTTGAAATTGGGTTGGATGGGATTGGTCGTTGCTCTGGGGTTGGGCTTCAGTCTCGCGATGGGGCAGGAGAAAGCCGAACCCAAGCGTATCGGGCTTTGGAACGGTCGGGCCTCGCTCGGCGAGGGACAGGTTCAGGAGACCGAAGTTTGGATCACGGTCCATCGTCCGGCGAAGGCCAACGGCACGGCGATCGTGATCTGTCCCGGTGGCGGATACGGCGGTCTCGTCACCGGGGCGGAGGGACACGGCATTGCGAAGTGGCTCAACGGTCACGGCATCACCGGCGTGGTGCTCGAATACCGCCTGCCTGCGGGACGCCATCAAGTTCCATTGCTCGACGCTCAACGTGCGATCCGCACCGTGCGAGCGAATGCCAAGGACTGGGAGATCGACCCGGCGCGGATCGGCATCATTGGGTTTTCTGCCGGAGGCCATCTGGCCTCAACCGCCGCGACGCATTTCGACGACCGAGACTCGAAGGGGACCGACCCCGTTGATCGAGCCAGTTGTCGGCCTGACTTTGCCATTCTGATCTATCCCGTCATCACGATGGATGCGACGACGCATCAAGGTTCGAGGAACAATCTGCTGGGGAAAGACCCATCACCGAAGCTGATCGAACTCTACTCCAACGAGAAGCAGGTGACGGCCAAGACTCCGCCGACGTTTCTCACGCACGCCAAGGACGACAAGGCGGTCGTCCCCGCCAACAGTCAGATGTTCTTCGACGCATTGCAGAGTCACAAAGTGCCGAGCAAGTATCTCGAACTCCCCTCCGGCGGCCACGGCCTCAATGGTTACAAAGGCCCGATGTGGGATGCTTGGCAAGAGCAGTCCCTCGCGTGGCTCATGGAGCTGAAGCTACTTATTCCTGCAACAACGAAGTGATTGGTGCCTGACTGAAAACAAGTCGCCAGGTGGAGAAAGGCATGATCTCAACGAGGGGAATTCTGCCGCTGCTGCTTGTGTTCGTGGCGTTCACGTCGTCCGCTGCGGAGCCGCCGGCCGCGAATGTTTGGTCGCAGGTCGCGCCCGCCATTGCCGGGCAACGCTCGGACATTCCGCTGGGCGTCGCGGGGCCGGATGGTCCGTTGCTGGTACTGGGCGGCCGGACGTCGTGGGCGGAGTACAAGAAGCCGCGGCCGTATGACGTGTTGGCGTGGGACTCCGCGAACAGCACGTGGGAGAATCAATTCCCGCTCGGCAAGGATTGGGGACCGAGTCGTGGACTCGCGCAGGCTCCGGCTTGGAAGGACGAGCACTTTCATTTCCGCGACGTCGAAGGGAACACGCGGCCGAATTGGACGGTCTATGGCACGTTCTCGTTGGGACAGAAGTACGACTTCGATCCCGACACGAAGAAGTTCTACTTCTTTGCTCACGGAAAAACGTTTGCCTACGACCCCGCCAAGCGAACGTGGGCCGATTTGAATCCGCCCACGAATCCCACGAGCGAACGGGGCGGTCCTGCACCATCCGCAGCACGAACTGAAACACTTCGCGATCGACTTCCGTCGGCAAGCGATCGCCGATCTTCATCAGGCGGGAATGATCCGGGGCCTCGTCAAACGGTTCCAAACCCAGGAACACCTTCAACGACAAACGGTCGTCGCACCGCCATGCGATCCCACGCGGTGAATCAATCCCCTCGAAATAACCGGTGAACAGCATCCGAAAGTACCGACCCGGCGGAATCGAGCCACGCCCACGCTCGGAATAAAAATCCTCGCACAACCCCCTCAACCCAACGATCAAACCCCGCCTCCCGCAGCAGCGAGTGGAGCTTCTCATAAAACACATGCCGCAGAGCCTTCGCCGCGCGATCCGTCGCGACAAACAACTCCCGCTGCCGCTCGACTGCCCAACGTACACTCGCACGGCAAAGAAGGGATCGCAAAATTCAACGGGCTGCTAAGCGCTGCCCCTATTGTTGTCCGAGGCACATCAACTTCTCTCGCCGCTGGCCATCGACTTGGTCCGCGACTCGAAAGTAGATGCGGCTGCCGCAGATCGTCGGTGTGGCAAAGACTTCTCCACCCAGCGAGTTCTCGGCGACGAGGTCAAAGGTTTCGGGAGTCGCTTTGAAAATGAACGTCTGCCCCGCTTCGTTCGTGGCGAAAAGGTGCTCGCCGACCAGCACAGGCGACGCGCTGAACGTCCCGCCGAGTCGGCCCTTCCAGACCTCTTTGCCGGTGTCGCACTTCCAGCACATCGCCACGCCGGCATCCAGCACGGAATACAGATAGCCGTCGCGGACCAGCATCGACGGGACATACACGCGTGAGCCGTTCTCCCACGCGATCTTGCCGGAGCCATCGGCTTTCACCGCCGACAGGTGATTCTTCGGGTAGCCGCCGCTGGTGAAGATGAGTTGGCCGTCGGTCACGGTCGAAGTCACGCATTCGGTCGTCGAGCCTTCGATCTCCCACAACTTCTTGCCGGTCAGTGGATCGAAGCTGGTCACCAAATCGCAGCCGGTGAAGAAGAGCTGCTCGCGGCCGGCGACGTTCAGAATGATCGGCGACGTGTAGTTTGGAAACTTCGGCCGCTCCTGTTTCCAGACGACCGACCCGGTCGCGCGATCCAGCGCGGCGATGACTCCGGTCCCTTTGTTGTCGGCCGAGACGATCACCAGCGATTGATAAATCGCCGGTGACGAACCGAAGCCCTGATGCAAAACGTAGTCGGTGATCTTCGTCTGCCAGAGCTGCTTGCCCTCACGGTTCAGAGCGGTCGTGTAGACCGCTCCGTCATGCAGAAAGTTGATGAAGAGCCGCTGCCCATCGCAGGCCACAGTGGACGAGGCCAAAGAACTCTTGCTGTTCCCTTTCTTGAGCACCGCGTCAAAGGCTCCGTGATGAATCTCGGTCTGCCAAAGTTTCTTGCCGGTCAAGCGATGGAAGCAGAGCACGGATTGCATCTCGCGGTCGTGCTCGGCGGTCGCCAGGAAGACTTGATCGCCGACGACCGTGGGTGAACTGTGACCGCGACCCGGAATCGGAGCCTGCCAGAGGACGTTCTCGGTTTCGCTCCATTTGAGCGGCGGCTTCTGATCGGCCGCCGCGATGCCGTTGCGGTTTGGACCGCGCCACCAGGGCCAGTCGGTCGAACCAATCTCGAGGCGTGCTCCGGCGGTCGGCGAAGACGGTTCGGCCGCAAGAACCAATCCGGTTTCGGAAACCGCGAGCACAAACAGACCGAGCACCAGCAGACGTCGTGACATTGGCGAGCCTTTCTCCATTCGGGTGGCTGAAGCGGAGCGGAATGTAGCCCGCGTTCTTTTGGGCCACAAAGGACGAGGCCCGGTTACGAGGTTCTGCGACCGATGTTTCCGCTGAACAACCCGGCCGAGTTGTTTCCCGCGCTGGATGTCGTCCCGAACGACGAGTCGCTCATCGTGGGGGCGTTGGTCTGCGGACTCGCTGGCCTGAAACGACACTTCCAGTGGCGGAATCGGACTCAGCAACCGGCGATGTTGTGCGTGGTCGAAGTTCTGATCGAATCCGACCAACCGCTCGCCGACGCGGGCAACCCGCAAGCATCGTCGGCCGACGGCCCAGGGCCAGCCGGTCGTTTTTTGTTGTTTACTTCGAGTAATTCTGATTGACTGGTGGCGATGGCGTGCGTGGTGCAGGCCTCGGTTTTTTGTGGCGACACGCGGCAGCGAGTGTCACCCGGTCTTTCTGCACGCGAACCGCGTGCGCTAGGGGAGATGGTCATGCTCTTCACGATTCGTCAGTTCGCGTCGGTGGTTCGTGGTTGTGTCGGTCGAGCGGGTCGTGCTCGGCGTCGTCGCCAGGGCGGGCGGGGGTGGTGGCTGGAGCGACTGGAGGACCGGACCGTGCCGGCGATCATCACGGTGACCAGCCTGACGGATGACGGCAGTGGTGGGGTCACGTTGCGGGAAGCCCTTGAAGCGGCCAATACGGATACGCTCGTGGATGGCGTGCGAGGCAGCGGGACGGACACGATCCAGTTCGCGGCGGGATTGTTCGCCTCGCCCGAGCAGACCATCACGCTGGGCGGCACGGAGTTGCTGATCGCTTCGAATCTGACGATCACGGGGCCGGGAGCCAGCCTACTGAGCATCGATGGCAATGCCGCTTCGCGAATTTTCCGGGTGGCATCTGGAAGCAACGCAACACTCACAGGGCTGACGTTGACCAACGGCAATGCCGATCTTGGCGGCGGCATTCAGAACGTCGGCACGCTGACGCTCAGCTACTGTACGCTCTCGGGCAACTCGTCCACGGCCGTTGGCGGCGGCATCGGCAACGTTGGTACCCTGACGCTCAACCACTGCACGCTCGCCAATAACTCGGCCACCACATTCGGCGGCGGCATCTACAGCTTCGGCACGCTGACGCTCAACCACAGCACGGTCGCCGACAATACGTCCGGGGCTGACGGCGGTGGCCTCTACAACGATAGCACAGGCGCGTTGACGGTCAGCCACAGCACGCTCTCGGGGAACTCGGCCGGCGTGAACGGCGGCGGCATCCATAACGTGGGCACGCTGACGCTCAGCCACAGCACGCTCGCTGGCAACTTGGCCACGGGCGACGGCGGCGGCATCGACAACTTCGGCACGGCGATCGTCAGCAACAGCACGTTGGCTTACAACAGCGCCTTTGAGGGCGGCGGCATCGACAACCGCGGCACGTTGACGGTCCGCCAGAGCACAATCGCCGAGAACAACGGCGGCGGCATCAACAACAGGATTGGCGGGACGGCGCGTCTGCAGAGCACGATTGTGGCCTACAATAATATGGACCTGGTAGGGACGTTTCGTGCCGAGTACAGCCTGATCATGACCATGTTTCGGGGGGAAGCCACGATCCGCGAGACGGTGGTCGGCTCGAATCGTTTCGGCGTGGATCCGCTGTTGAGCCTGCGGCCCATACCGTTTGCCCATAGCGTGCCGACGCTGGCCGACAACGGTGGGCCGACGCTGACCTACGCCCCACTCCCTGGCAGTCCGGCGATCAATCGGGGCTTCAACTACGATGCGCAACCCTTCGATCAGCGGGGACCGGGCTTTGTCCGCGCTGTGGATCGGACGGACATCGGGGCCTACGAGGTGCAAAAGAAAGGGGCCTATCTGGTCCGCGATCCCAACCACGCCACCCGGCGATTTGTGATCGTCGTCGGCTCGACCGCCAATGACACGATCACTGTGGCGCTGGTGGCCCCGACCCTGAACGTCACGCTCAACGGCAAGCTTCACAAATTCGCCGCCGCGAACATCGGCGGCGTCTTCGTGCTGGGAGACGACGGCAACGACACGCTGACGCTGACCAGCTTGCCGACCAACGTCGGCGGCATTGTGTACGGCGGCCGGGGCGACGATGTGCTCACCGGTTCCGGCGGCAACGACATCCTGCTGGGGGGCGCAGGGGATGACCGCTTGCTGGGCCTGGCCGGCGCGGACGTGCTGATTGGCGGCGAGGACTCGGACAGCCTGACCGGCGGCAATGGCGACGATCTGCTGATCGGCGGCAGCACGCTGTATGACAGTCAGGTGGACGCGCTGCTGGCCATTCGCGCCGAATGGGGCTCCGCTGGCAGCTACGAGACCCGCGTGAACAATCTGCGGCAAGGCTCGAACGGCGCGCCGCCGCTGGACCTCAACGCCGTGTTCGACGGCTACTACGACGAACTCACCGCCGACACCGTCGCGGGGACCGGCGGCCGAGAGTTCCTGTTCGCCGATGACAACGACTTCCTGACCGGCGTCGTCGCCTCCGGCCTGACGGCCGAGACCGTCGTGCTGGTGCAATAAGCGGCTCCCGCGGCCGATGTTCTTCCCCAGCCGCGATCGGTGCCCAACCGCCTCGTGGGTCCCTTTTCTCTCGTAGGACGGCCCTTCCGGGCCGTCTTGGTGTGGGGGAGAAACGACGGCCCGGAAGGGCCGTCGCTACGGGAAGATTGCGACGGCCTGTCGCGACGGAGTGGCTTGGTCTGTGGACTTTGGCAGACTTTCTCCCTGGTTTCGACGGAAGTGCTGAAATGCCAATTGCTCCAAGATTTTGATCGGACGGCTGGACGGGTCAATCGGACGGCTGGACGGGTCAATCGGACGGCTGGAAGGGCAGACCAAACGGCTGGAAGGGCAGACCAAACGGCTGGAAGGGGAGACCGAACGGCTGGAAGGGGAGACCGGACGGCTGGAAGGGCAGACCGGACGGCTGGAAGGGCAGGCTGGACGGCTGGGAGTGGACTAGGAATGGTTGGGAGGTGTCTTCTGGTGCGACGGGCGGGGTGCGCAGGGGGGCTGGCCGGTGGATCGGGCGTCCGGCGGGTCCATTCAGGCGTCCGGCGGGTTCGTCCGGGAGGGGTGGGGAGGCAAAAAGTGGCTCGGGGGCGAGAATTTGGTGGCAAGTCGCCCGGATCGCGATATCGTGATGGTCGAGCAGTTGCTGGGTGCCCTGGAAAAACGCGGATTTCTTCTCTTTCAGCGGAGGCGAATCATGGCGGAGTATTGGCAGGCGATGCATGTGCGCGGGCAGCAGAGTCTGGGAGTCTGGGGGACGTTCGCCGCGGCGTTTCAGGTCGGGCCGCTGACGTTTCAGGAGCACACGACGGATGTCGCGGGGATTCTGACACAGGTCATGGCGCGGAATACGCAGCAGGATGTGTTCGATGATGCGGTGCTCGCGCGGGACGGCAACTTTCGGCGGATCCATGACATCGTGGTCCGCGTCCCGCCGCTGATCGACGCGACGCTGGAGGACCACGATTCGCTGAACCAGGATCTGGGGGACATCTACCAGGTCAATCCGGACTCGCAGCAGGGGGGCATGGAGCGGGCGCGGCGGCTGATCTCGCTGTGGAATCGCGTCAACGCCAAACGGGCGGCGCTGACGCCGGCCCTGCCGGAGTTGCAGATGGACACCACCAGCGTCGCGGACCTCAGCACGGCCCTCGCCAATCATTCCCACCTGTTGCAGACCGTCGAGAATGAACGGAGCGAACTCAATCAGCAGAAAAGCCAACTGCAAACCACCGCGAACCGCGTGGACCGCAACAACAAACGCTGGTACGAAGCCTGGGGCCACAACTTCGCCGTCGGTTCGCCCGAACACAACGCCCTGGCGGACGTCACCACCGAACCCAGCACCAGCTCGCCGACGGCTCAAGAGATCGACACGCTGACCCAGGTCGGCCTCACGGTGGCCGTCACCTATGTCCCCGGCGGCGGCAATCACGCGACGACGCTGACCCTGCAATGGCAAGTCGTCGGCGTCGATGCCGACTTCGGCCACGACACCCCGCTGATCCTCACCGGCCAGACCGTCGGCCCCTTTCCCGCCGGCGCGACGATCCACTTCCGCGTCCAAGCCAGCAACTCCGCCGACACCACCGACAGCGCCACGCAGAGCCTCACGCTGACGTAAGCGACACGGAACTCAGACGCGAGTGGAGCAGCGGCGAGCGGAACGGCGCTAGCCGGTTTCTTACAGGAGAAGTCGAAACCATGACACGTGGCTTGGAGGAAATCCCGCCGCGTTGTTGGTCGATTGGTCCAGGACATGGATTGTCCGACAACGTGGCCGGGGCGCGAGGACGATCATCAAGATTACGTCGTGTGGATCACGACCATCTTCTCTTCGGTCATTTCTCGGATGGCATAGCGCGGGCCTTCTTTGCCGGTGCCACTGTCTTTCAGGCCGCCGTAGGGCATGAAGTCGGCTCGCCATTGCGTGCCCCAGTTGATGTGCAGGTTGCCGGCATCGACTTCGCGAGCGAATCGTAGCGCGCGATCGAGATCACGCGTGAAAATGCTCGCCGACAAACCGTAGTTCGTGCCGTTGGCGAGCGTGAGGGCCTCGTCGAAATCAGTAAACGGCGTGACGGCAACCGCCGGGCCGAAGAGTTCGTCGCAACTGATCCGCTGACTCGGCGAGACGTTGGCGAGGATTGTCGGCGCGTGCAACGTGCCGTGTCGAGTGCCGCCGGTGACGAGCGTCGCTCCGGCGGCCGTCGCTTCGTGAATCCAGTTCTCGACGCGAGCGGCGTCGGATTCGCGGATCATCGGTCCCATCTTGGTCGTCTCGTCGAGCGGATTGCCAATGGTCAGCGCTTCGACGCGCGGCTTGAGAGCGTCCAGGAAATCCGCCGTGCGACTGCGCGGTGTCAGAATCCGCTGAGCCGAGATGCAGACCTGCCCCGCGTTCGCGAAACCGGACATGGCCACGAGCTGCGCGGCGCGGTCGAGGTCGGCGTCGTCCATCACGATCACCGGACTGTTGCTGCCGAGTTCCATCGTGACACGTTTGACTCCGGCCATGCGGCAGATCGCGCTGCCGACGTCGTAGCTGCCCGTGAAGCTGATCTTACGAACTCGGCGATCCGTGCAGATCGCGGCACCGAGTTCGCTGCCCGGCCCGGTGAGGCACGCAATCGCCTGCGGTGGCAGGCCCGCTTCGAGCAAACATTCCACGAACTTCAGCGCGGTCAGCGGCGTGTCCCCGGCCGGCTTGATGAGCACCGCGTTGCCGGCCGCGAGCGCGGGACCGACTTTGTGAGTCACCAAGTTCAACGGGAAGTTGAACGGCGTGATCGCGGCGACGATGCCGCACGGCACTCGAAGTGTGAATCCAAACTTGCCCGCTCCACCGGGAGCGGCATCCAGCGGCAAGACTTCGCCGGTGATCCGCTTGGCTTCCTCGGCCGAGACCTCCAGCGTCTCGCAGCCGCGGCTGACTTCGAGCCGGCTTTCCGCCAGAATTTTGCCCTCTTCGAGCGTGATCGTCTGGGCGAACTCCTCGGAGCGTTTCTGAATCAGCTCGACGGTCTTTCGCAAGATGCGGCAGCGATCCGCGCTCGGCATCTTCCGCATCAGCTTCGCACCTTCGACCAACGTCGCGATTGCGGTATCGACATCCGCCGCCATTCCACGCGGCACGGTGTCGATGACCTCACCGTTGAACGGGTTCGTCACGTTGATGCGTTCGGCTCGGTCGTGCCATTCGGCGGCGAAGAACATGCGCATGGAAAGAATCCTTGGGTGGGATCGAAGGCGGCATCTTCGGCGTCTTGAACGGGAACCTCAACCTTGCGACACCAGCACGACGCGCGAGCAAGTGGTTGTTCGAGAAGAAACCACTCGCTCGCGCGTCGTGCTGGCATCGCGAGGACCGGCATCCTGTCGGAACGGACTCCAGTGGCCAATAATGCCATCAAGACGCCCCGTTCTCGAACGAAGTCCATTCGACGAAACTCAAAACTGGCAACGCACGAATGAAGCTCCAAGCCTGTCACTGCTGCGGACAGATTCACGAACTGCCGGAACTTCTTCCGGGGGATTCGGCGGTTTGCACGCGTTGCCAGACGGTGTTCGGCGACGGCTCGCAGGGCCGGCGAGCGGCGAGTCGCACGGCGGCTCTCGCGGTCGCGGCGTTCGTGCTCTACTGGCCGGCGGTGCTGCTGCCGATTGTCGAGATCGAACGCCTGGGACATCGGCACGCTTCGAGTTTGCTGATCGGGACACTCGATCTATTTCGGCACGGAAGCTGGTTTGTCGGCGTCGTCGTGCTGGTGTTTTCGATTGTGTTTCCGGTGACGAAGCTCGTGCTGCTGCTGGAACTCTGCCTGTTGAAGCTGCTGCATCGACGACACAGGGCGTCGACCTATCGGCTGACGGAACAGCTCGGCCGCTGGAGCATGTTGGATGTGTTGTTGCTGGCGTTCCTGGTGATGCTCGTGAAGCTCGGCAGTCTGGTCGAGTTTCACTTCGGCCCGGCGGTCATCGCGTTCGTCGCGTGCGTCGTGCTGAGCATGTCGGCATCGCTCTGCTTCGATCCGCACGCCATCTGGGAAGAGGATCGTTGATTTTCGATTTGAGTTTTTGATTTGAGATGCACGCAATGAGCAACCAACCCCCATCGTCCACTTCGCCCTCGCCTCCATTTCCAACTGCGGTCGTCGTGTCGACACGAACGACTCGGTCCACAACACGGCTGTGGTGGGTGACGCTCTTCGCGGTCATCGGTGCGATCGTGATGGTCTCAATGTCGCTCAAGTCACACGGGCCGGCGATCCTGATTCGGTTTGCCGAAGGACACGGCCTGAAGACGGGAGACGTGTTGCGGTTTCGAGGCATCGCGATCGGCGAAGTTCGTGAGGTGGTGCTGACTCCGGATCTTGGCCGAGTCGCCGTCAAAGTGCAGTTGGAACCGAAGGCGGCGCATGTCGCGCGGCGTGGTAGTCAGTTTTGGATCGAGCGTCCGCGTGTCAGCTTGTCGCGCGTCAGCGGATTGGAGACGGTCGTCGGAGCGAAATTCCTCAGCGTGATTCCGGGGCCGCGCGATGGTCCGGCCGTGTCCGAGTTTGAGGGAACCGAATCGCCGCCGACGCTCAGTGAGCCGGAGTCGATCGAGATGACGATCCGCTTCGGCGACGGGCATGGGCTGCAAGTCGGCGATCCGTTGCGGCATCGAGGAATTGCGGTCGGCGAAGTGACGTCGGTCGATTTGAATCACGAACTGTCCGCGGTGACCGTGCGGGTGCGACTGGTTGGCGAGGCTCATCATCTGGCTCGCGAGGGGACGCAGTTCTGGGTCGAGCGTCCGCGTGTGAGTGTCGCCGAAGTGCGTGGTTTGGACACGCTCGTCGGGGGCCGATACCTCGCCGTATCTCCCGGCCCCGATGATGCGAAATCTCGCACCGAATTCGAGGGGCTGGATGTGGCTCCTGTCGCCGAGGTTCCTGTCGGAGCGTTGGAAATCGTGCTGCATGCTCCACAGCGTTGGGGTGTCGATCGCGGCGTGCCGGTAACGTATCGCGGTCTGCGAGTCGGCCAAGTTCTGTCGGTCGGCCTGTCGTCGGACGGGACGAGTCTGGAAGCTCGCGCGTTCGTCGAGTCGCGTTATCGGTCACTCGTGCGGCAGAACAGCATTTTCTGGAGTGCCAGCGGAGTCGATGTCAGCGTTGGCTTCAGCGGCTTCCAATTCACGGCCGACACACTGGCCTCGATCGCACAGGGCGGCGTTGCATTTGCCACGCCGGAGGAACCAGGATCACCGGCGAACACCGGACAGCGATTTTTGTACGCGAAGTCGCCGCAGGAAGAGTGGCTCACGTGGCAGCCGCGCATCACTGCGACCGACGCCGCGCTGCCGGACGGGACTCAGCTTCCAGTGCCGCAGCACGCGGTCGCTCGTTGGGAGGAACGCTCGTTCGGTTTCCGCCGCAACCGCGAACGAACCGGTTGGCTGTTGTTGTTGAGCAACGGCCAACTCCTTGGGCCGGCCGACGTGCTGCTGCCGACCGAGAACGCGCTGGGGCCGATGCTCTTGGAGATTGCCGGACAAGAGTTGGTGCTGACGGCGGATCGCGTGCAGCGGTTCGGATCGCTCGCGACGTATCGGCCGAACGATTTGAAATCTCAGATTTCAGATTTCAAATCTGACGGCATGACCGCTTGGCAGGTGGCCAACATTCGGAACGATGCGAGCGATCCCGAAGATTGTCTGGTCGTGACTAACTCGCAGTCGCCACCAGTTCCGATTGCGGCCAGCAGCCTGCAAGCACGCACCGGTGTTTGGGAGGTTCGCAGCGCGACCGGCCTCGGTGCGGCGCATCACGGAGCGGCAATCATCTCCATCAAAGACGGTCGCTTGATCGGGCAGCTTTTGTTCGATCGCGGAAAAGCGTCGATTGCGACGGTTCCGGCAAAGCCGTAGGACGGGCATGAGTGCCCATCCTACGAACGAAGCTATCGGTTCGAAAACATTGGCCGGCCGGCAGCTTGTTCGCGGGCGACGTCCAGAGCCTTGCGGATGTCCGGATCGTCTTCGAGCGAATTGGCCATCGCGCCGCGGTGCAACACGACGTGATCGGGCAATTCGACTTCGACGTCAGGCTTCACGCCAATCTTGCCGAGCGTCTTGCCAGCCGGCGAGTAAAACTTTGCGGTCGTCAGCCGCAAGCCGACGCTGCGCTGAATCGGGAAGATGCTCTGCACCGACCACTTGCCGTAAGTCTTGCGGCCGACGATGACACCGCGCTGATGATCCTTCACGGCACCGGCGACGATCTCACTGGCACTGGCACTGTTCTCGTCGGTCAACAGCACCAGCGGGATGTTCCACTTCTGTTGGCGGCGGGCCGAGTACGACATGTTCTGATCCCCGATGCGTCCTTTCGTGGAGACCAGCACTCCGTTGTCGATGAACCGGTCGAGCACTTCGACGGCCGCCGTCAGTAGTCCGCCAGGGTTGCCTCGCAGATCCCAGATCAGCACGCGCATTCCCTGGCGATTGAGTTTTTGCAGAGCTTCATCGAGTTCAGCCGGTGAACCTTTCTGGAAGCCGGTCATCTGGATGTAGCCGATGCCTCGCGACTCATCGAGGATCTTGGCGATTGGGATGCTCTTCACTTGGACGGCTCGGCGAGCAACGGTGACGGAGCGACGGTCGGCCGCGGTCAGGCCAGAAACGTCCAGTCGAACTCGCGAGCCAGGCGTGCCTTTCAGGCGACCGGCGGCTTCATCCGTGGACATGCTGCGGCAGTCGTGTCCGTCGATGCCGACGATGTAATCGCCGGCGACCAAGCCCGCTTCCGCCGCCGGACTCTCCGGCAACACGTTGACAAGAGACATGCCACGTCCGGCTTCGGCCTTCATCTCGATACCCAGGCCGACGAACTCGCCATCGATGTTGTTGTACAAATCGCTGAGCCGATCAGGAGTCAGGCAGTTGCTGTAGTCGTCGAGTGCGTGGCAGCCGCCGAAGACGTACTCCATCACGACGGCTGTGCTGTTCAAGCCGAACTGAGCTTCGGCCATCCCCGCAACTTCAGCGACTGTCTGGTGCGCTGCATAACCGCTGTTCAGCGACTTGTTCCAAAATTGCTTGCGAAGCGTTTCGCGAAACTTCGCGATATTGCCTTGCACCTCCGCTCGGCGGCCGGGCAAGTGATGTTCGAGGAATTTTTCATTGGCCAGTGCGATGTAGAGACTCTCGGTTCCGTGAGCCACGAACGACGTCGAGCTGAGCGGATCGACAAAGTGCGACTTGATCTTGTTGATGACTTCTTCGAACAAGCTGAGTGCATCGTTTCGCGAAATCGTCAGCATGTTCGTGCGGAAGCTGCTGTCCGAGTAACGTCGTTCGATGCCGAAGTGAATCTTCGAGCGTCGCAAGCCGTAGCTCAGGTCGCGATCGTCTGGCCACTTTTTGATCGAGGCTTCGTAGTGCTCGATGGCGTCGATCCAGCGGCGAGTTCGTTCAAAGTCTTCACCCGCGTGCAACGCTTGCCGAGCGTCGGTGACGTTGGGTTGCAGCTTGGGAGCCGCAACCGCTTCGCTCCGCGCCACGCACAGCGCACACACCAAACACAGAGCCAACCAAATCCGCTGGCGAAACAGTCCGAGCGCCATGCCCCTCTCCCCCGAAGCTGGATGACACGAAACCTGTCGCAGCCCGCTTGCGCCGACTGCCACCCACACCGGAACAGGTCCATGTCCCAAACCCAACCTCCGCGCCCTCGAACCAGCCGAACGGCCGCCTCACGACGCCACACCAAAACTCAGGTGTCAATCAATGTTGGTCTGTGGAGTCACTGCCTCGCGAGCGTTGCCGCATCGCCTCAGTCGGTGACATAGAGATGACTTTAGGCCACTTTTTGAATGATGCAAATTGGCCACTTCAGAAATTGCTGGCGAAATCGTCACGACCGTTGCCACTCGCCACTCCGCTCCGCATTGTGCCGGACAGTGGGAGTTTTCCATCAAGTCGTCCGGAGAAACTCGCAGCCGCGGAGACGATGATCGCCTGCCGCGCGGCCTCACAGTCTTTTCAATCCGCAAGGTCCACGATTCAATCGTCGATCATCTCGTCTTGAAGGGCTGCTCATGAGTCGCGTCTTGGCACCGCTGTCCTCGTCGTCTCCTCGCCGACCGCTCTTGTTGAGTCCGTGGAAGCGTTGGATGCTGATCGTGACGATGCCGACGGTCGGAGTGCTCGTGATGTTTGTCGTGTTTCAACGGTCGCTGATCTATGCGCCATTTGTCGAGAAGTCGCTGCCGGCCAAAGCCGTTCCATTGCCGACGGGACGAGTGCATGACGTCACCGTTCGAAGCGAAGATCACTACGACTTGTGTGGCTGGCTGGTTCTGGCGAAGGGCAACGCGGCCGGATCCCCCGAGCAAGTCGATGCACAGTTGGCACAGGGACGTCCGGTAGTTCTGTACTTCGGCGGAAATGCAGGCAACCGGAATTACCGGGCCTTGGAACTCAGGATGCTGTCAGACGCCGGAGCCGACGCGGTGATCTTCGACTACCGCGGCTACGGCGACAGTTCTGGTGAACCATCCGAAGAGGGACTCGCTCGCGACGCACGGGCCGTCTGGCGATTTGCGACCGAGACGAAAAAGATCGAACCGCGCCGCATCTTGCTGTTCGGCGAGTCGCTTGGCGGCGGCGTGGCGATTCGCCTGGCCAGCGAGTTGTCACAGAAAGAAACGCCGCCGGCCGGATTGATTCTGCGTTCGACGTTCAGCTCGTTGACCGATGCCGGCGCGTATCACTTTCCGTGGCTGCCGGTTCGCAGCGTGTTGATCGACCGCTTCCCCAGCAACGAACGAATTCGAGAAGTGACCTGCCCACTGCTGCAGTTTCACGGTCGCAAAGACACGATCATCCCCCTGCGACTCGGCCGAAAACTGTTTGCGGCGGCTCCCGAAATGTCCGCCTCTGGCATCGCGAAACAATTCGTTGAACTCTCAAATGCGGACCACAACGACGTGATGGAAACCTCGGGGCCAGAGATCGCCAAAGCGGTCAGCAAGTTTCTGCTGGTTGTTGTGCCGCAGTAGTTTCGAGTCGCGCTACGACATCAGCAGTCATCGCCCCAGCGCGAGGAAACTGGCCAAGTTTGCACGCGGCAGAGGTCTTCTTGGAAGCTCATGTCCAACACCCAATGCAGCGAGTTCTCGATGCTCCCGTGGCCGATTGCGTTGCGGCCACGCCGCCGAAAACCTCGCGCTCATTAACCGCATCACTCCACGCGCTGCGCGCACGCAAAACGTGGGTAAGTCCACTTTTTCCGGGCCTTCCAGCACTTGGTGTCAGATTTTTATTTACATTTCGTGCAGCCGAGGCATTACATTTGTCGACCTCGTCTCCCAGCGAAGAGTTGGATTTGATTCCGTTCGTTCGAGGGATTGCCGCATGAACTCCCTTCGTTTGCTGCTGGCCCATGAGCTGACACTGTCGCGGGCCGCGCTCCGTTTGTTGCTGGAGAGCGAAGTCGGGGTCACGGTGGTTGCTGAGGCGGATACGGCGGATCGCCTTCAAGAGCAACTGCGTGCTCATCGCCCCGATCTGGTCCTGATGACTTTGTCGCAGCGCGCGGGTTTCGGAAGTTCGTTGATCGAATCGCTGCAACGGCAGAATCCGCAGACGAAGATCATCGCCATCTCGCCGCATGACGAAGTGTCGTTCGCCCGCCTGCTGCTGTCTGCGGGAGCGGCAGGCTATGTCAGCGAACGTTCTCCGGCGGTGGAGTTGCGGAACGCCCTGCGCGAAGTCGCCAACGGTCACACCTTTATCGATTCGTCGATTTCCGATCGTGCCGACCCGGCAACGCTCGGCAAGATGAAGAGCGTGGAGGGGCGTCAAAAAACTTCCTCGTTCCTCAGCAAGCGCGAGACGGAAGTGTTGCGGATGCTGGCTCAGGGATTCACCAATCAACAGGTTGCCGATGCGCTGACTCTGAGTGTCAAGACGGCCGAAACCTACCGCGTGCGGCTGACTCGCAAGCTGGGCGTCAAGAGCCGATCCGAGTTGTTCCGCTACGCCTTCGAGGTTGGCATGGTCGGCCCGGATCAACGGCTGGTGCAATAGTCTCGCTCCGGGTTGTCATCGCAGATCAAAGCAAGCCGCCTCTTCACTATTGCGGACGAGCAACCGGCCGCGCGACAGCACCGGATGGCCCCAAGTCTTTCCGTCGAGCGCATGAAACCGAGCCAGCTCGCGCGGCGTCTCCGGCGTCGCAGGGACGAGCACGACCGTTCCCTCTTCGGTCAGGATCAGCAGTTTGTCCTCGACCAGTAGCATCTGACCGTAACCGTATCGCCCTTGTTTCCAACGCCGCTTGCCGTCGATCAGGCTCAGGCAGCTCAACATGCCTTCATCCAGTCCGAAGAGGTAATCGCCGCAACGCATTCCGCCGTTGAATTTCAGTTTGAATTGCTTGGACTGCCAGCGTGCCTTGGCATCGTTCGATCCGGACTTGTCGTTCTGATCGAAGCCAATCAGGACGCTGCCTTGCCCGTAACCTGAGCCAATCAGCACGCGCTGTTCACCCACCAGGATGGGTTGAGCCGCGTTGACCTGGGGATTGTTCATCCAGTCAAACTTCCAAAGCTCGTGTCCATTTTCGGGCGACAGAGCCATCAATCCCAGGCCATCGTAGATCAGCACTTGTCGCACGCCGTTCAGCGTCGCGAAATGCGGAGACGCATAACTTCCGACTCGGCTTTCCGTAGCCCAGACCTTCTCTCCACTGCCTCGGTGGTAGGCGATGACTGCGGACTTGTTGGCTTGGCTTGCCAGGTCATTGCTCCCGGGACTGACGATGACCAGATCATCCACGATCAGTGGTGATCCGCATTGCCCCCAGGACAAGTTCGGCGAGTCGGCGTCATGGAGTGTGTTGCGAGTCCACGCGCGCTGGCCGGTCGCTGCGTCGAGGCAATTCAGGATTCCGGTCGCTCCCTGCGTGAAGACTTTGCCGTCATGGACTGTCGGCGTCGAACACGGACCGACGCCGCCTTGCGGGCTGCTGAAGCGAGCGGCATCGGCGTGCGACCACAACTCGCGGCCGGTCTCCAGGTCGTAGCAGACGCACAATTCGTTGTCGCCGCGTTGCTCCAACGTCCAAGCTCGCCGGCCGATCACGGCGAACGCGCCCCAGCCAGAACCGATCGGATGCTTCCAGAGTTGTTTCGGAGGTCGTTCGTTCCAATCGGTTCGCAGCGACTCGCCAACGACGACGTCGTCGCGATTCGGGCCACGAAACGCCGGCCAGTCGCCGTCGGCCGGCACCAGGCTCTCGTTGGCAAGGTCATCCTGCACGGCAGGTGCGTTGGTGGCCGAGGTGCTTTTGAAGAACTCGGCTGCGCGATCTTGCTTGGATGGCAGCCAGCGCGGGGAGAAGCGTGGGATCATCGCTCCGTCAAACTCATCGAAGCGAAAGGCTGCGAGACTCGATCCGCCGATGACGGCGATCACCAACAAGCCCCACCCGCGAACTCGCCAGGGAAGCCGCGACCAAAACGTCCACCACAACAGCTGCAGAAACACGGTCAGCGGCCAGATCACAAATACGCAGGCCCAATCCAAGTAGGGCTGGTTTTCACCGAAGAAGATCGTGGCTGCCGTTTGCAAAGCAATTCCAACTCCGAACGCGGCGATGGTTGGCCACCAGCGTATTCGGCGTGAGGGAACTTTTTCGGTCGGTGGTGTGGGAGCGTCATCCGTGGCCATGTGCGAATCTCTGCGTGAGTGAATCGCGCGGGATCTTGATCGGCGGGTTCCACCGCCGCAAGGCGACCGCGCAACAGCAAGTGGATCACGATTGCCAGTGACTCTTGCTGTGTTCGGCGAGCGTTTGCAGAGCCTTCTTGGGGCGACCTGCGGCGTCGATCAGACCGGCATTGGGAAAATCATGCGGTGCGGCGTCGGTCAGGTGAGTCCAATAAATCCCATTCACGGACTGTTTGGCGATCAGCAGCGGGAGGTACGTGTCGATCCACTCAGCTTGAGCCTCTTCGCTCCAGGGGGATTTCCAGCCGGTCGCTTCGATGCCGATGTTGCCGCTGGCTTGTGGGTCCGGAGCGCTGGAAGAGGGAAACGCCAGCGTGATGTGCAGCGGGATTTCCAGGCTGCTCCAAACATCCAGCATCCGGCTGAAGTCGAGCGAATCACGCGAGGCCGAGCCACGATCAGTGTAGCCGACGGCAATCTCCAAGTTCACTCCCGCCAAGCCGACTCCGCAACGGAGCAGTGCGTCGATGAATTGCACCGGGGAGAGTCGATGTTGGCCGCGAGTTTGATACGTTCCCCACGGTTGCTCGATGCGGATCAAGAATTGAGATTCCTCGTCCACACGGCGAGCGACCTCCAGCGTGCGAGCCACCAGCGTCAAGCGGTTTTCTTCGGTCAGATTCAGCGCGCCGCCAGTGTTGACCCGCGAGGAGACTTCCCACAACCGAATCTTGCCGTGAAATCGCGAGACTGCGGTTTCGACGAAGTCGCACAGGAAGCTCTGCAAGTTAAAAAAATCGTGGCTCCACTGCTCTAACCATTTGGGCAGACCGTGCGGAGAGAGATCGAGCAATGGCCCACCGCGCATCACCAGTTTGTGCTGCTGGCACCATTCCACCTGGGCGTCGAGGCAACTCCAATTGTAGTTGCCTTCTTCCCGTTCGATGAACCGCCATTCAATCGGGATGACCGCGGCGTTGAACGTGCCTGGGAGCAATGCCTCCCAACTCGCATCGGGCTGAGCGTGGGCTAGATTGCAGCCCAATGAAATCGGCAACTGCGATGATCGTCGCATGCGAATTGCCAGCCGCTGGTCGGTGTAGGACTTGGTCAGCAGTTCGGCTGCCTCGCAAGACTTCGCGATCGCTTGCGTCGCGAGGTCACTGGCAGCGACGAGATCGTTTTTCAATGCGACCGATTTTGCGAACAGCAGGTGAGCGGCCTTGTGGGCGGGATGGAATGTTTCGGGAATCTGCATTCCCAACTGATCCCACGTCGCAGCCTGATTGCGAACCTGACAAATCTTCCCACGGGCCAACTCGATGGCCAACACGTAGGCGGTCTCTTGTTCGCGGAGACTTGAGGTGCTGATGACCGGTCGGCCAAACCCAGGCACAGGCCAAGCGATGTTGAACTTCCCGCTGTCGGACGCGGAACGGCGGCAAGAGATCGTGTTGTCTTCGATCTCGACACGCGAAGGAAACACGCGGCCGTCTAAGCCGGTGATGTACGCGTTCTGGGCTTCGGGCCAATCCGCCATCAGGCTTTCGGGATAGACCTGGAACTTCATGACACCCACGCGAGTCCTCGCATCAAGAACGGCGTCCACAAAAACCTAGCCCACGCAATCGTCTGAACAAGAGGACGCGGCGCGAGCCTTTTTCCCGGCTTTCGAGCCGGCGCAGGGGTCGGAGTCTATTGGTGCCGAAGTGGTTGTTCAAGCAGTTCGCGCACGGCTAGACTCCGCCGCTTTTGCGGAACCTCCAATATCAAATGTCAAATTTGAAATCTCATCTTTCATGCGTCCCTCTTCCCTGAGCAGCGTGATCCCCGGACACACCCCGAAGCGGGGCAAGGTGCGGGACATGTACGATTTCGGCGACCGAATGCTGATGGTTGCCTCGGACCGCATCAGTGCCTTCGACTGGGTTTTGCCCAGCGGCATTCCCGACAAAGGCCGAGTGCTCACGCAACTCAGCCGATTTTGGTTCGAGCACCTCCCGGTTCGACACCACCTGCTCAGCCAGAACCTCGGCGATGTCCCGTTGCCGGCCGACACCGATCTCGACTCGCTGACCGGCCGCAGCATGGTCGTTCGCAAGACCGAGGTCGTCCCGATCGAGTGCGTCGTGCGCGGCTATCTCTCCGGCTCCGGCTGGAAGGAGTACCGGCAAAGCGGCTCCGTCTGCGGCATCGCTTTGCCCGCCGGATTGCGTGAGAGCGACAAGCTCCCCGAACCGATCTTCACGCCCGCCACAAAAGCCGAGTCCGGCCACGACATCAACATCTCGTTCGACGAAATGTGCCGGCTGATCGGCGAGCCGACCTCTCGCCAACTGCGTGACTTGAGCCTCGACGTGTACCAACGCGGCTCCGAGATCGCACGCTCGAAAGGCATCCTGATCGCCGACACGAAATTCGAGTTCGGCTGGCTCAACGGCGAACTGTGGCTGATCGACGAAGTCATGACGCCGGACAGCTCACGCTTCTGGCCGGCCGATCAATACTCGCCCGGCCAAGGCCAGCCGTCGTTCGACAAACAATTCGTCCGCGACTGGTTGGAGACCAGCGGCTGGGACAAGAACAGCTCGCCTCCCGAATTGCCGCAAGAGGTCATCGACCGCACGCGAGCGAAGTACATCGAAGCCTTCGAACGCCTGACCGGCGAATCATTCCCGTGGCGGTAGGTTCGTCGCTCCACCTAAAGGCGGGACTACGAACTACCAGTGCATCACGAACCCGCCATCGACGTTGATCGTCTGACCGGTGACGTGTGCCGCGCGCGAGGATGACAGAAACAGGATCATGTCGGCGATGTCTTCGGGCCGCTGCCATTGGTTCAGCGGGACGAGCGTGCGAATCTTCGCCGCGGCCCAATCGAGATAGCTCAGCCGCTGTTCTTCTGGCTGCTGATCGTGCCACGCTCGCCAGACCGCTTCGTTGAGTGGCGTCTGTACCATGCCAGGACAGACCGTGTTCACGCGGATGCCGTGCGGAGCCAAATCCTTGGCGAGACACAGCGCGAAGTTGATGTTCGCCGCCTTCGACGCGCTGTACGGCGGATCGGACTGCGAACCAATCTGCCCCGCCACCGAGGCGACGAACACCAGCGTCCCGCTCCGTTGCGAGACCATCACCGGCGCGACCGCGTGAGCGACGTTCACCATCCCCAGCACATTCACCTCCAGCACGCGCGGCCAATCACTCGGCGAGAGGTTCGTGAACGGAAACCCGAACTTTCCCGAACCGATCGCCGCCCCGTGAACCAAGTGGTCAATCGAGCCGAACGCCTCAACCGTCGTTTGCACCGCGCGACGGACGGCATTCGAGTCGGTGACATCGACTCGGCAACCGATGGCCGGCACTGCAAATTCTTCGGCGAGTTGCCGCGCGACCTCATCGACATTCGAGGCAACATCCCACATCGCAACGCGGCACTTCTCCGCCGCGAAGGCTCGGCACGTCGCCAACCCGATGCCACTCGCTCCGCCTGTGACGACGGCCGTCTGTCCCGCAAGTTGAAGTTCCATGATGCACTCTCGAAACCGTAGCCACGTTCGCCAGAACGTGGGCAACCCCACGAGATTCCCACGTTCTGGCGAACGTGGCTACGGCCTCATCAGCGACCGCAGCGTTTCCAGATTGATTGCATCCATTTCGCGGCCGTCCCGTTGTTCCTTGGCCGTTTCCAGGTACATCGGCAACTTCGCGAAACGCGGATCGTTGACGAGATGCCGGAACGGTTCCAGGCCGAGGCAGCCTTCGCCGATGTGCTCGTGCCGGTCGACTCGGCTGCCGAGCGGTTTCTTGCTGTCGTTGAGATGAAAGCAGCGGATGCGGTCGAGGCCGATGATCCGATCGAACTCACTCATCGTGGCGGCGTACTCGGCCGGCGTCGCGAGCGGATATCCGGCGGCGAAGATGTGACAGCTATCGACGCACACCGCCAAGCGGTCGGGGTGCTTGACGTGCTCGATAATCCACGCGAGATGCTCGAACTTCGCCCCCAAGTTCGTTCCTTGCCCGGCGGTCGTTTCGAGCAGCGTCAGCGTTTTGAATTTTGGCGTCGCTCGATGCGTCGCATCCAACGCTTTGACGATTCGTTCCAGGCCCGACTGCTCATCGGATTCCACATAGCTGCCGGGATGCATCACCACGCCGATCAAGCCGAGTGCCTCGGCCCGTTGCAGTTCGACGATGAACGCCTCCAGCGACTTGTTCCACAACTCATCCTTCGGACTGGCGAGGTTGATGAGGTAACTGTCATGCGCGACCGGCTGCTGAATCCCGGTTCGCTCAATCGCTTCGCGAAACGATTTCACATCGACGGCCGACAACTCCTTCGCCGCCCACTGATTGTTGTTCTTCGTGAAGAGCTGCACGGCCTGCATGCCCAACTCGGCGGCGGCCTCGACCGCTTTGTAGTACCCGCCGGCAATCGACAAGTGCGATCCAAACAACGGCATCAGTTCTTCTCCGGTGGTGTGATTTCTGTCGGCATCGGATTCGGCGAGTTGGTTGGTCGTTTGGCCCGGATGCCTTGGTCGGGAGCTTCATTGGGATTGGCTCCCACGGCATCGCCGATGTTGCCGCCGTCATCAACGCCATTGAGTCCAACGCTGTAGATCACGAGGTCGTCGCCGTCTCGCTTCAGCCGCATCAGCTCGCCCAATTTTCCAAGCGGATCGGCCGGAGGCTCGGCGAGGGTGTCAGGCACAAGGTCTTCCACTTTTGCCGGCCAATCCCCATGAAATCGGTGATGCAGTTGACAGGCCAGCAGCAGCGACACGGCCGCTCGCCGCGCGGCCTCGCGGTCCATTGCGACGCCGACTTGCTGGTACGCTGGAAACGTCGATCGAGCCAGGTAGGCCGAAAAGGTGGCCGTGTCCAATTCGCGAGCGGGCAAACAACGGGTCGTTCCGGGTGGCAGATCGTACAAGTTGAACCGTCCGCCGGCCGAGGGAGCGCGGTCGCACTTTGGCTTGTCGATCTCGCTCAGGAGGTTGGCGAAGACGTGTTGAAAGGCTTTCAACGAGAGCTCTGGATCGCCCATGACGTAAAACGCCGCGGATTGAAGCGCCGGCGGGCCATCGACGAAGCCATAGTCCATCCATTCGTGTCGCGGGGTTTCGCGTAGCATGTTTATCAGGACAAGGTACTCAGCCTTCAGCGCAGCGGAGCTTGGCGGAGTGAGCCGATCCGCATCACGGAATTCGGTGAGTGCCTTTCGCAACTGATCCGGCGTGACGGCCGGATGCGCCGCCCAGCGTTTGATGCCGGCCGCTGAGTTGTAAAACATTGCCATGCCAACCAACCGCTGAATCAGCACACCATTCTGCTGCACATGCCGGCTGGCTCGGACAGAGGCCCGCAACCAGTCCCAGGCGGTGTCGAGATCGCCGTCGTGAGCGCATCGCTCGGCCTGCAAAATGGCCAATCGGATCAGCTCGCGAGACTCGGAAGTCACCTCAATGAGTGTGCTGAAGCGGAAGTCTTTCGGCGGAATCTCGACGGCTTGCGAGCGCTCGGTTCCTTTCCGCCATTCGGCCAACGCCACCTGGTTGTCAGCCAGCCACTTTCGGAGCGGCTCGGAAGTCTGTGTCCAACCGTGTTCCAGAGCTTTTTCAAAATCGTCGGAGGCGACCCCTGTTGGCTTGCGAAGCGATTTCACGGCCAAGGCGTATTGCGTCATCGCGTTGTCGATCGG
>CAMAWN010000073.1 GCA_945861865.1 Candidatus Kuenenia stuttgartensis | reverse complement strand
GTGGTCGCATTCACAGGAAACCCTTGCACGTCAACACGACGCCGACCGTTCGAAACAGGATTTTCAGATCGTTCTCCACGCAACAATTCTGCAAGTACAAGAGGTCGAGAGCGACCTTTCGGCGGATCCCAGCGATGTCGTTGTCGTACAGATCGAGGCCGTGCGTGTGCAAAGTGCTGGCACCTCTTGTAGAACCAATCGCGTCAATCAAACCGACGTGTTTCCAAACGGCAACACAAACCCCACCGAGCTTACCTCGATGGTTGTTGGGCTTTTGCGCTACGTTCGATGCACTCGTCGTGCAAAGGCCCGCTTTCACCATGGCAAGCCTGGTGGACTCAAAATAAATTCGGAGCCACACATGCCCGCCACTGACGATCTCGACTTTCGCCCGAAACTGCCACGCGACACATCGCCGCGCATCGGTTGCATCGGAGCCGGCTTCATCATGGCGGATTGCCATCTGGTCGCGTACCGCCAGGCAGGCTTCAATCCAGTCGCGATCTGTTCCGGAACGCGCAGCCGCGCCGCAGAGGTTGCGACGCGACACGGACTGGCAACCGTACATGACAGCTATCAGACGTTGGTCGCCGACAAGAGTATCGAGGTCATCGACATCGCTGTGCCGCCCGACGTGCAGATCGACGTCGTGCGCGAAGCCGTGAAACACGCCGATCACATTCGCGGCATCCTGGCACAGAAGCCGCTGGGAATGAACTTCGCCGAGGCTGCCGAGATCGTACGGCTGTGTCGCGAAGCGGGCATCACGTTGGCCGTGAATCAAAACATGCGCTACGACCAATCGGTGCGGGCGGCTCGGCGACTGATCGAACGAGGCGACTTGGGCGAGCCGGTTTTCGCGTCGATCGACATGCGGGCGATCCCGCATTGGATGCCGTGGCAGCAGCGGCTCGGCTGGGTGACGCTACGAATCATGAGCATTCATCATCTCGACGCATTCCGTTTCTGGTTCGGCGATCCGGAGCGAGTCTTCGCCAGCGTGCGTACCGATCCGCGCACGTCGCAGAAGTTCGAGCACACCGACGGCATTTGTCTCTACATCCTCGAATACGCGAACGGTTTCCGAGCCTCGTCGTGGGACGACGTCTGGGCCGGCCCCGCTCTCGAAGGCGCAGCTTCCGACATCGGCATCCGCTGGCGCATCGAGGGCACGACCGGCCTGGCACGCGGCACCATCGGCTGGCCGAGTTATCCGCTGCGGACGCCGAGCACGCTCGACTACACGACGACGTCTTCCGCCGGCGAATGGCACCAGCCGCGCTGGGACGACGTCTGGTTTCCGGACGCCTTCGTCGGTCCGATGGCTCAACTGTTGTGTGCCCTCGAAGACGGCACGCCGCCGGAAATCAGCGGCGATGACAATCTCAAAACGATGGCGTTGGTCGAAGCGTGCTATCGCTCCGTCGCCGAGCACCGCGCCGTGGCGCTGAGCGAAATCGTCTGAAATGAAAACCCCAACGGGCATGGGGCCGTTACGCGAATGAACTCACACCAGCTTCGCGATCGGCTTGCCATTGTTGCCAAGCGTGAACGGCCGGCCGTCGGGCGAATGAATTTCCTGGTCGTGCGGAATGCCCATCGCGACCGCGATCGTGGCGTTGAAGTCTTCGGGAGTGACACCATCGGAGTCGACGCGGAAGGCGTTCTCGTCGCTCTTGCCCCAAACTTGACCACCCTTGATCGGGCCGCCGGCCAGCACGCACGAGTACGCCGCCGGGTGATGATCGCGGCCGCTGTTCTGATTGACTTCCGGCTTCCGGCCGAATTCGGTGCCGATCACGATCAGCGTGTCTTTCAATAAGCCGCGACTGCTCAGGTCGGTGATCAGATTCGCGGCCGCTTTGTCGAGATCGCTGCCGATGGTCCCCATCTTGTTCCAGAGATCGACGTGATGGTCCCAGCTCCCCAGCGACACTTCGATGTACCGCACGCCGTGCTCCACCAAGCGGCGAGCCAGCAAACAGCCCCGGCCGAAGCGTGTCTCGCCGTAGGCTTTCTTGGCGTCGTCCGATTCCTTGCTGATGTCGAATGCCTTGAGGTCTTCGCTGCGCAGCAAATGAATCGCGTCTTTGTAGAGATCGTCGTAGCCGGTCACCTTGCGATTCTTCCCAGCCAGCTTGCGGAAGTCGCTGTCGAAGGCGTGCGACAGGTCCATGCGTTTGTCGAACGCCGCATCGTTGAGATACGCCGGCGACTTCGTGTTCTGGAGACCGAGCGACGGATCGCCAACCGGCACCGGAGCGAATTCGGCACCGAGATATCCCGGCCCGATGCCGCCGCCGACTTGCACCGCGACCGGCAACTCCTTGTGAATCCGGCCAAGCGACTTGTGAATCCACGAACCCAGCCCCGGATGCCGCGTGGTCGCGATCGGCTTGTAGCTGGTGCTCATCAAGTAGCGTGCCGGTTCGTGTGCGCCGGTGGTTGTGTTCATCGAACGGATGACCGCCAGCTTGTCGGCGATCTTGGCCAGTTCCGGCAGTTTCTCGCCAAATAGCACACCGGCGAGCTTCGTTTGGATCGGCTTCGTATCGCCTTGCACCTTGCTCTTCGGCTTCGGATCGAACGTGTCGAGTTGCGACATTGCCCCTTGCATGTAGAGGTAAATCAGGTGCTTGGCTTTGCCGCTGCTGCTCGCGGCGGACTTGGCGGGAGCGGCTTTCTTGTCTGCCGCATCGAGCGCCGCCGCGAAGCCAACCGGCAGCACAGTGACGCCGAGACAATACTTCGCCATGTCGGCCATCAACTGCCGGCGGGTGAGATCGTCGAAACGAGAGGGATCGAACTGAAACATGAGGAGTCCTTTCGTCGCAGGCCTTCCGCCTTCAGACACGTAACGTGTGCGGCGAGGCCGCCGTTCCAATCATTGCACGAACAGAAACTCGCGGGTGTTGAGTAGCGCCCAGATGACGTTGCCGTAGCCGGCCGGTCCGGCGGCTTTCATTTCTTTTTGAGCCACCGCTCGCTCGGCGGTGGTCGGGTGGCGGTTGAGGACGAGGATGAAAATCTTGTTGATCTGGGCTTCGACCGATTTCTCGGCGGTGACTTCGTTGTAGATCACCGAGCCTTGCTCGAGCATCATGTGCGTGACCGGGCCGTTGAACATCGTCAGCAGTTGCGGCACGGTGCCATCGGTGTGGCTGTCGGCGATGCTCTGCCGATCGCTCTGACCGAACTGGCGGAGGAAGTGACCCTCCGGCAACGGCTGCGGCAATTCCGATGCACGGACCAACTCCTGGCCTTTGTAGAGCCGCTTGTTTTTCTCTTTGTTCTCGTCCTTGCGAACTTCCGCGAGTTGATCGACCTTCTTGAGCAGTTCCTCGGCGGTCGTCTTCTCGGACAGCGAGACGGTCTCGACGTACTCGTCGTCGTCCGGACGAACCACCGCGTCCGGGTTGGGCATCGTCAGCGTCAGCAGCGAGTCCCACACTTGTTCGGCGGTCATGCGGCGGAGCAGCGGGCCGGGGAACAGATACGGCTTCTCCGGATCGAGCTCGCCGTAGGTCGCCGCTCGCTGGTAGGTCTTCGAGTAATAGATGATCCGCTGGAACTCCTTCAGATCGAATTTCAATCGGACCAGTTCCTTGGCGAGGAACTCCATCAGTTCGGGATTCGTGGCTTTGGTCTCGTCCTTCATGTCATCGGCCGGTTCGATCAAGCCGATGCCCATCGCCTTCTGCCAGAGCCGATTGGCCATCGTCAGCGCGAAGCGCGGGTTGTCCCCTGTCGCGACCCAATCGGCGAAGATTTTGCGTCGGTCGGCGTTCGAGATCTTCGACGGAGCCGTGCCCCACAGCACGGCCGGGATCGCAAACTGTTCCGGCTTGGCGTTGCTGTATTGGTAGTCGTGCGGAAACTTGAGCTGCTTCTTGTCATTCTGCGAGATGCCGTTGCGATTCAGCCGCATCATCTGCTTGGCCTGCCGAGCCTCGTTGGATTCCTTGCCGTCCTTGCTGGAGGCTTTGTCGATGTCCTTGTTGTTGATGTTGATCTTCGCCGTCGGCCGGTACTCGATGCCGGCCGTGAATGCCGCCAGCGAATAAAACTCCTTCTGCGTCCACTTGTCGAACGGATGATCGTGACACTGTGCACAGCCGATGCGCGTGCCGAGAAAAATTCGCACGGCATTGTTGAGGTTGTCCAGCGGCATCCCCGGATCGCGCATCACGAAGCCCGCCGCCGGCTCGTCCCAGACGCGGCCCTCGGCGGTCAGCATGTCATGCACCATCGAGTCCCACGACTCGTTGTCCCGCAGGCATTCCTTGATCCAGTCGGAGTACGGCCGCAGATAATTGTCGTTCCCCGCGCGATCGACCAACCGCAAGATGTCCGCCATCCAGTCGTACATCTGGCTGGCGTAGCCGGGCCGGTTGAGCAAACTGTCGACCAGCGCGATCCGAGTGCTCTCGGCCTTGTTGGCCAGAAACGTTTCGGTCTGTTTTGAAGTTGGAATCGTCCCGGTGATGTCCAGGTACGCACGACGCACGAAGTGCTCCGACGACGACATCTCGTTGGGCTTCTGTCCGGCTTTCCTCAAACCCGCCTCGACGAGCGCGTCGATCTTCGCCGCCGACCGCAACGCCGAGTCACGCAGTTCCGGCTTGACCGGAGCGATCTCGACCTTGGTCTTCTCGGCCCCGGTCGGCAAGTTCGTCTTGGGAGCCGCCGGCTTAGCCTTCGCACCGCGCTTCATGCTCGCCTTGGTCTTGCCTCGCGATTGTGAATTCTGAGCGGCGGCAGACTGGTCGAAGCGAATTTCCAACAGGCCAACGGCCAGCGACACGAGCACGGCGGTCCATAACACGAATGTGCGATTCATCACGCGGTCTCCTGAGCCATTCCGATCGGCGGCTCGAATTGGCACGACATGATGCCACCCCGTCCGTCTCGTGACAATTCCGAGCCACCGAAATTGCGAGCGTTTGGTGCCTCTGAGTGTCAACCTTCCACGGCCACATCCCTTGCAACCGAGCCCCGTTCGTCTTCTCCTGGAGTAAGTGCCGTGATCGTCGCTCGGTTGTTCGAACCGAACGTCCGGCCCGACCGGCTTGAAAAACCGGTCCACGAATTTCTTCGCCTCCGATGAGCGGGTCTTCAAAATGCTTCGACAAGCCCTCGTGGCCGGTGTGTTGATCCTGAGCGGCATCGCCTCCGCGTTCGCCGCCGAGTCCGAAAAGCTCAACGTCGTGTTCGTCATGGCGGACGACCTGCGGCCGGAACTGGCCAGCTTCGGCTCGCCGGCCATCACGCCGAACTTCGACCGGCTCGCCAAGCGCGGCGTGCAGTTCGACCGCGCTTACTGCCAGCAGGCGCTGTGCAACCCGTCGCGGTCGTCGATGCTGACCGGCCGCCGCCCCGACACGCTCCGGCAGTGGAACAACGGCCTGCACTTCCGCGAACGCAACCCCGACGTCACGACGCTGCCGCTGTGGTTCAAAGAGCACGGCTACACAACCCGCTGCGTCGGCAAGATCTTTCACAACTGGCACACGAAAGTGCAAGGCGATCCGCGTTCGTGGAGCACTCCGGAGTTTCTGCACTACGCCAATCACGGCGACGATGCGGCGATCGTCACCGGCGAACTGCCGCCGAACCTCGCCTCTCCGTCGCCGCGAAAGTACACAAGCGTGCCGCTCTACGAATGCCGCGACGTCCCTGACGAAGCGTACTTCGACGGCCGAGTCGCCGCCGAAGCGATCCGCGTGATGCGTGAAGTCCGCGAGCAACCGTTCTTCCTGGCCGTTGGATTCTGGAAGCCGCACGCGCCGTTCAACGCTCCCAAAAAATATTGGGACTTGTACGACCGAGCCAAACTGCCGCCGCTCAATCCCGCGCGTCCGACCGGCGCGCCGGATGTCGCCTTCCACGATGGTCGCGAACTGCGCGGCGTCCCGCCCAATCAAGTCACGTTCACTCCCGAACAAGTCGCCGAGATTCGCCACGGCTACTTCGCGAACATCAGCTTCCTCGACGCGCAGTTCGGCAAGGTGCTCGATGAACTCGATCGCCTGAAGCTGACCGACCGCACGGTCATCGTCTTCTGCGGCGACCACGGCTATCACCTCGGCGAGCACACGCAATGGGCGAAGACTTCCAACTTTGAATACGACGCCCGCGTGCCGCTGTTCCTGGCCACGCCGCAGTCCGCGAGCGCCGGCCAACGCACGTCCTCGCTCGCCGAACTGGTCGATCTCTTTCCGACGCTCGTCGAGCTGTGCGGCCTGCCGCGTCCCACTGGCCTCGATGGGACCAGCTTGGTTCCCGTGCTCAAGGACGTGTCGCACTCGGTGAAGTCCGCCGCGTTCACGCAGCACCCGCGACCGTCGTACTTCGACCGCGAACCGAGCGGCCAACCGGCCGCGATGGGCGTCAGCGTCCGCACCGCTCGCGCCCGTTACACCGAATGGCGTGACTGGAAGACGAAGCAGACCGTCGCCCGCGAACTCTACGACGCTCAACAAGACCCGGCGGAACTCCGCAACGCGATCGACGATCCGGATTTGACCGAGCATCAACGCGAAGCCGAGCAACTGCTGCGACGGCAGTTTCCATAATCATTCGAGCGTCGCCAAGGCTTCGACGACCGCGAAGTCGCGTTTGTCATCGCGACGCAGCTTGGCGGCCGCGTGGTCGGGATCGTGATCGCACAACGCCCACCAACCGCGATCCGCGCACGTTCCCAGCACTTCCGGTTTGATGCGTCGCAGTTTGAGCAACTCCAAGTCATACGCGATGCACCACAACGACGGCAGATGCCGGAACGTCGGACAGATGTCGCCCAGATAGATCGCTCCCTCGCCACCGCTCTCGATGACGATGGCTTGATGAGCCTCGGTGTGTCCGCCCGTGACCCAGGCGCGCAGGCCCGGCACGATCTCGACGTTGCCGTCGATCAGCCGCAACTGTCCCGCCTCTTTGAGCGGCACGAAGTTCGGCAGATGATACGCCGCGTGCAGCTCTGGATACTCAGCGTTTGCCGTGACCCATTCGTGCCGCTGCACAACGTACGTCGCCTTCGGAAACGTCGGCACCGCGCGGCCCGACGCCTCCAACCGAGTCGCCCCTCCCGCGTGATCGAAATGCAGATGCGACAACACGACGACGTCGACGTCGTTCACCGTCAGCCCTGCGGCCGCGAGACTCTCGACCAACGGCTCACCCGGCTCCGCTGAAAAATTGGCGCGTTCTTTTTCGGTCAACTTCGAGCCGTAGC
Organism: Candidatus Kuenenia stuttgartensis; assembly: GCA_945861865.1. Taxonomy (GTDB): domain Bacteria; phylum Planctomycetota; class Planctomycetia; order Planctomycetales; family Planctomycetaceae; genus SXKJ01. The sequence continues at coordinate 19,312 of CAMAWN010000073.1, read as the reverse complement.
CGGTGTCGATCAACACCGTCTCGCAGCCAGTTCGCACCAGCACGCAACTGGTTCGCTGCTGGATGCGGCTCTTGTCATCGACCGCGATGTGCCGCGTCCAGACTGTGCGCGGCACGACGCCGAACATCGACCCGCCGTCGATCCAATAGTTTCCACCGGAGATCGTTCGCACTTCAAAATCGCCAAGTCGCATTGTGGGCTCCAGGCTCCAGGCTTCAGGTTACGGGCTTCGGAGATGGACGACAGCATTTGTCCCCGTCGTCCGTTGCCCGTAGCCTGTAGCCCATCATGGCTCACTATTTCAAGTACAAGACCCCTGCCGATGTCGTGGCCGATGCCCAGCGGCTGGGGCTGTCGCACATCGCGATGGCGGACGACTTGTCGGTGATGTTCCAGTCGATCGCGGTTGGAGGCCGAACGGTCGGCAATCGCTGGGCGATTCAGCCGATGGAGGGCTGCGACGGCACGCTCGACGGTCGGCCGGACGAATTGACGTTTCGCCGCTACGTCCGTTTTGGTTCCGGCGGAGCGAAGTTGATCTGGGGCGAAGCCACGGCGATTGCCGACGACGCCCGCATGAATCCGCGGCAGTTGTGGCTGCACGAGGGCTCGGCCGCCGCGATCGAACAGATGCTGGCCGATTGCCGCGCCGCGCATCGCGCCGCCTGCGGTCACGACCGCGATCTGTTGCTCGGCCTGCAACTGACGCACTCCGGGCGATTCAGTTGTCGCCGGCCGCTGCTGGCGACGCACGATCCGATTCTCGATCCGCTGACGCGTGACAAATCGACGGGCCGCTTCGTCGACGGGTCGTATCCGCTGCTGAGTGATGACGACTTGAAGCGGATCGAAGATCAGTACCTCGCCGCCGCACGGCTTGCCGCGCGGATCGGCTGCGACTTCGTGGACATCAAACAGTGTCACCGCTATTTGCTCTCAGAACTGCTGGCCGCCACGAACCGTCCCGGCGAGTACGGCGGTTCGCTGGAGAATCGCACGCGGTTGGTCCGCAACGTGATTCAGCGCATCCGGGCCGAACTGCCGTCGCTGCTGATCACGTCGCGGTTCAATGCTTACGACGGCATCCCGTATCAGGGCGCGGGGGAGGAGTTCATCGGCGAGCCCTGTCCGCACGCGTTGCCGCTGCTGACGGCCTTCGGCACTGACCCGCACGATCCGTTGCGCGACGACCTCGCCGAACCGTTGCAGCTCGTCCGCTGGCTGCGGGAGTGGGGTGTTTGTCTGCTGAACGTGTCGCTGGGCAATCCGTACGCCAACCCGCATCTCGTGCGTCCCGCCGAGTACCCGCCGGTGGATGGCTACAAGCCGCCGGAGCATCCGCTGATCGGCGTCGATCGGCACTTCCGCATCGCCGCCCGAATTCAGCACGAAGTCCCCGACCTGCCCGTCGTCGGCAGCGGCTACAGTTGGCTGCAAGACTTCGTCCCGCAGGCCGCCGCCGCCAACGTGTCGCGGGGCCGAGCGGCCTTCGCCGGTCTCGGCCGAGGCACGCTCTCGCAGCCCGACTTCGTCCAGCAACTGGCCGACACCGGCCGTCTGGAGCGCAAGCGTGTCTGCCGCACGTTCTCGTACTGCACGAACCTGATGCGGACGAAGGATCACCCGCTGGGTCAATACGCCACCGGCTGCCCGCCGTTCGACAAAGAGGTCTACGGCCCGCTCTGGAAAGAGGCCGAAGCCACACGCGCGAAGTGAGAGCAGGCGTCAGGCGACGGGCCAACAAGCATGACGCGCGAGCGAGTGGTTGACCGAGAAAGACCACTCGCTGGCGCGTCGTGCTGACTTCGGGAAGTGCTTGCGCTCCCGTTCCTTGGTGCGGACGTCTGCGGCGGAAGCCGGCTATTGCACCAGCACGACAGTCTCAACCAAGAGGCCGGTGGAGACGACGCCGGTCAGGAAGTCGTGCTCGTCGGCAAACAGGAATTCGCGACCGCCGGTCCCCACGAGGGTGTCGGCGTTGAGTTCGTCGTAGAAGCCGTCGAAGACTTCGTTGGCGCTGAGACGAGGCACGCCGTTCGAGCCTTGGCGTAGGTTCTGTGTTCGGGTCGCGTAATCCGACGCGGAGGTCCACTCGGACAGAATGGCGAGCAGCGCGGCGGTGGAGTTGTCGTAGATCGTGGCACCGCCGATCAGCAGATCATCGCCCACGCCTCCCGTGAGGCTGTCGTGACCGTCGCCGCCAATGAGCACGTCGCGTCCGCCGAGGCCGAGCAATTTGTCGTCCCCTTCCCCTCCCAGCAACAGGTCGTTGCCTGCCGAGCCGGTCAAGATGTCATCCCCTAGCCCGCCGTCCAGGATGCCTCCGATCGTCACGCTACTGCTCAGCGTGATGGTGTCGTTGCCGTCGTTGCCACGGACGACGATGCCGACAATGTTCGCGACGGGGTAGCTCTGTTTCTGTCTGTTGATCGTGACGTTGAGTTTTCCGGAAGCGACCGCGACGGTGATCGTGTCATTGACCTGTGAGCCGACGACGATCATTTGTCGCTTGGCGGGATTGGTGAGATCAGGGACCAGATAGGAGCCTCGCTGTTGGACCTCGAAGGCTCCGATGTCGATGCGGCCGACGGCGCGGACGAAACCCAATCCACGCTGATCGAACGACTGCGGCGTGGGGTTGGAACCGCGATTGATGGCCAGGCTGCCGGCGAGCAGAGCGTGCGTGAGTGTCGGCCCGCCGTTCTCGGCCAGCGGCCCCAAGAGCGGGTCCACACCATAGCGATTCGAGCCAGGCACGGTCTCGACGATGGTGGCGTTCGCGCGCGACTCGATCAGGCTGTACTCAACCTGAAACCAACCGCTCAGGTCGTCGCCTATGAACTCTCCCAAACCGTTATCTCTGAGATTATTGGCCACGATCGTGCCCCGCAGGCTGACGGGAATGTTGCCGTAGTTGATGATGCCGCCGCAGCCTTGATTGGCCAAGTTCCCGGAGATCGTGCTGTTGCCGATTGTCAACGTGCCGGTGCCGGTCCCATAGACGTTACTGCTGATGCCGCCGCCGTTGTTCCCAGAGATCGTGCTGTTGCTGATCGTCACCGTGGCAGTGCCGGTGTTGGCGAAGTTATTGATGCCGCCGCCGTTGTTCCCGGAGATCGTGCTGTTGCTGATCGTCAGTGTGGCAGTGTCGGTGTTGGCGAAGTTATTGATGCCGCCGCCGTTGTTCCCGGAGATCGTGCTGTTGCTGATCGTCAGTGTGGCAGTGCCGGTGTTGGTGTAGTTATTGACGCCGCCGCCGCCGCCGGAGATCGTGCTGTTGCTGATCGTCAGCGTGCCGATGCCGGACTCGGCGACATTACTGACGCCGCCGCCGGAGATCGTGCTGTTGATGATCGTCAGCGTGCCGATGCCGGACTTGGCGACATTACTGCTGATGCCGTCGCCGTTGTTCCCGGAGATCGTGCTGTTGCTGATCGTCACCGTGGCAGTGCCGGAGTTGGCGAAGTTGCTGATGCCGCCTCCGAAACCATAATTCACCGAGTTCGCGGAGATCGTGCTGTTGGTGATCGTCAGAGTGCCGACGTTACTGATGCCGCCGCCGTTGCCACTGTTGGTGATGACGCGTTCACCCCCAAAGTCATAGATCGTCGAGTTCCCGGAGATCGTGCTGTTGTTGATCGTCAGCCGGCCCAGGTTACGGATGCCGCCACCGTTGCCCGTGTTGCTGAGGATGCCACCGCCGCCGCCGCCGTGGACGGCGCTTTCGCCGCCACCAAAGACCACCGAGTTCCCGGAGATCGTGCTGTGGCTGATCGTCAGGATGCCGCTGTTGAGAATGCCGCCGCCGTTGTCGGCCTGCCCCTGGGTCAGCGTCAGGCCAGAGATTGTCACGCTGTTATTGGCGAGCACCTCGAAGATCCGCGAGGTGTTGTTGCCACTGATGCTGAGTTGAGTGGCTCCCAGCCCGTTGATCGTCAGGGCAGAGTTGATCACCAATTGTGTACCGCCCAGCGTGATGGTCTGCCCGGCCAGTCCCGCCGCGAACTGGATCGTGTCCGCATCACTCCCCGCCGTGGAGCCATCCACGCTCGTATCGTCGTTGGCCGCTTGCAGAGCTTCCCGCAAGGTGACCTGAGTATCCACGTCCAAGTTATCCGCCACACTCGTCACCGTGATGATCGCTGGGACCGTCCGGTCCTCCAACCGCTCGATCCACCACCCCCGCCCACCCTGGCGACGACGCCGACCACGAGCCGCTCGACCCAGAACCACGGACACCGCACGACGAACATTGAAGAGCATGGCAATTTCCTCCACGAGTTAAAAAGGGGAAGTCGTCCATTGAAACACCGTAGGATGGCCACCGGCGGTCAGGCCGCTTTGGCCGCCGGGAGCGTGGCATTCGGCGCCAGGCGTTGCAGCACGAGTTCGGCGGCGTGGCGGGTGGCTCCGGTTTGGGCGAAGCGGTCACGGAGATCGCCCATCTCTTCGCGCGCGGCGACGAGGCGGTCGTCGACGCTCAGCCAGCCATGCAGCACTTCAGTCAGGGGGGTGAGCGCTTGTTGGCCACGGCCGACGAACAGGAATTCCGGCATGACCTCGCGATCGAGAAACAGGTTGGGGAGCGAGAAGTACTTCAAGTTCACCATCGCCCGGCCAATCAGATACATCGGCCACGAGCACCAATACAGCACGGCGGCGGGCTTGCCGCGGGCCAGCACTTCCAGACTGATCGAACCGCTGACCATCAAACAGAACTCGCCGGCGGCGATCACTTCGGACGCTTTGCCGACCGAGAGGTACACCGGCAGGCGACTGGCGTGCGTCATCAAGTAGGTGCTGCAGAAGCGGCGATGCGACTCCTTGTAACAGGCCACCAGGAAGCGGGCGTTGGGATGCCGCTCGTGCAGCCGGCGGATCGTCTCGACCATCAGCGGGAAGTTGTGCCGCACCTCGCTGTCACGCGAGCCGGGCAGAATCGCCACGTTGCGGTACTTCGGCGACGACCAACCTTCCAGGAACGCTTCGTCCAGCCGATGCTCGGCGACTTCGTCGAAGAACGGATGCCCGACGTAATCGACCTGAATGCCCCGCTGCGCGTACCACTCCGGCTCGAACGGCAACACGCACAGGACGTCATCCACCCAGCGACGGATACGCTCGACCCGTTTCTCTTTCCAGGCCCAGACCTGCGGCGGGACGTAGTAGATGACGCGCACGCCGGCACGCTTGGCGTACTTGGCGATGAACCAGTTGAAGCCGGAGTAGTCGATCAGGATCACGGCATCCGGCCGCTGCTGCTCCAGGTAGCGTCGCGCCTGCTGGGCCAGCTTCCAGAATTTCCAGAGCAGCGGAATGACGACGAAGACTCCCATGACGGCGAGGTCGGTCAGTTGGAAATGAATCTCGCAACCGGCCGCTCGCATGGCGTCGCCACCGAAGCCGACGCAGCGCACGTCCGGACGACGGCGACGCAGTTCGCGGATCAGGTGCGCGGCGTGCTGATCGCCGCTCGGCTCGCCAACGGAAAAGAAGATGTGCATGAGCGATTCCCTTCGCGCGGTCCGACCATCCTTGGATCGTGTGTTCGGCCAGACAAGTTCGGCCCAGCGGGACAGTATTTCTTGCGTCAAAACGGGGCAAGACGGCTCGCGCGCGGCAGCCGCCTCTTCGCTAAGAATTACACGAGATGGTTGGAGGGCGTCTTGGAATTAGCACGAGGCGCAAGCGAGTGGTCCAAAACATCGAGACATCGGCCACTCGCTGGCGCCTCGTGCTATTTCGTAGCCGTCAGCAGCGACTCGACGTGTTCGAGGATTTCGCGCAGTCGGCGCGTGCGCATCGGCTCGTCACGCAGTTCCGTCGAGCGGAAGGCGGACGTCCAGACGACTTTCTTGTCTCGATACGCGACGAGCGTGACGCTCGCGGCGGGGGCGATGCTGAGGCTGTCACGCTCGCCAAGAGCTTCCGGGCCGACTCCCAGCGGCAAGCTGAGTTGCTGATCGAACGAAACCGTTTGCAGATGCGGCGAGACTTTGCTCGGCTCGTCACTGAGCATCACGCCGAATGCTCGCAAACCGTCGGCGCGGCGACGGTCCACGAACTCGTCCACCGCTTTGAGGACCGCCGACGTGCCAGCTTCCAAACGCCTGAGCAACAGCATCACGACTGGCCGATCGCCGTTGCGGCAGACGAAACAGACCGAGCGATTCATCTGCGGCCCCGTGATCGCTCGCACGAAAAACGATGGCACCTCTTGGCCCGCAGCCGGCCCGGAGGTCAGCGGCTTCTGTTCGGAGATCGGCTCAGCGGCAGCAGCAACTCTGCGGACGAACGGAATAAAACCGAGTGCGGCGATGAACTGGCGGCGGTTCATGGTTGAGCCTCTCGGTTGATGGCATCTGCAGTGGCCGCGTTCCCCAGAACGAGGGTCATTGAAATTCGCCCACACTCTGGCGAGTGCGACGACGGTGTCACAAGACCGATTCAATCGCATCGCACAGGCGATCCATCGAAGCGGCGTTCATCCCGGCAACGTTGATGCGGCCGTCTCGCACGAAATAGATGCCGTGCTTCTCGCGGAGGGCATCGACTTGTTCGGGCTTCAGGCCGGAAAACGAAAACATGCCGGTTTGCTGCGAGATGAAGGACCAATCGCGGCCGGTCTGGCGACTGGACATCGTCTTCTGGAAGAGCACCCTCATGCCGTTGATGCGGTCACGCATCGCCGCGAGTTCGGCGTCCCATTGCTGACGCAACGCCGCATCGCCAAGCACCGTGGTGACGATCGCTCCACCATGCGACGGCGGGTTTGAGTAATTCGTGCGAATGCAGGATTTGATTTGGCTGAGCGCCGTTTCGGCGGCGGCAGCGTCTTTCGCGACCAGCGTCAGCGCGCCGACACGTTCGTTGTACAGACCAAAATTCTTCGAGAACGAACTGGCGACGAGCAACTCCGCACCCGGACGTGCCAGCGTGAGCAATCCGGCCGCGTCCTCTTTCAGCCCGCGGCCGAAGCCTTGGTACGCAAAGTCGAGCAGCGGCAATGCGCGACGCTCGGCCAAGACGTCGGCGATCTGAACCCACTGCGTCGGAGTTGGATCAACTCCGCTGGGGTTGTGGCAGCAACCGTGCAAGCAAACGACGTCGCCCGCCGCGACCGTCTTCAACGCCGCCAACAAGCCATCAAAGTCGAGACTGTTCTTCGCGGCATCGAAGTACGGATAGCTGGCGACATTCAGTCCCGCCGACTTGAAGATGCCTTGATGATTCGGCCACGTCGGCGCGCTGAACCACACAGTCGCCGATGGAAACAACTTCTTGAGGAAGTCGGCCGCGACACGCAACGCTCCGGTGCCGCCAGGACATTGCGCGGTGCAGGCTCGGCCAGACTTCACGATCTCGTGATCGGCTCCGAACATCAATTCGCGCACCGCGCGGCCGTATTCCGGCGAGCCTTCGATGCTGAGGTACGTCTTGGTCGCTTCAGCTTCCAGCAACCGCCGCTCTGCTTCTTTCACGCACTTCAAAACCGGCGTGCGACCTTGATCATCTTTGAAGACCCCGACGCTGAGGTTCACCTTGTCGGCTCGCGGATCTTTCTTGAAGGCTTCGGTCAAACCCAGGATGGCATCCGGTGGCGCGGCAGTCACTTTCTCGAACATCAATGAACTTTCTCAATGTGCAAAAATCTGGCAACTCGAAACGGCGACGGATTCTCACGCAGAGGCTTGGCAACGGGAAGCATCGAACGCGATCCGTTCCTCAAATTGTTCGACGCAATCAAGCAGCACTCTTGAGAGTCTCGCCCAGGCTTCGCGATTGGCTGCGATCGCAGCCAACTCCAATCGTCGAAAAATCGCAACCGCCGGAAAAGTTCTCATGACCGTTATCGCTTTACGTCGAAACTGATTGGCCGTCGAAAACCAAGTTGTGTCTGCCGTCTATTCGTCAACGGCTTGCTCAGCAAGAAGTTGGGATTGACGATGTTTTCAAAAGCTCGTAACAATTGCTCGCAGATCGACTAACCCAAGTGCTCAATCGATTCCAGAGTTGCCACCAAAGTTAAGTCATCAGTCGGGATCGACGGATCAATGGAGTGAATCCTGAAAGCCGCCCCTCATTCTGGGTGCCAGAGGGTCGGCAACAGTTCCCGGCACCCGCTATCAAGGAGTCCGTGACCATGGCTGCTGCAAAGAAAACTGCGAAGAAGTCCACGAAGGCCGCTGCTGGTAAGAAGACCGCGAAGAAGAGCAAGTAACGATTGACCGCTGGTCATTCAAAAGCCAACAGGCCGAGCAAGTTTTGCTCGGCCTGTTGCTTTTGGTGCGTGGCTAATCGCGAAGTCGTTCAGTCACACATCCCGTAACGCACGATGCAGTACAGGGCTTTGAAGCCGTCACGCCAGCCGATTTTTTTGCCTTGATCGTAGGTCCGGCCAGAGTAACTGATCGACATTTCGAACACGCGAAAACGATGGCGAGCGACCTTGGCGGTGATCTCCGGTTCGATGCCGAATCGCTCCTGCCGCAGAGTCGGAGCGATCTTCTGAATCACTTCGCGTGTGAAGGCTTTGTAGCAGGTCTCCATGTCGGTCAGATTCAAGTTAGTGAAGCAATTCGACAGCGTCGTCAAAAACTTGTTGCCCAGGTAATGCCAGTAATACAGCACGCGATGCGGCTGATCTCCGAGGAACCGGCTGCCGAAGACGACGTCGGCTTTGCCGTCAACGATCGGTCCCAGCAGACGCGGAAATTCGGACGGATCGTACTCCAAGTCCGCGTCTTGGATGATGACGACATCGCCGCTGGCCGCTTGAAAACCGGTGCGCACCGCTGCGCCTTTGCCACGATTCTTCTCGTGAAAGGCGAACTGAAATCGATTCCAAGGATCAGGCGGTGTGGCTTGTTGCTCGGCCTGAAACTGCTGCAATTGGTCGCGAGTCCCATCGTGGCTGCAATCATCGACCAGCACGATTTCCTTGCGGAGCGGCACCGCACGCACACGATCAACCAGCGTTCGCCAGTGATCTTTCTCGTTGTAGATCGGAATCACGACGGACAACACCCATTCCGGCGGGATGACGAACAGCCCCAACTGCCGACAAGCGGCCTCGCCCAGCGTGTCCTTCAGCCGAGCGAACCATTCCGGTGTGTGCGGAATCAACGACAACGAGTCTGACATGCGAACTCCTGTGAAAGGCAGCAGAGTCTAAGCCCCCAGCTCGAAGCCCGAAATCGGAAATTGACGAAGCGCGGTGAGTTTCGGATTTTCGATGATCCGTCACCGCATATTGATCGGCTCGACGTCGATCTGAAATTCAACGTCTGACACACGGACGATCTGCGGCGCGGCGGTCCGCCAAAGTTCGTGGATTGCACCGAGCGATTCGGCCGAGAGTTGTAAGTGAAAACGCCAAAAGTCGCGGAGTCGTGTGATCTGGCAGGGAGCGGGGCCGAGAATCCGTACCGGCAGCGCGAGACGCTCGGCGGTCGTTCGCAACAGCGTCGCCATCGCGAGCGACTCGGCTTTGACACGGTCTTCGACCGCGCCGCGCAGGATGATGCGGGTCAACGAGCGGAATGGCGGGGCGTCCGCTTCGCGGCGGTGCTTCAACTCGTGAGCGGCAAAGCCGAGGTAATCGTGTTTTGCGGCCAGCGCGATCGACGGTTCGGTCGGGCAGGCCGATTGCACGAAGACTCGGCCTCCGCGATCCGAGCGCCCGGTGCGCCCGGCGACTTGAGCGATCAATTGAAACGTCCGCTCGGAGGCCCGCATGTCCGGCGAGTGCAGCAGCGTGTCGGCGTTGATGACGCCGACCAGCGTCACGTTTGGAAAGTCGAGCCCCTTCGCGATCATTTGCGTGCCGAGCAGAATCATCGCCTCGCCCAAGCGAAAGCGTTCGAGTGCCTCGTCGTGACTGCCGTGCTTGCGCATCGTGTCGCTGTCCATGCGGATGCAGGTGGCTTTGCCGAACTTGGACTTCACTTCCTGTTCGAGCCGCTGCGTGCCAATGCCGATGTAGTACACGCCGGAATGAGTACAGCTCGGACATTTCGTCAGTGGAGCGGATTCGTACTCGCACGAGTGGCAGAGTACGCGATTCTTGTCCTTGTGAAACGTCAGCGTGATGTCGCAATGCGGACAACGAACGCTCTCGCCGCAGGCCTTGCACCACACGACCGGCGAGAAGCCTCGCAGATTCAGAAACAGAATCACCTGTCCGCTGTCTCCGAGCGCGAGCTGAATCTGCGAACTGAGCGCCCGGCCGATCGCCTCGCCGCGCGTGATGTACGGGTCGTTGCGAGTATCCACGATCGTCACCGGTGGCAGCGGCAGTTTCGCGACGCGGTTGGCAAGCGTGAGCAGAAGATCGCGAGGAGAAGGCGGAAGGCCCGGCTCACTGCTTTCTGTCTTCTGTCTTCGGCCTTCCGAATCCCCCGTCGCACGCCACCAGCTCTCCAGCGTTGGTGTCGCAGTTCCCAGCAGCAGCGGGATGCCTTCCAACCGTGCGCGTTCGCGGGCGACATCGCGGGCATGGTAGCGTGGCGTCTCTTCCTGTTTGAACGACGTCTCGTGTTCTTCGTCGATGACGATCAGTCCGAGATGTGATGCCGGTGCGAAGACCGCACTGCGTGCTCCGACGATGACTTGGACTTCGCCCGACGCGATCCGCTGCCAGTGCCAGTGGCGTTCCGAGTCACTCAGGTGGCTGTGCAAGACGGCGACGCTCTCGAAGCGGCTGCGGAAGCGACGGATCGTTTGCGGCGTGAGACTGATCTCCGGCACGAGCACGATCGCCTGCCGGCCGTAGCTGACGACTTCGCGAATCGCCTGAATGTAGACCTCGGTCTTGCCGCTGCCGGTCACGCCGCGCAGCAGAATCGTGCGATGCCGAGCGGCTCTGATTTCGGCGAGAATCGCGTCCAGCGCAGCATGCTGCTCGGCGTTCAATTGCAGGTCCGGTTGTCGCGTCATCGGAGCGAAGTCGATGTCGAACGCATCGGTGCGCTGCACGATGGCATCGACGAGTTTCTTGTCGCGCAGCGCGCTGATGACCCCGACGCCGCAGTCTGCCGATTCGGCGAGTTCGTCGATTCGCAGCGGTCGATTCGCCGCGCAGAGCACTTCCATCGCGACTTTTTGCTTCGCTCCAAGTTTGCGTTCGCCAAGTGACTCGCACACTCCGGCCGCCGGCACGAGGAACAGAATCTCGCGCGTGCCAGCCAGTTTTTTGACGCCGGCCGGGACGACGCTGTCGAGCACTTGTCCCCAACCGCAGAGATATCGCTCGGCGATCCAGCGAGTCAGTTCCAACATGCGCGGTGACAGCAGCGGCTCGCGGTCGAGCACGGCCTCGATCGCCTTGAGCTTGGGGGGCTGACCGTTTTTGAATCGCTCCGGGCCGATCAAGTCGCTGAACGGGCCGGCCTCGACGCAGTAACCGATCAACCGCTGCTGTCCGTGACCGAATGGCACGCGCACACGCATCCCCGGCTTGAGATGTTCTCGCAGTGCGTCGGCCACGAGGTAATCGAACGGCGTGTCGAGTGGTCGGTTGACGACGACTCGCGCGACCCACAGGTCGGCGTTGGCCGCGCGGTCCCAGGGTTTCAACTCCAGCTCCAGCGGCTCGGCGGCGAACAGATTGCGTTGCTTGGAGGCGGGCATGAAGATCGTGAAGCCGCGAAATGTGTAGGGTGGGACCAGTGAAGCGCCGGCCCATCACGAGTTGTCATGAAATGTGGGCCGGCGCTTCGCTGGTCCCACCCTACGGCGACATCAATTCCACCGCGCGAGTTGTCGCTTGGCTTCGTCGAGGTGCTGTTGCAGGATTTCGGTTTGGTCTTCGTGGCACTCGGCGAGGCAGTCTTCCAGCAGGTCGATCGCCTCTTGCGTGCGTTCGGATTTCAGCGCGATGAACGCAAGATCGCGGCGCTCTTCGTAGCTGGTCGGCTTGAGTGCGACGAGCCGTTCCTGCACCAGCCGCGCGGCCGGCCAGTCTTCGTGTTTGGCGTGCAGTACCTTCAGGTTGTTGAGCATCCGAATCACAATCGCCCTCGCGTCCGCCGGCTTGAGGCACGGTTTCAGTTCCGATTCTGGCATGCTGGTGACTTTGTGGAGAAAGTGCAGGCACTCGTCGCGATCCATCACTCGGCCGCCAACAAATGGGTCGAGAAAAATCGGACCATCGAGGCCATCCAGTCGCGTCAGGAAGTGTTGCGGTGCCGCGACGCCGCGCAGTTCGAGGCCGATCGCGTGCGCGACCGCCATGTACAAGATCGACAGACTGATCGGGATGCCCCGTTTCCGAGCGATGACTTCCGGCAAATAACTGCTCTCGGCGAGTTGATACGCCGCTTCGTCCCCCATCAGCCCGTAGGTGTCGGCAAGCAGTGTGCTGAGTGCCCGCAGCGCATCGGTGTCCGACCACGCTCCCGCCGCGCGGCCGGACAGTTCCGCCGCGCGCGCTGCGATCCAGTCAAGCGTCTCCTCGAACCGCAGTTTCGGGTTCGCGTCGCGAGCGATCTCCAGTGACACCAACGTCAGGTCCACTTCGTTATCTCGCAGCAGCAGCTTGGAGAATTCGACATCGGCAGAGAAATCTCGTTCGGAAATCATGCTGAGAGCCATCCGTGGGAACGTCTCCATCTGGCTCCGCGAGGCGGAGCAATGGCGACCGACGTGGTGAGTGGTTTTGAATCAGCCGGAATTCTAAGAGGCCGCTCGCGATTCCGGGAGCAAGTCGCTGACAATATAGTCCGCCGTCGTGGACGACGCGTCTCGCGTCGGACGAATACGAGACTCATCCGCCACGTCTCACGAAAGGTAACCATGCGACGATCACCGTTTGTTTTCAACGCCGTGTTGGGCATTCTCCTTCTGTGTGGCTGCTCTTCTGAGCCAGCCGCCGCGCCAAAGTCCGTCAACACCGAGCCATCTGCCAAGAAACTCGACGAAGTCGAACTTGCGCTCAACTGGCTCCCCGAAGCCGAGCACGGCGGCTTCTTCGCGGCGGATGTGCATGGCCTCTTCGCCAAACGCCAGTTGAAAGTGAAAATTATTCCCGGCGGTCCCGGAGTGCCGGTGATTCAAAATGTCGCCACCGGCAAGGTGACATTCGGAGTCACCAACGCTGACCAAGTGCTGGTGCAGCGTGCTCAAGAGGCGGACGTCGTCGCGATCTTCGCGCCGATCCAGCAAAGTCCGCGGTGCATTATGGTCCACAAGAAATCGGGCATCACGAAATTTGAAGACCTGAAAGATATGACGCTGCTGATCAAAGCGAATCAGACGTTCCTCGGATTCCTGCGAAAGAAGCAGTCGCTGCTCAACGTGCAGATCGTCGATTACGCCGGGAGCGTCGGCCCGTTCTTACAAGACGAGAAGATTGGCCAACAGGCGTACGTCTTCAGCGAGCCGTTTCTCGTCCAGAAAGAAGGAGCCGAGCCGCTCAACCTGATGGTCTCGGACATCGGCTTCAACCCCTACACGAGTGTGCTCATCACGCGTGCGGAGGTGATCGAGAAGCAACCGGAACTCGTGCGCCGCATGGTCGAAGCCTGCCAGTTCGGCTGGCGGAAGTATCTCGACGAGCCGGAACAAACCAACGAGCACATTCATTCGCTCAATAAAGAGATGAGTTTGGAAATCCTCGCGTTCGGAACGCGCACGCTGAAGCCGCTGTGCGAGACCGGCCTCTCGTCGCCGGAGAAACTTGGCGAGATGACCGCCGAACGCTGGCAGACGCTGGCCGAACAACTTGTCGAAGCCGAAGTCCTCAAACCCGGAGCGGTTGACTCCTCAAAAGCATTTGACACGAGTTTCCAATGAAGTCGCTGCTTGACGACTTGTTGCGGCACAGGCCACGATGATGCGGCTTGATCGGTCCCACCTGAACTCTCCCCGCTTCGTGAGTCGGCCCATGTTCGACGTTGGTTCATTTCGAACGAAGACTTGCGGGACGGGCGGGCGTCGGTCGTTTTTGCGATTGGCGGCGTCAGTACCGATCGGCATGGGCTTGTCGCAGGCAGTCGGTCAACAGGTCGAGCGGCACGGGCCACGCGCGAAGTCGGTGATCTTCGTCTTTCTGTGGGGAGCACCGAGTCATCTCGACACCTGCGATCCGAAGCCGGACGCTCCGCTGGAATTCCGAGGTCCGTTTCATTCCATCGCGACACGCACGCCCGGTCTGAACTTCACCGAACTGCTGCCGCGCATGGCCGCTCGCAGTGACCGCTTTTCGATCATCCGCACGCACGCCACCTCCGAGCCGGGACATCCAGACGGTGGGACGATGGCACTGACCGGCTTCAAAGAAATCCCCGCTCCGGTACAGCCGAACTTCGGATCGATCGTCGCCAAACATCGCGGCCACAAGGGAAGCCTGCCGCCGTTTGTGTCGCTCGCACGCGGCATCGTCATGGACGGAGGACGGCGCATCGAGGGCTACGGCGGCGGTGCGTTGTCGCAGGCGTATGACCCGCTGCTCGTCGGTTGCTCGGCTGAAGGAGACGTCGAAATCCCGGCGTTGCAACTGCTCGATGGATTGAACCCGCTCCGGATTCGCGATCGAACCGCGTTGATGCGGCAGTTGGATACGGTGCCGCGAACGCTCGAAACGGTGGGCTTCGATTCCTGGGGCCGGCATTTTCAGTCGGCCTATGATTTGTTGCTGACGCCGCAAGCTCGGCAGGCGTTCGACCTAACTCGTGAATCAGAACAGACGCGCGGCCGCTTCGGGCACTCGGTCTTCGGACAGAGCAGCTTGCTGGCGTGCCGACTAGTCGAAGCAGGCGTGCCGTATGTGCAGCTCAACTACAGCCGGCATGTCGAAGCGCTCAATCCGGGGTTCGAGTTCGGTTGGGACACGCACCTCTATAATTTCGAATTACTGCAAGACCATCACTGTCCGATTCTCGACCGCGCGTACCCAGCGATGCTCGACGAGCTGCAAGAGCGCGGACTACTCGACCAAACGCTGGTCGTGCTGATGGGCGAGTTTGGCCGCACGCCAAGGATCAGTCCGAACGCGGCTCGCGATCACTGGCCACCGTGCTACTTTTCGATCTGGGCCGGCGGAGGCGTGCAGCCGGGACGAGTCATCGGCTCCAGCGACAAGCGCGGCGAGCAACCGATCGGATCACCAATCTCGCCGCTGATGGTCGGAACGACGATCGCCGAGTTAGCCGGCCTCGACACGCAAGCTCGCGCCGAAATGAACGTCCTCAACGGAGGCCAGGTAATCGATGCGTTGCTGTAATCGTGGCATTCTCGTTGGCTTCGTGTTCTGCGTCGTTGTCGCAAGCGCGGTTGTTCTGATCGCCGCCGATCCGGTCCAACTGACGCGCGACGGCCGATTGAAGTTCGCGACCACGGTCTGCTCGAATGGACGCGAAATCGTGTACTGCGAGTTGGCGAATCCGGCCTTGTATCGGCTGATGAAATTGAATCTCCAAGACCGCACGTCACAGCCGCTGCATCCAAAGGCCGAGACTTCGGAATTCGATCCGGTGTTTGCTGCCGACGGAAAAATGTACGCCTTCCTCAAGACGATCGGTGTCCTACAAGCTGCGATCGTGATTCACGACGACATGGGCAACAAGCTCGGCCAAGTCGCTCCGGCCGGAGGGTTCTCCGGCTTGCGCAGTCCAGCAATTGCTCCCGATCGGTCGCGGGTCGTGTATTCGTTCGGCGAGGGCGGACGGCAGCAACTCTTCTCCGCGAAATTCGATGGCACCGAGCGGCAGACGCTGGCCGATACGCCGGGCATCAACAACTGGCCGACGTTCTCGCCCGATGGCCGCACGCTCGTGTTCGGTTCGAGCCGCGATGCCGACTTTGAAATCTACCGCATGAACTCTGACGGCAGCGCATCGCAACGTCTCACCAACAGCCCGGGCCAGGATATCCGTCCGAAGTTCTCGCCCGATGGAAAGCGAATCGCCTTCACCAGCCATCGCGATGGCAACGCGGAGATCTACATCATGCAGGCTGACGGCTCGCATCCGCAACGAGTGACCCACTCACCCGAACGCGACGACTACGCCGACTGGCTCCCCGATGGCGAACAGCTCATCATCGTCCGCGAACATGACGGCTGGCATGATCTTTTTTTGGTGAGCGCGCCGTCAGGGCAATGATGGGCAAGGGTATCCGCCCTACGCCGCATCTTTCTTCTTTTTCTTCTTCGGCTGATCGGGATTCGCCTTCTTGCCGGCTCCACGATTGGCGTTGCCCCACGCTGGCTCGACGTTGCCCTTGTCCCATTCAGCGTAGGTGGCTTCGAGTTGTTTGAGCTTGCCGGCCTCTTGCGACGCGAGGTCGGTCTTCTCACCGATGTCTTTCGCAAGGTTGAACAGTTTCGCGCCGTCGCCGGTGTCGGTGAGTTTCCAGTCGCCTTGGCGGACGGCTCGTTGTCGGCCGAATCGCCAGTAGAGCGCGTCGTGCGGTGAGTCCTTCTTCTCGCCAGTGAGGTACGGCAGCAGATTGACGCCGTCGAATTTCCATTCCGGTTTGATGGCGACACCGGCCGCCGCGAGCGCCGTCGCCTGAACATCGAGTTGAATGACGGGCCGATCCTCAACTTTGCCTGCCGGCAGCTTGCTCTTCCACTGCATGAGGAACGGCACGCGCACGCCACCTTCCCAGACGGTGGCTTTGAAACCATTGAGTGGTCCGTTTGAGGCGGTGTTCACCGCAGTTGGTCCGCCGTTGTCGCTGAAGAAGATGATGAGCGTGTTCTCTTCCAACTTGTGTTCGCGCAATTTGGCCAGCACGTTGCCGATGGCATCGTCCAGAGCCGAGAGCATTCCGGCGAAGGTTCGCCGCTTGTTGTCGGTGATCTTGGGAAAGCGGTCGATGTAGCTCTGCGGAGCTTCCATCGGGCCATGCACGGCATTGAACGGCAGGTACACAAACCACGACTTGTCGTGATTTTTGTCGATGAACTTGTTCGCCTCGCGAGCAAAGTCGAGCGTCGTGAATTCCATTTTGTCGACCGGCTCATTGCCGCGCAGGATTGCATTGCGGCCTTGACCGACTTGCTGATACGGATGCGCTCCGCCGAGGAATCCGTAGTACTCGTCGAAGCCTCGCTTCAGCGGATGCGAGTCACCGTCGCCGAGGTGCCATTTGCCGAACATCCCGGTGGCATAACCAGCATCCTTGAGTCGATTGGCAATCGTGGTTTGCTTGATACCGAAGTTATCGGGAGCTTGCGGTCCGGGATTGAACTCGTGTCCGAAGCGTTGCTGATAGCGACCGCTCATCAGGCCGGCTCGAGTGGGGCTGCAATACGGGCCGCTGACGTAACCGCTTGTGAAGCGGATGCCATTCTTAGCCAGCGAGTCGATGTGTGGCGTCGGGATTTCGCTGTTCCCCTGACAGCCGAGTTCTCCCCAGCCAAGATCGTCCGCGACGATCAACAACACGTTGGGCTTGGCGGCGATCTTATTGGGACTTTCTGCCGAACGAGCACTCTTGCCCGTCTTTGCGGTCGCGTCGTCGGAGGGTCGGGCAGGAATGCCCGACTTACTTTGAGCGGCGAATTGCTGGTTGAACAGCGTCTTGAACGGATTCTCGGCGGGCGCGACGGCGTCTTCGTTGACGAGTTGTGGTTGGACCGAATCCCACCAGCGGTCGTATTCGACGTCGAGTTGCTGCACGACTTCGGGATTCTTGTCGGCGATGTCGGTCTTCTCGCCGGGATCGGCTTTCAGATCGAAGAGTTGCCAGTTCTTGGTCTCACCTTTCGAGGCCGTCACCATTTGAAACCGCGAGTTGCGGACGCTGCACGTCGCGTACTTGAACTTCGAACGATCGGCTCCGACGGGCCAGCGGCCGATGTGCGTGAACAATGTCCGATCGGGCCATTCCGTTTGCGGGTTCGACAGCAACGAAACGAGGCTGCGGCCTTCGACTTGTTTCTTCACGTCGTCGGTCAACTTTGCTCCGGCGAGCTCCGCCAGCGTCGGGAAGAAGTCGACGTGCGCGGCCAGTCGGTCGCAGTCGGCGGGCTTGAGCGTACCGGGCCAACGCCAGAAAGAATTCGCTCGAATGCCTCCCAAGTACGGAGTCACTTTTTGTCCGCGCATTCCAACATTGAAGATCTTGGTCCCGACCGTTCCACCGTTATCGTTCATGAAGATGACCAGCGTGTCGCGTTCAATCCCCCATTTGCTGAGTTTTGCGAGCAGCTTGCCGACGTTGTCGTCGATGTTGGCGATCATGCCGAAGAACTTCGCCACGTCAGCCTCTTTGACTTGATCGGAGTACCGAGCCTCGTCTTCCGGTCGCACTTGCAGCGGCGCGTGCGGCGCGTTCGTCGCGATGTGAGCGTAGAACGGCTGCTTGCCTTTGGTGGCTTCGATCCACTTCAACGCCTGCGCGAAAAAGACGTCGGTGCAATAGCCGTTGGTCTTCTCGAACTTGCCGTTGTGCAGGATCGCCGGGCTGAAATAGGTGTTGCCCGGCGCATCGCCGCAGCTTCCGGGGTACGACTGACCGATGCCGCCCGCTCCGTGAATGAACATCTCGTCGAAGCCGCGGCGGCTGGGCCAATGATCCGGTTCGTCGCCGAGATGCCACTTGCCGAAGATGCCCGTCGCGTAGCCAGCGGACTTGAGCACTTGAGCCAGCGTCGTCGCCGACAGCGTCAGCCGTTCGCGTTCGTTGATCGTGTGCGTGACGCCGTTGCGGAATTCATGCCGCCCGGTCATCAACGCCGAGCGTGTCGGCGAACAGGTCGGGCTGACCATGAAGTCGGTGAAGCGGACTCCTTCGCGATGCAGCCGGTCGATGTTCGGCGTCTTCAAAATCGAATTGCCGTGACACGACAGGTCGCCGTAGCCCTGATCGTCGGTCAGCACGAAGATGATGTTCGGCCGCTTGCCGGCTAGCGAATCCGCGGCGATCAAGTCCGCAGTCACGAACGGCACTGCGAGACACAGCAACCGGAACAACCCAGAGCGATTCATTCTTCAGCCCTTTCATCAAGGAAGTTCGACGTGCCATCCGTGTTCGCATTTTCGTCCGTGAGCGGCGAGGCGGATGCTCGGAGCCGGTGGACGACGATGATTCCGATGATCGTCAGCAGCACAACGCCGATTCCGCCAAAGATGGCCGGAAACAGCCAGAGCGTTACAAACGAGTCGATGCGACAGACCTCCAAGTCCTGCGGGTCGTACAAGACCGTCACTTTATCGCCGACATCAAACTGCGGCGGCGAGGTGGACAGCCCCGATTGAAACTCATGCCGCTCTCCGCCGACGAAAAACTCCACCACAGGAGCAACGCTCCTCTCCATTCCCACCTGTTCCATCTGTCCCACCGGTTGCTCCTGCCTCACCTG
>CAMAWN010000072.1 GCA_945861865.1 Candidatus Kuenenia stuttgartensis | reverse complement strand
GTCGCGCAGATTGGGCCGAGCCGGGATGGGAGGCTGGAAAAATGACAAACGGTCCGCACACGTTGGGCGCGGGGTATGGGTCGTTGTTAAAATGGAGAGCGTTGCGAGTCTGGATCCGATCCAGGCTCAACTCATCTGGGAAATGTCGGCTTAAAGACTTCGGAAGTCTGTCGAGCGCGGATGTGACTCGCAGATGTGGATATGGATGTTGATGAACAATGCTCGAATCCAAATTCTGATTCCACGTCTCAGCGCTGCCAGATGCTGTCTCGTCTGTGTCGCGGGGTTTGTCGCCGGATGTGGCGACCGGACGCCAGAGCTTAAGCCGCGAGTCGCACAACCCCAATTGGTCGTCGCATCCAAGAACTCCGTCGTCGAACTCAAGCCCGATTCTCGTGGAGTGGCGTTTGAAGACGTGGCCCAGAAGCTGAATTTGACGCACGTCTGGCCCCAGCAGCCGCGGCCTATGCGAACGAATGAAGCCTTTGGTTGCGGCTGCGCAGCATTCGACTTTGATGGTGATGGTTGGCAAGACATCCTGTTGGTCGCCGATCCACATCCGGTGCTGTATCGCAATTGCGAGGGAGTCAAGTTCATCGACGTCACGGACGCAATGGGGTTGATGCGGTCGGGCACTGACGATTGGACTGGCTGTGCGGTCGGAGACTACGACGGCGATGGTTGGTTGGACGTGTTGCTGACTGGGCTGCATCGCCTGGCGTTGTATCGCAATCTGGTGGGTCAGCGTTTTGAAGAGACGACAGTTCTGGCTGGGTTGGATCCAGGCAACCACAATCACTGGGGGTCCAGCGCGGCGTTCATGGACCTCGACGGCGATGGGTGGTTGGATTTGGTCGTGCTGAATTACGCCGTCTTCGGTCCGGAATCGAAGCAGTACTGTGAGCTGCGACCGGGGGTCAAATCGGGATGTCCGCCGAAAGAATATCCGCCGGAGAAAGGGGAAATCTGGCACAACACTGGACGCGGCGGATTCGAGCTCGTTCCACACGAGCAGGGGATGGAATTGACGAATGGCCCTGGTTTGGTGTTGGCATTCGCTGACCTGGACGACGATGGCCGCATGGACTTTTATGTTGGGAACGACGGGCAGAACGCCGATTTGTTTCACAATATGGGAGGCATGAAGTTTAAGAATCACGGGGTCTCGTCGGGTTTGGCATTCGGCCGCGAATTGTCCGCCATGGCAGCGATGGGGGCAGATTGGGGGGACTTCGATCGCGACGGGCGGATGGATTTGGCGGTTTCCAATTTCGACTTGTTTGGGTTTGCCGTATTTCGGAATCAGGGGAGTTTGTCGTTCACTGACGTCGCGTCGCCAACCGGCGTCGAACGAGCCACGCTCATTCGACTGGGGTTTGGAACAAACTGGATGGATTTCGATAACGATGGCTGGCTCGATTTGGCGTTTGTCAACGGGCACGTCTACGAAAACGCTAGCGCAATTGATTCGCGCTCAACGTATCAACAGCCAGTTCTGCTGCTGCGGAATTCGAGCGGGAAAAAATTCATCGACCTGGTCCCCGTGCTAAGTCCGGACGTGGGGCGGCCGCTGGTAGGACGTGGTTCAGCAACGCTCGATTTCGACAACGACGGCCGCTTGGACTTGCTGGCCGTCGATTACGAAGGCCCCGTGTGCCTGTTGCAAAACCGGTCGCAGACTGCGAACCATTGGTTGAAATTGGACCTTCGCGGAACGGCCCCGAACGGCTTTGCCTACGGAGCACGCGCGGTCGGTAAAGTGGGGAATCAAATCTTGATCGCCGAAGTCTCACCCGCCTCCAGCTACCTTTCGTCGAAAGACCCGCGGATCCATTGGGGGCTGGGGCGTTCCGAAAAACTGGACTCGCTGACGATTCGTTGGCCGTCAGGACGCGAGCACGTTTTGCGTGATGTCGCCGCCGATCAGATCCTCACGGTTTCGGAACCGGACCGGCCATCGTCTGATTGAGAATGCATGACACGACCAATAACCGTGTGAAATCCGTCTAATACTGGATGTCGCAACCTGGTCGACTGATTCGCAAGCGTTCGATGCCTGCCGAACTCACGGAAGTCCCACGCAGATCGACGGACTCTAAGACGACGAAGGACTGCAAATCCGAGATGACCTCATCAGTCACCAGAGGGCAAGCTGACAAATCCAAATGCCGTAGTCGAAACAGTTGTGTGAGCTGCTTAATGTGCCGATCGGAAAGGCGCGTCTTCGACAAACTCAACCGCCGGATTTGTTTCAATTGCAGCACGATCTCCCAAGCCGCTTGGTCAAGCGATTGCCCGGAGAGGTCGAGATCCTGCAATTTGTTAAGTGTTCGGAGAAGCACAAGTTCCCGAGTCGGCAGTACGGCCGGCCAGCGAAGTCGATGGACTTCACCCGATGAATCCATTTCAAACTCGACCTGGAGCTGTTTGAGACGTTCGCACGCTTGGGGTGCAAGGTTTGCAAATAACGAATTGGTTCCGTCGGTTGGGCTCTGCGGCACGCGGATCCAGTGGTCTCGCATCAACGTCGCGCCCGACGCGGTGCCTTCCGAAAAGAAGCCCATCGCGTGAAGTTCCATTCCCGCTTTTCGCATATGACAGTCAATACAGTTAGTGCGAATCAAATCGCCCAACTCCGCCGATTTGCCGCACGCTTCTGCTGAGTGACAAGTTTGACATCGCTTTGAAAAGTGCGCCGTGTTGCTCCGTTCAAACGTATGCGGGTCGTGGCAAGTCGTACACACAAGTTGGGCGCTCTCGGTGAAACAGCGGCTCCGCGAAAGTCTGAGGAACTGGTCGTTGCTGTGGGGGCCCATCACCGTGATTTCCTCGGCCGTTTTTGTTCGGAGATGTTCCTCTAAGGGATCCCCCGGACAAAACGAAAACGCAGTTTTGTGGAGATCACGTACTCCACCTCCCGCGTGGCACAACGAACACACGTCGATTTGACGTTCTCGTGATAAGTTGGCGGGATTGATCACAAACTTGGCCGACCTTGAGTCGGGATTCGATTTGTGATGTTCGACGTGGCGCTGCCCCGGCCCGTGACACGACTCGCATGAGACCCCATAAACAAGACTGTCGCGGTCGAACAAATACGGGTCGTCCGGTGCCACTTGAGCGAAGGTCATGTGACATTCGAGGCATCGGGCATCAATCGGCCGCGAAAACGACGCCCGTTCTTTGGGAAAGCCGGGACTGTAGCGCCACTCGTTCGTGATCGAAACATATCCCACGGGGAGCTGATAAAGCCGTGAGCCTTTCCAAAACAAAAAAGAGGGACCCATCTTTCCCGAGCCGATGACAACATCGAAACGCTCCGTGTGATCGAAGCGACTTTGACCGCTTGTGGCCACAGCCGTCTGGAAAGCACCTTCTGGCCGAATCTCCAAATCCACATGAATCGAATCCGGAGTCAACACAACTCGATGAGGATTTGATGGGAAAGTCTTCTGGAGTTCCTCAACCTGCGCCGCCGCAGATGCCGTCGCATGGCCCGTTTGTGCGAACGACTGATAAATCGACAGATGACACTCCGCGCAGGCTTGTGGACCAGTATGTCGTCGTGCCGTCGGAGTCACTGCGGTCGCGGACTCTGTGGTCAACTCGGCTGGAAAATCAATCAAAGCACGTGCCTGGTTTTCAGGACTCGACGGTGTCAGCCAAATCCAGACAATTCCCACGATGACAAGGACAGTGAAGATCATGGTCCACGAGTTCGATGCAAGCCGCCAATTCATTGGAATTCACTCACAATTCGGGGGTGTCGGTCTGTCATTCACAACACGGATGAGGCGTTCGACTCGCACCGCAATGAGCGAATCGTCATAAAATTAACGGGCAACTCGCGGGTGGTTCGGCTGAGTCGAGAAACATTCGCTGCCAGAGTTCCAGGCAGAGCAGTGCCCACAAGCGGTGAGAGTGGTCGGTTTTGGATTGGACGTGTTCGTCGAACAGGCGTTGGACGGCGGAAGGCTCGAAGAGGCCGCGCGCGAGCGTCCGCGAGTCGAACAACACGTCGCGCAGGAACGGCTGCAATTCGCCGCGAAACCAATTGGCCAGCGGGACGCCGAAGCCCATTTTACTGCGGCGCTGAATCGACGGCGGCAGCAAGTCGGCGAACGTGTCGAGCAGGATTTGTTTGCCTTGATTGCCTCGCTGTTTCAGTTCGATGGGCATCCGCGCGGCGAGTTCCATGACCTCTTGATCGAGGAACGGGCTGCGGCATTCGAGTCCGTAGGCCATGCTGGCGATGTCCACTTTCGTCAGAATGTCACACGGCAGGTAGGTCAACACGTCGGCGCAGGTCGTACGCGTGATGAAGTCGCGGCTCGGGCATTCGGTATACGCGTGCATCAGAAAATCGCCGGCGTCGCAGTCGCCGAGTTCTGCTGCGAATTCCGGTCGATACAGTTCGCGCCGCAGAGATTCCTCAAAGATGCCGATCCAGCGGAGATATCGTTTTTCGGGCGACTCGCCGAGCGCGGCGAGAAACCGCTTGCCGCGCCGCAACAGCGAGCGATGTCCCGCTCCCGAAGGGAGACGTTGCCAGAGCTTCGCCGTGATCAGCCGTCTGAGCGGTCCCGGTAGTTGGTCGAATCGTGAGGCGAACTTCACGGCCAGATATCGCGTGTAGCCGGCGAACAATTCGTCGCCGCCGTCCCCCGACAACGCGACCGTGACGTGCTGCCGAGTCATCTCCGACAGATACATCGTGGGGATTGCTGAACTGTCGGCGAACGGCTCGTCGTAGTGCCAAATCAGCTTCGGCAGGATTTCGAGCGCATTGGGTGTGACGACCAGTTCGTGATGCTCGGTGCCGAGATGTTTCGCGGCCTCGCGAGCGTACGACCGCTCGTCAAATTCTTTGATCGGAAAACCGATCGAAAACGTGTGGACCGGCCGGCCGGATTGCTCCTGCATCAAGCCGGTGACGATTGTCGAGTCGATGCCGCCGGAGAGAAACGCTCCCAGCGGCACGTCGCTGCGCATCCGCAACCGAACGGCTTCGGTCAGCGTGCGGCGGAGTTCTTGTCGCCAACGCTCGGAGGACCAAGTGGCAAAGTCCGATTTGAAATTTGAGATTTCAGTTTTGTCATTCGAGAGCTCCGGCTCATAGGGCGGCCGCCAGTAGCGGTGTAGCTCCAATTGTCCCCCCTCGAACACAGCGACGTGCGCCGGCGGGAGTTTGTGATAGCCCTCCAGAATGCAGTCGGGATACGGCACGTACTGGTAGCAGAGGTACGAGTCGATCGCCCGGCGGTTCAATCGACGCGGAGCACCGGGGACGAGCAGTAGCGATTTCAACTCACTGGCAAACGTCAGTTGGCCGCGATCGAGGCGATAGAACAGCGGCTTCTTGCCGGCTCGGTCGCGAGCGAGCAACAGTCGTTTTTGGCGGTCGTCCCAGATCGCGAACGCGAACATGCCGCGCAGCCGCTGCACGCAGTCGGGGCCGAGATCTTCGTAGAGATGGACGATGCACTCGGTGTCGGTGTTTGTGCGGAAGCGATGGCCGCGGGCTTCGAGGTCGGTGCGGAGTTCGCGGTAATTGTAGATTTCACCGTTGAAGACGACCCACACGGATCCGTCTTCGTTGGCCAGCGGTTGGTGGCCGGTGCTCAGGTCGATGATCGAGAGGCGGCGGAAACCGAGGGCGGCTGCGGGGCCGGAAGGGGCGAGTGATGAGCCGGCATTTTCCAGTTCGCCCCTCGTCCCCCCCTCGCCACTGAAATACGTCCCTGAATCGTCTGGGCCGCGGTGGGCGATGGCGGAAATCATCCGTCCGAGCGTCGCGGGCGAAAGCGGAGCAGCGTCGGCGGTCCAAGCTGCTCCGGCGATTCCGCACATACTGAGTCCTCGCGATCCAAGTCTGATGTTCGTTGCGGAACGATAGCAGTGAAAAGGTGCGTGACAAATCGGAATTGCGAGGGTAACGTCACGACCACAAATCCAACGGCCCGCTCGCGGCTAGATTTTCAGGCGATTCGCCTCATCTCGGAAAGGGTTCTCGTCATGAAAGAAATCACGCGTCCCAATTGGTTCCGTCACATCGAGCAAGTGTTGCGATCGAAGCATTACACGCGGATCGCCGAGGGATTAGCGGGAGCTCCCGTGGACGAAGCGTTGGTCGCGATCACGGCCGACCTGATGCACATTTGCCATCGTGCCGGCTTGTCTTGGGAAGAGTTGGCGGCTCGCAGTCAGCAACTGTGCGAGCGTGAAGAGACAGACCTGCGGCCGACGTCGCACGCGGCGTAGCGTCAGTGTTTTGGCACATCGTTGGCGGTTGGTTTCCGCCAGCGGCGGCCAGAGGCAGCGAGGAGTTGATCGGCTTTAGTGGGGCCCCAAGTTCCGGCGACGTACGGTTCAGGGCGCACCGATTGCGATTCCCAAAAATCGAGGACTGGCGTAACGAACTTCCATGCCTCTTCGAGTTCGTCGCTGCGAGTGAACAGCGTCGAGTCGCCACGCAGCACGTCCAGCAACAGGCGTTCGTAGGCTTCAGGCAATTCGCCGCCGAAGGCCTCTTCGAATTGAAAGTCCATCGTCACCGAATGAAGCTGGTACTGCATTCCCGGACGTTTCGTGGAAACCGACATCAGGATCGCTTCGCTGGGCTGAATGCGAAACACAAGCGAGTTTGATTGTGCGCCGACGAACTGACACATGTCGCCGACGCATTCGACCGTTTGGAAAAGGTGCATCGGCGGATGTTTGAATTGGATGGCAATCTCGGAAATGCGTTCGGGAAAGCGTTTGCCGGTGCGGAGGTAAAACGGGACTCCGGCCCAGCGCCAGTTATCGATTTGCACTTGCATGGCGACGTAGCTCTCGCGGCGTGAGTCGGCGGCGATGCGTTCCTCGTTCAAGTAACCCGGCACCGGCTTGCCACCGATTTCGGAAGCCGTGTACTGACCGGAGATCGCCCACTCGCTGATCGGCGAGCCGTTCGTCGAGAGCGCTTGCAAGACCTTGAGTTTCTCGTCACGAATGTTGTCCGCCTCAAAGCGGGCGGGTGGCTCCATCGCAATCAGGCAGAGCAATTGGAGGACGTGATTCTGCAAGACGTCGCGCAGGGCACCGGCTTTGTCGTAGTAGCCGCCGCGCCCGGCTTCGATGCCTTGGGATTCGGCAACGGTGATCTGCACATGATCGACGTGATTGCGGTTCAGTAGCGGTTCGAAGATCGTGTTGCCGCAACGGAACAGCAAGATATTCTGCACCGTTTCTTTGCCGAGGTAGTGGTCGATGCGGTAAATCTGGTCCTCGCGCAGGAGCCTGCCGAGTGAATGGCTGAGTTCTCGCGACGAATTCAAATCGTGGCCGAACGGTTTTTCAAAGACGACTCGCAGGCGGCGCGGCGATTCGGCAGGCGGGATCATGTCGGCTCGACCGAGCGCTTCGACTGCGGGCAGAAACAGCTTGGGATCGGTGGCGAGATAGATGACTCGCGTGCCGGCGACTCCTTGTTGCCGCTCGATTTCCTCAACTGATTCGCGGAGCGGTCCGAAATCGGCACCTTCGTCCAGATTTGAGCAGACGTAGAACAATCGCCGCGAGAACATCTCCCATTCTGCATCGGTGATGCCGCCGCGAATTTGTTTGGGCAGCGACTCTTTCATCTCGGCCCGGAATGCTTCGTGGCTTTTTTCGCGGCGGGCAACGCCGATGATTGGCACGTTGGCGGGCAGGTATTCTTTCCTCTGGAGCATGAAGACTGCCGGAATCAGTTTTCGGGCGGTCAGGTCTCCGGACGCTCCGAAAATAAGGATCGAGGCGTCGTTACTGGGAGGGCTGGCGATCGCAGAGGCTTGAAAGCGAAGCGGGACAACGGAAGCGGAGTCTTGGCTCGACATGGCGTATCCTTGCGAGTGAAAACGACCTGTGGCCGTCCAGGTGTGGGACGTGTTAGCTTTCCATTGGTTCGCCCCAGCAGTTCGCGGAACAGTCAATCCGGCACAAAACCGAGTCGAACCGATGGGTTGAATCTCAAGGGGCGCGGCATCATAATCCGTCTCTTCTTTCCAGAACACTGTCGCGAGAACTTGGCTCTCATAAGGTGCGATTGATGACGAGGATGAGCACAACAGATATCAAGAAACGCCGCAAAAAAAAGGCGCGGCTGAAGAAGAAACTCGTTTGCCGGTTCTGTCCGGACGGATGCGATAGCCCGCCGCGGCCGATCTACGTCGACTACAAAGACCTGAAGACGCTGCGTCTGATGGTCAGTCGGACGTCCACGATCATCGGACGTCGCCGCACTGGCAGTTGTGCGAAGTATCAGCGAGCCGTCAAGGAAGCGGTGCTGCGTGCTCGATTCATGGCGTTGTTGCCGTACGTTCCGGAAGAGTAACCATCGCGATGGCGTTGCCGTTCGCGTGACTGGCTGGTCTCTGGCCCGTGGGAAAGACGTGTTTGTCGTCTCGCCCACATTCTTTTTTGGTGAGCACTCATGTCTGTACTGCCGAATAACCCGAAGCGTGGAGCGGATATTTTGGCTCCGCGACCGTTGATTGACGTTCGCCAAGTCTTGATCGAGTCGAATCCTTTCGGCCCGGAGCAAGTCAAACAGCTCCGCGCAGCCGTCGCTGGCACTCAAGTCGGCGATGTGCGGCAAGTGCTGGCTGAACTGCTCAACCAAGTGCTGGATGGTGACGCCTCCAAGCGCCACCATTTGGCGATCGGCATTGCCAGCTACTTGATGGCTCGGCACGTTCAGGCGGTCGAGTACCTTTCGAAAGTGAGCGGCGACGCGACCGGAGCGTTCTATTTGGCGCAGTCGTTGGTCTCGTTGGGCCGATTTGATGAGGCCGCTGGGAATTTTCAGCAGGCCGCCGACCTCGGCTGGGATACGGTCGACTGCACGCTGCTCCGAGCCGGTGCCATTCGACAAGCGGGTCGGTTGGAAGAGGCCGAACAAATCATCCGCAGCACCGCACGGCAAGGGGCCACTCGCGCCGAGTACTCCTTTCAAATGGGCTGCATCCTGGCCGAACGCAGTGACACGTTTGGCGCGATCGAATATTTCGAGCGGTCAGTGGACATGGACCCGCATCACACGGGAGCGTTGTTCCGCCTCGCGAATTTGAATAATCAGCTCGGCAACGATGACGACGCGATCAAGCTCTTCGAGCGGTCGCTGTCCCGCCCGCCATTCTTTTTGGGTGCTCTCATCAATCTGGGGCTGATGTACGAGGAGCAGGAGATGTATCCGGCCGCCGCGTTCTGTTTTCGCCGTGCGCTGGAATTCGATCCGACCAACGAACGCGCCCGCCTGTATCTGAAGGACACTGAAGCCGCCGGCGACATGTTCTTCGACGAAGATACCGCGCGTCGCAATCGCGAGTTGGAAGCGGTTCTGACGGTGCCGATCTCGGACTTCGAGTTGTCGGCTCGCAGTCGCAATTGTCTGGATCGCGCCGGCATTCATTCGTTGGGCGATTTGACCCGCGTGACCGAGGCGGAATTGCTCTCGAACAAGAACTTCGGCGAGACCTCGCTGAATGAAGTTCGCGACGTGATGGCTGCCAGGGGACTGACGATTGGTCAGTCGCTGGGTGCCACGAAGCCGGCCGCCGTGACCTTCGTGCGGGAAGATTTGGCCCCGGAAGTTCGGGCGAAGATGGAGTTGACGGTCGCGGATCTCAATCTCACCGTGCGTTCGCGAAAGTGCCTCTCCCGATTGGGGATTACGACGTTGGGCGAGTTGGTCTCGAAATCCGCCGACGAATTGTTGACGGTTCGGAATTTCGGTGTGACGTCGCTGAACGAAATCCGACAAAAGCTGACCGAGATGACGATGTCGCTCCGCAACGAATAGCTGCAAAAACTAGCCCGACGCGCCAGCGAGGGATGCGTGCTGCTTCGATTCCTCGCTGGCGCGTCGGGCTAGTGATTTAAGCCAGTATGCCGGTGACCACTTCGCCGGCGACATCGGTCAGGCGGAAGTCGCGTCCGTTGTAGCGGTAGGTCAGTTTCTTGTGGTCCAGGCCGAGCAGATGCAGGACCGTCGCGTGCAGGTCGTTGACATGCACCTTGTCGACAGCCGCTTTGAAACCGACGTCGTCGGTCTCGCCGTAGCTGGTGCCCCCTTTCACGCCGCCGCCTGCGAACCAGTAGGTGAATGCGTGCGGATTATGGTCGCGGCCGGTGCCGCCCTTTTGCACGATCGGCAGCCGTCCGAACTCGCCGCCCCACACGACCAGTGTGTCGTTGAGCAATCCGCGCTGAGCGAGATCATCCAGCAGCGCGGCGATCGGCTGATCGGTTTCCTGCGCGAAGCCCGTGTGATTCTGAGCAATGTTGGCGTGACCGTCCCAACTCCGCTCGTTCTCCATGCCGCCGGAATAAATCTGCACGAACCGAACACCACGCTCGACCATCCGCCGAGCGATCAGGCATTGCTTGGCGAAGTGCTCGCACTTTTTGTTGTCGAGTCCGTACTGCTTCTGGATGTGCTCCGGCTCTGTTTCGATGGCGAGCGCCTCCGGTGCGGCGGATTGCATCCGATATGCCAGCTCGAAACTCTCAATTCGCGCGGCGAGTTCCAGCTCTTCCGACTTAGCCTTCAACTGCTGCCGATTGAGTCGCGCGAGCAAGTCGAGTTGCGCTCGCTGCTGCGTGTCGGTCATCTCGGCCGGGCGTTTGAGATTGTCGATCGGCTCACCTTGCGGCTTCAGCCATGTCCCTTGGAAGACGCTCGGTAGGAAGCCGGCGCCCCAATTCTGCGAGTAACCTTTCGGCAGCCCTCGACCGAGCGGATCGGACATCACCACGAACGCCGGTAAGTTTTGGCTTTCCGAGCCTAGCCCGTAAGTCGCCCACGAACCGACGCACGGCCGGCCCATATTCGGTGAGCCGGTATTGATCATGAACAGGGCAGGGCTGTGATTGTTCGACTCGGTCCAGCACGAGTGGATGAACGCCATCTTATCGACGTGCTTCGACAGATTCGGAAAAATCTCGCTGACCCAGGTGCCGCTCTCGCCATGCTGAGCCCATTGAAACGGCGACTTCATCAGCGGCCCGACCTGAGCGGTGAAGAAGCCGGTGTTTTTGTCGAAGCCCTCCAGTTCTTTTCCATCGAGCTTGGCGAGCATGGGGCGGTAGTTCCAGGTGTCGACTTGGCTCGGCCCACCGTTCATGAACAGCCAGATCACCGATTTGGCTCGCGCCGTGAAATGTGGCTGCGCGGAGGCCAGCGGATTCAGTTTCCGATCCGCCGCCGCAACCGCAGCGGGAGCTAGAAATCCCTCGTCCGCCAGCAACCCGGCAAGTCCCAGCAAGCCAGCTCCGCCACCGCAGCGAGCTAACAGTTGGCGGCGATTGATGTCTGAATGAAAGTCGCGCATGACGGTCTTCCTGAGAAAGAGTCCGGGCCAAGAGCGAGGGACATCGTATGTGGTCGCGATGCCGCCATGCAAAGACTACGAGACGATCCTTGAGAAATTGCAAGTGACCTACAGCACGTCGAACTCCATTGGGTCGAGGTCGTCGGGATCGCCGTTGTAGTTGATCGTGATTTCCTCGCCGGGCTGGATGTCTTGGATGGCGCTGAAAATCTTTGTGCGCTGGGCGAGGTCATCGTAGCGAGCGTTCGGCGAGTACGAGTGGTTGTAGATCGAGCCATAGCCCAGCGCGAGCGCGACCGTCCCTTTGCCCCACTCGAAGCAATAGTGATACAGCGTTGTCGCTCCGTCTTCGTTTTGGATTTCAGAATCTGGGAAGACCAGCATCGGCACACGTTCGATGATGGTTCCAGCGGAGATAAAATCTTTGGCAAACACGCCGCGTCCTCGACCTTGAGAGCGGCGGACTTCGATGAGTTCAGAAGGTTGGAGTGGCATTCGATTCCGAAAAGATGATTCACAGCGCCGTCGAACGGCAGTGTGGAAGGTTGTTGAAAACATGACATGGGAAACAAAACAGCCCGACCGCTGAGAGCAGCCGGGCTGCGGAGAAGACATCTTTGCAAACGTTAATCCGACTCTGCCGATACGGGCATTGGCTTCTCAACTTTGCTCTTCGTGCCGGGCTTGATGCAGAAGAGTTGATTGCGGTTGGCGATGAACAGCGTGTTGTTGGCAACCACCGGAGTCGTGTAGACCGCCGTGGACATGTTGATTGGTCCCGGATCGCCATTGGGCTCTTTGCTGAGGATTTTCATTTCCTTGGACAGCTCGAAGATGGTGATGTCGCCATCTTCGTCGCCGATGTAGACGTGATTCTCAACAATCAACGGTGAGGCCCACGAGGCGGCCAGCATGTCGTAGGTCCAATGTGCCTTGCCGGTCTTCAGGTCCAGACAATGGAACAGGCCGCTGAAATCGGCAACGAACAGCAGATCGTCCTTGATGGCGACCGTTCCGCAGGTGCGGTGCATCGTGGACTCGAACTTCTTCGGCGGGTCGTTGCCCATGTAGTGCCAGACGACGGCCGAATTTTCATTGGGCTTTTCGACATCACCCTTATCGGCTTCGAGGGCCTTGATTCGCTTGTGTGGAATCGGCGTCTTGCCGCCGTCGTGTTCCGGGTTGAAGACTTGAGTCGGGCTGACGTCGCCTCGCTTGGTCGGGTCGATGCACCACAAGTGGCCGACTCCTTCGCCGTGTTCGGGGTCTTCGCCGACGGCGATGTAGACCAGACCGTCATACACGACCGGAGTGGCGATCAGGTGATTGCGAGTCGAACGGCCGGTGAGGTTGTAGTGTGCGTCCTTGGGGTTGCAGTCGAATTTCCAAAGCAGTTTGGATTTGCCGTTCTCACCCTGCGGATCGAACGAGTACAGCCAGCCGTCGCCACCGGCGAAGAGCACTTGCGCTTGGTCGCCGAAGACTCCGTAGCCGGGGGAGCTCCACTGGCCATGCAGCACGTTCTCGCCGGGCGAGCCATCGGTCCACAGGACTTCGCCGGTGTTCATGTTGAGGGCGACGAAGCTGGGAGCATTCGGTTGTGGAAGGCTGATGTGACCTTCATCCACGCCGTTGGCAGTGTTCACGAAGAGCGTGTCACCAGCGAACGTCACGCTGCACGAGCACATGTTGTGCTGCGAGACTCCGAGCTTGGCCATCATGTCCAGTTTCCAGACGACATCCGCTTCGAGCTGCTCGTCCCAGACGACGTCCGGCTTGTCTGGCTTCTCGGCGGTGAAGGGGCCGTCGTTCTCGCCATCTCGGAAACCTTCGGCGTCGAGGCAGATCACCTCGCCACGGCTGGACACGAACCAGACTCGGTCGCCGACGATCATCGGGGCAGAGCAAATGCCTTGGTTTGGCCAGTCATGGACCCGACCGGTCGGAAGCTTCTCGCTGGAATGCTGCCAGAGAAACTCTCCGGTCGCTTCGTCGAAGCAAATCAGACAGCCGAGATCGATCTTGCTCGGATATCGCTTCATGTAGCCGTTGCCGTTGTTGGTCCCGACGTAAACCTTGCCATTCGCGACGATCGGATTGCCGTAGGTTTCGGAGCCGAGCTTGGCCGACCATTTGATGTTCGTGCCATTTTCGACATCCCACTCGGTCGCAATTCCCTTGCCGTCGGAAACGTTGTTGCGGAAATGGCTGCCGCCCCACTGCGGCCAATCGCTCGGCTTGACCTTCATCGACTGGATGACCTTCAGGGTCTCGGCCGATGGATCAAACTTGCCATCGGACTTTGCAGCAGCGGCGGGAGCCTCAGCCGAGTCAGAGCTTTCGCCGAGACTGATGGCCGGAGGAGGTGCTGGCGGAGGAGATTCGCTGCAACCGATGAGCAATACGCCGAGGAAGGCGGATGCGGTGAGATTCCAAATCAATTTCATGGTCAATCCTTTTTCGTGCGGCAGGTTTTCAACCTGCTCGTTCACAGATCCGGACAGGTTGAAAACCTGCCCCACGAGAGTCATTTGTTCGGCTGCACCGCAATGTTGTCGATGAAGATTTCCGCATCGCTTGCGTTGCCGAACAGACCCGGGCTGCCGATTCGGTTCGGAGTCAGATCGGCGGCTTCGATG
Organism: Candidatus Kuenenia stuttgartensis; assembly: GCA_945861865.1. Classification (GTDB taxonomy): domain Bacteria; phylum Planctomycetota; class Planctomycetia; order Planctomycetales; family Planctomycetaceae; genus SXKJ01. The sequence continues at coordinate 12,924 of CAMAWN010000072.1, read as the reverse complement.
GTCCAATCCGACGGTTCATCGGTCCCCTTCGGCCAGACTTTTCCACGCAGGACGACGCGGTCGTCTTTGTTCTCGGATTGGAACTTGAGCGTGTACCACTTGTTGGCTTCCCACGCGAACTTGAGGGTCTTCGCGAATCGCAGTTCAAGACGCGGCACCCACGAGCGGACTTGCAACTGCTGATGCGATCCCATCAACGCCAGCGTGTAACGCTGATTGATGAGTCCGACGTCCGGAATCTTGCCGTCCTTGATCGAAGTCTTGAAATCCGCCTGGATCGTGTAGTCGTGCAGGCTCGGCTGGCCCATCCAAAGTTGGCTGCGAGTCCCCTTCGGGATGGTCGAGATCTTCACGAGTGCCGGGTTGCCGTCCACTTCGCGAACCTGGTGGCGATACCGGGCACCGATCCACGTCACGGGGACTTGCTTGTCAGAGATGTCGAATGACCACGGCAGAGCCGGCACGACACGCACGCGCGAGATCGGTGACTTCAGGCCATCGACTTCGGCGGTCACCTTGGCGATGACATGGACCGCGTCGGTGGGAGCGGTGTACTCGCCGGTATCGCTGACCGAGCCGGCACCCTCGACGGAAAACTTGGCCTTCGTATCTGCCGAGACGAGCTGGCCCTTGGCATTGAAGAGGTTGAGGTTGAGCTGCACTTTTTCGCCCGGATTGACCAGCAACTCGACCGGAGAAATCTGAGCCTGCGTCACCTTTTGATCAGCCTTTGCGTCGACTTCTTTCGGAGTGGCCGGAATGGGATCGGCCGAGGGTTTCGAGTCCTTGAGCCCGACGCAGTACATCTTCGTCAAGGTCGGAATAAAGATTTTGCCGTGCGAAATGATTGGCGACCCCCACAGTTCGTCTCCGGCGAGGTCCACCTTGCTGAGGACTTTTAGACCCTTCCACTTGCTGGATCTTGGATCGGGTTTCACGGTCAGGTCCGGTTCGAGGATGGAAAACGAGCCGTATTCGCTGACATAAATTTTTCCATCACCCGCGACCGCGCTGCTGGTGATGACGCGGCCCAGCTTGAGCTTGCCGAGTTCCGTCCCTTTGGCGGCGTCGATGACGAACATCGTTCCGCCGTCCTCCAGGTAGTACACGCGACCGTCCAACAGTAGCGGAGCACTCTTGCCGACCGCCTTCGCCGGAAGCTGCCAGCGGAGACTCTTCTTCGAGATGTCACCTTCGCCTGTGGCCTTGAACGAGAAGACCGCACCGAGCGTCGTCGTGTCGTCGAAGATTTGCTCGGCGTGACCGCAGTAGACGTTGCCGTTGACGACAATTGGCGGCGTGTTGATGCCGCGAGTCGAGGCATCGAATCGGAAGATGATTTTTCCCGTGCGTGGCTGAATCGCGTAGATCGAGCCGTCGCCGGCCCCCGTGATGATGGCGGCTTGGCCGTCCACGAGCGTCACGAATGGCGTGCTGTAGGTCGTGTCTTCAGGTCGCACCTTCGTGCTCTGAATCCAGACCGCTTCGCCGGTGGCTTTGTTGAACGCGATGTACCGGTGAGCCGGAATCGCGTACTCGTCCCAGCCGGTCATCACGCCGCTGAGGATCACGAGGTTTTCAAAGACGATCGGATAATTCGTTCGTCCGCCGTAGGTGCTGAGGATGCCGTACTCCTCCATCAGCGAGCGTTCCCAGATGGTTTTTCCGGTCGCGCCGTCGATGCACTTGCAGGCACCAGCCAAGCCTTGCAGAAAGATGTGTCCGGTGGCCGGATCGCCGACCACGCTTGACCACCCGATTCGCTCGGCGGGAGCATCCGTCAGAAAGATGTTGTGAATGTTCTCCCACAGAATCTTGCCGGTGTTGATGTCGGCACAGACGACTTTTTCGCCTTCTTTGGTCGTTTCCGGCTCGTGTCTGCAAACCGTGTAAAGCTTTCCATTCAAGACAATTGGCGTGGCTCGAGTGGCTAGTGCCTCGCTTGTCCAAAGGAGATTCTCTCCATCAGTCGACCAACTGGCCGGCAGATTCTTCTCGCGCGAGATGCCCGTCCCCTCGGGGCCGCGCCACATCGGCCAGTCCAGCGGATCGACTTTTTTGCCATCCGCGGCAACCGACAGAGCAACCGAGACGATCGACAGAAACAACGCGAAGCAGACACGAAACGCGGCTCGCAACATTATGGGAATTCCTTCAACAGCGTCGGCGAGGCGGGACAGTTGGTAGGGGGCGAAACGATACCGATCGGCCGAATGCCGAACAAGTTCGCCAACGGCTGCTTGCAAGAGAGGTCGTGTCCCGGTTTACTGGTCGCGTCCGCACAGAACTCCCGCCATCCTTGCAGCCTCGCCGATGTCTGACCTCACCTTCCTGATGGGCAAGTTCGAAGCCCACATTCCGACCGATCGGATCTACTCGGACAACCATCTCTGGCTGCAAGCGGACGGCGAGCCGAATTGCTACCGAGTTGGCTTCACTGCGTACTCGGTGCGACTGTTACAAGATGTTTATTTTTTGGAATGGTCCATCGACCCGCACTCCGCCGTTCACAAGAAGCAGGAGATCGGCGAGATCGAAAGTTCGAAGGCGGTCTCGACGCTGTACGCTCCGGCCGACGGCACAATCCTGGACTTCAACGAGCGTTTGCTGGACGATCCGTCGGCGATCAACACCGACGGCTACGCCAAAGGTTTTTTGTTTCGGATGCAAACCGAAGTGACCTTTCTGACCCCCGAAGAATACGTCGCCCACCTCGCCGCCGGCTGGGACAAGACCGAGAAGCTGATCAAGGGACAGTACAACTGAGGAAGGGAGCTATTGGTCGTTGGTGATTGGTCATTGAGGGCGTCGCTGACGTGCTCTTGGCTTTTGCCAAATCACCAATGACCAATCACCAATGGCGAAGCCACTCGTCGTCATCTCGCAAGCACAGGGCAAGAACCCGGCGAAGCAGCAGCTCGAAGCCGAGCTGGTGGCGGCGTTGTCGTCGGATGCGAACGTCGAAGTTTCGCTCGTGCCAAACTTGTACGACTTGGCGGCCGATCACTCGGCGATGCAATTCCTGCGGTCGATCCCCGGCGATGTGATCGTGTTGTCGTGGCTGTATCCGCGCGGAGCTCGTTGGATTTTGGATCGCCAGAACGTCCGCGGTCACGAAGGGGTCTCGCTGCTGGAATCCAAGACCGACGACGAAGAGAGCGATGACGAATCTCCCGCTCGCAAGAATGGCAACGGACGTCATGGGTCTGACGATGCCAAGAAAAATGGAAACGGGAACGGACATGGCGAGGTGCCCGACTCGCGACCGTTGCCGAATCGCAAAATCTATTGCCTCGATCTGCGAGATCATTCGGAGGTGAAGGTCTATCTCGACGAGATTCGCCGGATCGCTGTGGGGCAGGTTTTCAACCTGCCCGGCCAGTTGTCATCGACATTGACGTCAATCGCCGAACCAAAGCAGGACGAGCAGGTTGAAAACCTGCCCCATGAACTTGCCAAATACCTGCGACCGCTGGACCTGCTCGCCGAGCAGAAATCTGCCACGAGCCTCGACGACGATGACGACGTCCCCGCGAACGGTGAGATCGTGCGGCGGCGTTGGTATCCGGTGATCGACTACAGCCGCTGCACGAATTGCATGGAGTGCATCGACTTCTGCCTGTTCGGCGTCTACGGCCTCGACCCACTCGGTTCGATCCTGGTCGAGCAGCAGGACAGTTGCAAAAAAGGCTGCCCCGCGTGCAGCCGAGTCTGCCCCGCCAACGCCATCGTTTTTCCCGGCCACAAGACTCCCGCGATCGCCGGAGCTGACGGCGAAGTCGGCGACGTGAAGATCGACTTGTCGAAGCTGTTCGGTGCTCCGTCAGCCGTCGAACTCGCCGCGCGCGAGCGTGACGTCGAACTCGTCCGCGACGGCCGCGACACCGTTGGCCTGACGATCGGCATTCCCAAACGCCTCAAAGACAAACCGAAGAAGCCACGCGACGAGTTGGACGATCTGATCGATTCGCTCGACGCGCTGGAACTGTAGTTCGTCGTCCCGCCTTCCAGCGGAATTTGAAATGATCGACCGAACACAGTCGCCTGATGCTGGAACGACCAACTTGAGTTCCGAACGCATCCGCCGCGCCTGCGAAACTGCGAAGGCGGCGTTGCTGGCGGAGATGGTGAGTGCGCCGGTCGCAGCGGATGATCCCGTTCAGAAGTTGCTCGATGCGCCGGTCAGCGAAATGCGGCATTGGGTCGGTGAACTCTCAACCTCGGCCCTCTCGACAGCGACAGCGGTCATGGCCTTGGAGCAGATGCGGCGGCAGTACGTCTCGGCGGGACGCGACGTGCCGGAGGCGTGGACTCGGCTGATTCGCGGCGGCGGCGAATGGCTGATCGCGCACCAAAACGCAGACGGCGGCTGGGGCGATACGATTAAGAGCCTCAGCAACATCTCGACGACGATGTTGTGCCATGCGGTGCTGAAGGCGGTCGAGAGTTCGGATGGCATGGCTCTCGACTCCGCAGCGGCCCACATCGACCGTGCGGGTGGGGTGCAAGCGGTCATCGCTCGCTACGGCAAGGACCGCACGTTCTCGGTGCCGATCCTCACGCACTGCGCGCTCGCGGGACTCGTTGATTGGTCCGAGGTCATCTCGCTGCCGTTTGAACTCGCCTGCATCCCGGCCAAGTTTTACGCGGCGGTGCGGCTGCCGGTTGTGAGCTACGCTCTGCCGGCGCTGGTTGCGATTGGGCAAGTGCGATTTCATTTTCGTCCGTCGTGGAATCCGCTGCGGCGCTGGCTGCAACGCTGGGCGAAGCCGGTCAGCTTGAAAGTGCTCGAGCGGATTCAGCCGCCCAACGGAGGTTTCCTCGAAGCGACTCCGCTGACGAGCTTCGTCACCATGAGCCTTGCCGCAATGGGCCTGCACGATCACCCGGTCGCTCAACGCGGGATTGAATTCATCGTGGCGTCGGCGCGGTGGGACGTGAGCGACTGCGCGTGTTCCTGGCCGATCGACACGAACCTCGCGACGTGGGTGACGACGCTGGCGATCAACGCTTTGGGGGACGACGTGCCGCTCGCCGCCCGCCCCGGCCTGCGAGCCTGGCTGCTTCGCCAGCAATACCGAGTCGTGCATCCCTACACCAATGCCGCCCCCGGCGGCTGGGCCTGGACCGACCTCCCCGGCGGAGTCCCCGATGCCGACGACACGCCAGGGGCGATGCTGGCGCTGATGAATCTCGAAAGGAGCGAGCGAGACCAAACCGGGTGGCACACCATGAACGTAGCGAAGCGCGAGGAGAACTCAGAACTCCGTACGCCGTACTCAGCAGCCAGCGACGCGTCGAAAAGCCATGCTCGTCTCGATGGTCAGGGTGTATCACTTGACGAACGCGAAGTCAGTTTGTGCGTCGTTCATTCGCAGATCGAAAGTTCTATCTGGCTGATGTCGCTGCAAAATCGTGATGGCGGCTGGCCGACTTTTTGTCGTGGGTGGGGAACTCTTCCGTTCGATCGAAGTTCGCCGGACATTACGGCTCATGCAATTCGAGCGTTGGGAGTGCCGAATGGGATTCAAGACGGCGTCAAGTCATCGGAAGCGGAAGACGATTTCTGGATTCCACCCTCGACAAGCGACCTTGCAGAGTTCGAGCAATCGCAATCCAGTCATGGCACCCGCTTGATCAATTCAATCATCGAATGGGCTGAAGTCACAGTCCGCGCGCGCCAAACCGTGATTGCCGGACTTCGTTTCCTCAAGCGTACTCAACGCCCCGACGGTTCGTGGCTGCCGTTGTGGTTTGGGAATCAGCACGCTCCGAACGACGAGAATCCGACGTACGGGACGGCCAAGGTGTTGGCGGCGTTTCAGGCGTTGGGGCGGATGTCGGACGAGCCGGCTGTGCGTGGCGCGAGGTGGCTCGTCCAGAACCAAAACCCCGACGGCGGCTGGGGCGCGGGACCGGGAACCCCGTCGAACGTCGAGGAAACCGCACTGGCGATCGAGGCCTTGATCGGAGCGGAGAGCGGGACCGACAAGAAAAAAAATATGGCGACCCGCGCCGATCAGCCTTCAGCCCTCAGCTCCGCCGTTCAAGCCGGACTTTCCTGGTTAATCCCACGCGTGGAAGACGGTCGATTCCGGGAACCGTCCCCCATCGGTTTCTATTTCGCCAAGTTATGGTATTTTGAGGCCCTATATCCGCTGATCTTCACCGTCGCGGCGCTCCGCAAAGCGGCGGCGGTGTGCGAAAACGAGCAATGATTCCAGACAGCCAGCTTTGAACCTGCCAACGACGGGAATGGAATATGTCCATCGCCATAACTTCTTTGCACGAGTCTGACGAGCGGCAAGAGCATTCTCACGCGATCGACCAGGACGCTCCGCCGCCGGAACGGCGGAACGGGGACGCAGCGGCGCGGCGGCGAGTGTCCGACATCCAGGACGATGACGACGAGCCGATGCCGAAACGGAAGAAAATTCGGTCCAGCACGTCGCATCTAAAGATCGTCCCAGAAACATTGGAACTGCGTGAACTCGTCAAGGCGAAGGCACAGCAGTTCGCCGAGAAGCTGGATCACTCGAAGCCGTTCAACAAGACGCAGTTGACGGCGTGGTCGATGCAGTTGCTCGGCGAGATGTCGCTGCCAGAAAAATACAGCGGATTCGCGGCGGTGATGATCGGCAACTTCTTCTGGCGTCGGCAATTCCTGGCGACTCCGTTCGAGCGGCGGATGCTCTTGTTGCCGCATTGCCTGAAGCATGCCGAGGGTTGCCCGGCCGAGTACACCGAATTCGGTCTCGACTGCGAACGCTGCGGAGCCTGCACGATCGCCGACTACAAAGTGCGAGCCGAGCAACTCGGCTACAAAGTGCTCGTCGCGGAAGGCTCGCCGATCGTGTTGAAGATCATCGTCGGCGGGTATGTCGATGCCATCCTGGGTGTCGCTTGCTTGAACGTGTTGGAGAAGGCGATCGACAAAGTCCTGATCGCGGGTGTGCCGAGCTATGCCGTGCCGCTGCACTCCGGAGATTGTCACAACACGTCGCTCGATGAATCGTGGATTTGGGAAGTGCTCGACAAATACGAGCCGATGCCGGATCAGCGTCTCACCGGCTACGTCTCGGTGATGCGTGCGGCCAATCGGCTATTCGACGAACATTTCGACCGCCTGCTGCCGCGCGTCCGCAGCAAGACTCCCGAAGCCGCCGCGACGCCGCTCGGGAAAACGGAAGACATCTCCTACGACTGGCTCCGCAACGGTGGCAAACGCTTCCGTCCGTTCATCACGCTGGCCGCCTACGACGCCGCAACGGGCGGCTCGTGTCTGAAGAATTTCGATTCCAGCACGCAGCCATTTGAATTCCCCGACTCGGTCGCGCGAGTCGCGATGTCGATCGAAGCATTTCACAAAGCTTCGCTGGTCCACGACGACATCGAAGACGACGACCTGTTCCGCTACGGCCGCGAGACGTTGCACCGCACGCACGGTCTTGGCCCGGCGATCAACGTCGGCGATCATCTGATCGGTTTGGGTTACAAGCTGATCGCGGCGAGTCGCACTCAAACTTCCGAGAGCGGTGCTCACGATCACAACGCCATCCCCGCCGACGTTGCCTGCGACGTGCTCGAACGCATGGCCGCCGCGCACATCAAATTGTGCGACGGGCAGGGAGCGGAAATGTTCTGGCAACAGAATCCGACGCTCGACTTTACTCCGCTCGACGCGTTGCAGATTTACGCGCTCAAGACGTCGCCCGCCTTCGAGGCCGCGCTTTATGCCGGGCTCCGCATGGCCGGTTCGGTCGAGAAATACGAATCGCTGGTCGGCCCGTTCTGTCGGCATGTTGGCATTGGCTTCCAAATCCTCAACGACCTGAAAGACTGGCGTGGCGACCACGACAACAAAATGGTGGCCGGTCAGGACGCGCTCGCGCTGCGGCCGACGTTGATGATGTCGCTGGCCTGGCAAGCCGCGAACGCGGAGCAACGGCAATTGATGCAACGCTGCTACTTCGACCGCGAGGAAGAAGACACGATCCGCCTCGCTCGTCTGCGCCGCTTGTACGAGGAACTTGGCGTGTTCGAGAAAGCCGAACGTCTCATCGAGAAGTCCCGCGACCGAGCGGAACTGCTCGCCGACGATGTCGAATCCGATGACATCCGACAACTCTTGTACTTCCTCGTCGATACCATCATGGCCGACGAACAAGACAAAGACCCGCGCGACTCAATGCCCAAGCCGACATCGATTCTCATTCCGCTGCCCGTGACAACGGCCTGAGTCGTGGCGGATGCGTCGCATCCGTCCCCAGCGGAACGGACACGAGACGCCTCGGATCTACTGCCACGCGAGCGGTCGCTTCCAGCTTTGCTTGAGTTCATCGAGCACCGCGTCAATGACCAATTCGCCCGCCGTGCCGCGAATTTGGATGCGACTGGAAGTGGTGATTTCTCCCAGCGTGACGACTGGCACGTTGGCCGAATGACAAAGGGATTCGACTGCGGCTTGTGCGGTCGCCGCGACTTCCAGCACGAAACGCGAGTTGCTTTCGGAGAACAGCAGCACGGCGTCTTCATTCAGCCCGCTGGACTTGGCCAGCGACTGCAGATCGAGCGACAGGCCCAAGCCGCCAGCGAAGGCCATCTCGGAAACGGCAGCGGCCAAGCCACCTTCGCTCAGGTCGTGACACGAGCGAACCAGGCCGCTCCGAATGGCGTCGTGAACGGCGGTGAAAATCCGCGGCGCGAGTTCGAGGTCGACGCGCGGAACGACTCCGCCTGCGAGGCCATTGACCAACGCAAAATGGCTGCCTCCGAGTTCGTTGGCGGTGGTGCCGATCAACAGCAGCACATTGCCGGCTTCTTTGAGGTCCATCGTGACAGCCTGCTCGACATCGTCCAACTGGCCGAGTGCGGAGATCAGCAGCGAACTCGGAATCGCGACTGTCTGTTTCTGGCCGTTCGCGTCGACGAACGAAAACTCGTTGTTGAGGCTGTCCTTGCCGCTGATGAACGGCGTGCCGAACGCGATCGCCGTCTCTTTGCAGGCGAGAGCCGCACGGACCAGTGTGCCCAGCGTCTCCGGTCGGTCGGTGTTGCCCCAACAGAAGTTGTCGAGAATCGCGATGCGACGCGGATCGGCTCCGACGGCGATGCAATTGCGAACCGCCTCGTCGATCGCCGAGGCGGCCATCCAGTACGGATCGAGATCGCCAAATCGCGGATTCATGCCGCAAGCAATGGCGAGTCCACGCTTCGAGTCCATCTTCGGCCGCACAACCGCGGCATCCGATGGACCGTCGTTGCAGATGCCGACCAGCGGCTTCACGACGCTGCCGGCTTGCACTTCGTGATCGTACTGCCGAATGACCCACTCCTTGCTGCACACATTGAGTGAGCCGAGGATCGACATGAGCGTTGCATCATGGCAGTTCGTCTGCGCCGACGCGTGCAACGGTTCCTCGGTCTTCGGCGTGAACACGGCTTCACGCACGATCGGCGGGCGGCCGTCGTGCAAAAAACTCATCGCGAGGTCAGCGACTTGCTGACCATGATACTTCAGCACGAGTCGTTCCGTCGGCTTGAACTCGCCGAGGATGGCCGCTTCAACTCCCTCGGATCGACAGAGTGTTTCAAACTCGGCCCACGACGACGGCGGCACGGCCAGCACCATGCGCTCTTGAGCTTCCGAAATCCAAATCTCGGTGTAGCTCAGGCCGCTGTATTTAAGCGGTGCTTTTTCGAGCCAGACTTCCGCGCCGATGTCTTCACCCATCTCGCCGACCGCCGACGAAAAGCCGCCGGCTCCGCAGTCGGTGATCGAGCTGTACAGGCCGCGGTCGCGAGCTTGCAGAATGATATCGGCCACCATTTTCTCGGTGATCGCGTTGCCAATTTGAACGGATCCGCCGGAGATCGTTTCGCTTTCGTGAGTCAATTCGGCGGACGAGAAGGTCGCTCCGTGAATGCCGTCGCGGCCCGTGCGTCCGCCGACGGCAACGATGTAGTCGCCGGGCCGAGCGTGCTTGTCGCACTTGTCGACCGGGATTATCGCCACGTTGCCGCAGTAGACCAACGGATTGCCGAGGTAGCGCTCGTCGAAATAAATCGCGCCGTTGACCGTCGGGATGCCCATCCGGTTTCCGTAGTCACGCACACCGCTGACCACGCCGCGCATCACCAGCTTCGGATGCAGCGTTCCGGGCGGCAGCGAATCGTGCGGCGTGTCGGGCGGCGCGAAACAAAAAACGTTGGTGTTACAGATCGGCTTGGCTCCCAGGCCCGTGCCGAGCGGATCGCGAATCACGCCGCCGATGCCGGTGTTCGCTCCGCCGTAGGGTTCGAGGGCCGACGGGTGATTGTGCGTCTCGACCTTCATGCAGACGTTGTCAGTCTCGTCGAACTTCACGATGCCGGCGTTGTCCTTGAACACGCTGACGCACCAGTCGGCATCACCAAGTCGCCGCCGAATCTCAACCGTCGCGGCGAAGATCGTCTCCTTGAGCATGTTCTGAAAATAAATGTCGTGCCGGCCATCGCGGTAATGAATGCGGCCGGCGAGTGTCTTGTGCGAGCAATGTTCCGACCACGTCTGCGCGACGGTTTCGAGTTCCACATCCGTTGGGTCGCGACCGAGGTCGACGAAATGTTGCCGAATCGTCTGCATCTCGGTGAGGTTCAGATAAAGCTGTCCTTCACGACTGAGCCGCATCAGGCGGTCGTCATCCATGCCGCGGATCGCGACGTGCGTCAGCTTGAATTGGTACTCGCCGCCGATGCCGATGGTCTCCATCGCCAACGGACCGACCACGACATGCTCGATCGCGTCATTAGCCAGCACGCGTTTGATGAGCCGCTGGACATCGGCCTCGGACGCTTCGTCGTTGAGCCAATATTTGCGAACCGTCGCGACGGTCGTCACGGGGATTTTCAAATCGGCCAGTGCGGCCTTGGCGCTGAGGGCGACATTGTCGGTGACACCCGACTTGAGCATGACGTTGAGTTGTGATAGCGGCTGTCGGCCATCGGCGTTCGGCTGTCGGCCGAGCGGATGGACGGAGCAGGTTTCGACAACCGAATCAACGAGCAGACCGAGTGCTCGTTTCTCAATCGTCGCGGCATCGGCATCCCCCTCGATCAAGAACGATCGGGCGGCGCGGACGGCGTTGATCGAACTGAGCCGCAAGGCTCGCGCTTCGCTGAGCACGCGAGCACTTTCGCGATCCACTTGTCCTGCTGCCGGATGAATCTCCACTTCCCACAACATGCCGAACTCCCTTGCATGATAACTCTGTCACGACGACGCGGTCGGATTGTAGGGAGCAAGCTCGCGAGTCGGCAGCGATGGCGACTCGTGCCGCCGTCGCTTTTCATCGAAGAGGCCACGGCTATAATCCGCACCCCTTGTGATGGCCGATTGGCCGCTGCGGGTTTTGGCGAGGTAGCTCAGCCGGTTAGAGCACAGGCTTCATAAGCCTGGGGTCGTGGGTTCGAGTCCCACTCTCGCTACTGTGTTTCGTCGGTCATCGTTCTGAGATCGACGACTTTTCGGGCGGGGAGTCTGGCTAGAAGGCCGGGCCTACTCCTCGTTCGCGACACCCAACTTTTTGGTCATTGTCAGCCGGTTGCCTTTGTCGTTGTAGCTGAAGCCGTTCATGAGCGAGCGGATGAGCATAATGCCACGTCCGCCCGGCTTTTCGAGGTTGTCATCGTCGGTGGGATCGGGGACTTCCGTGAGCCTGAAGCCTTCCCCCTGATCCTCGATCACGACGGTGATTTCGTCGATGGACAATTCACAAGCGACATAGACCTTCTTGTCAGGCTCCATGCGATTGCCATGCTTGATCGCGTTGACCAGCGCTTCTTCGAGAGCGAGTCGCACGCCAAAGCAATCACGCATTGGCCAAGCGTTTTGCTCCATCAAGCTGACGATGCGTTCCTGAACTTCGCGCGCTTCCGCCGTATCGTTCGGAATCCAGACATCGAACTGTGCAATGTGGGCCATATCATCCCAGATTCAGGCGACCGCTGCCCGCAGACTTGCCCGCCGTAGCTCAATCAGGACGTTGCCCGAAACGTCGCTGCTAGACAGCGGAATTCGGCCCCAGAACTGGGGCGAAGCCTCTCACAGCCCAGCCAATGCCGCTTCCAAGGTGTCTTTCATGTCGAACAGCTTGTTCAACTTGGTGATCGCGAAGACCTCGTAGATGTCTGGCCGAATGGCACACAACCGCAGTTTCCCCTTCGCGGCCTTCACCTTCTTGTCCATCGTGATGAGTTTGCCGAGGGCCGCACTGGAGAGGTATTCGACATTCGAGAAATCCAAGACGATCTTCTGCCGTCCATCCTCTTCGATCAACGCGAACATCTGGTTCCCGATGATTTGGATGTTGCCCTCATCGAGGATTTTTTTGTCGGTGAACTTCGCGACCGTGACGTCTCCCACTTCCTCGAGCTCCAACCGTCGGGTTCCGGTACTCATGGTTTGATTCCAATGTTCCTATCGAAGGGATGTAACTGTCGACTTGCCAAAGTGGCTCGAATGATGATCGGCATTGCCTAGAACAGTGTCAAGCATGTCTCCCTCAAGCTCGACCACGTCTCAAGGGGGCTTTCGGCCGGTTGGCGAAGTCCGTGTCGAACTGTTGATGCCGGGAGTAGGCGTGTTCTACGCGGCTTCTCTGGGAGTTGCCTTGGTCCATCAAAGCCCGCTGCGGCAAGAGTGACTCAACCAGAGCGGCTCACGGTTCTTCCCGAATGAAACGACCACGGAAAGCCGAGGAACCTGGAGAGAGCAAGGCGCAACAAGGCGTTAGCAGTCGAGAGCATTGTCGCGGTTGGCGTGATTGCTTCGCTTGCGCTCGCGGGCTAACGTGCCGCGCGAGTTTGTCCCTTTGAATCTGGAGATCAAATCATGTCTGACGTCGTCATCAAGACTCGCGAGAATGGCCCGCTGCTCGTCAGTGG
>CAMAWN010000071.1 GCA_945861865.1 Candidatus Kuenenia stuttgartensis | reverse complement strand
CAACCTGGCCGATACGGTGTCGCTCGGGCAAGTGAAGTCCGAGGCGATCTTTTTAGTGACGCTGGCCATCATCGGCTGGTTCTGCACTCTGATGATCAAGCCGCTGCCGCCGGCCGATCCGCATCGCAAGCTGGCGAAGAATCCGGTCGTCGAAACCTGGCACAACCTCAGCCAGTTGTACCGCAATCGACCGTTGTTCCTGGTCGCGTTGGGCATGGGTTACTTCTGGCTGCTGGGGAGTTTGGCTCAGAACGGCGTGCTTGAATTTGGAATGAATGAACTGCAACTGTTGGACAAGACCGAGGTCACTCCGTTGCAAGCGATGCTGGTACTCGGCGTCGCAGCCGGAAGCATTCTGGCAGGCCTCTGGTCGGCGGGAAAAATTGAGCTGGGAATCGTCACTGTCGGCAGTGCGGGCATGGCGATCAGCGCGCTGTTGATGTTTGTAGTCGGCACTCCAATCGAGCCTCCGACGCCAGATGCGATTGAACAAACCGCGAGCCGCCGCCTCGACGATCGCTTGGCGAAAGCGGACGGCGACGCGGCAAAAGAGGTCATCCGCAAAAAACACGCGCAGGAACAAGAGAAGGCCAAATCGAAAGACCAACCATCGCTTTCGGTCTATCCTGAATTCCGAACGCCGAGTGCCAAACGAGCAATCCCTTGGGCCGGAGCTTGCCTGCTGGTGCTCGGCCTGAGCGCCGGATTGTTCAACATCCCGCTGGAAGCGTTTCTGCAACATCGCAGCGATCCGAAGATGGTCGGCGTGAACATTGCCGCCAGTAACTTTATCGTCTTCTCATTCATTCTCGCGTCGTCCGGGCTGTACTACGCACTGCGTGAGTTCATCGGCCTCACCCCCACGCAAGTCTTCTTGGGTTGCGGTGCCGTCACCGTTCCGATCACGGTCGTCGTGTTTCGCCTGATTCCCAAGGAAACCGTTCGCTGCTTGGTCTGGTTGCTGTTCCGCTTGATGTACAAGGTGCGTGTCTTCGGCAGCGAGCACATTCCGTCGACCGGCGGCGGACTGATCGTCGTCAATCATGTTTCGTGGTTGGACGGTTTTTTGCTGATCCTCAATTCCGAACGACCGATCCGCATGATCGCCTGGGCCGACTATGTGACTGGCCCATTCATCGGTTGGCTGACTCGAATGTTTGGCGTCATCCCCATCAAATCGACCGAAGGTCCGCGAGCCATCGTCACCGCGTTGAACACCGCGCGCGAGGCGATTCAAAACGGTGAGCTCGTTTGCATCTTCGCGGAAGGCAGTATCACGCGCACCGGCCAATTGCAGCCGTTCCAACGCGGTTTGCTGAGGATCATCGACGGCACCAACGCTCCGGTAATCCCGACGTATCTCGACGAACTGTGGGGCAGCATCTTCAGTCATCGGGACGGTCGATTCTTTTGGAAACGTCCGCGCGGTTGGCCGTATCCCGTCACGATCGTCTTCGGCCCGCACCTCAAAAATCCAGACAACGTCAACGAGGTGCGAATGGCGGTCGAGAAGCTCGGCGTCGAAGCCTCGATCAAGCGTCGCGATCACGAACTGATCCCCGCTCGGATGTTCTTGCGAAAATGCCGAACCGCCCGCTCACGACTGAAGGTCGCCGACTCCTCCGGCCAGGAATTGACCGGCAGTCGAACGCTGATCGGCACGCTGTGCATCAAGCGAGCACTCGAACGATTGTGGCTGAAGTCGGACGAAAAGAATGTCGGCATCTTGCTGCCGCCGTCGAACGGTGGCTTGCTGGCCAACATGGCGATCACGGTCTCTGGCCGAGTCTCCGTCAACTTGAACTACACGCTCTCGGACAAAGACATCCGCTACTGCATCGCGGAGTCCAGCATCCGTCACGTCATCACCAGCCGCAGATTTCTGGAAAAGAAGCCGGTTGAGTTCGATCCTGCCACGCAGATCATTTTTTTGGAAGACGTGAAAGAGAAGCTGACCGGAACCGACAAAGCTCTGAGCGCGATTGCCGCTCATGTCGTGCCGATCCTCATCCTCGAACGCTGGCTCGGACTGACACGCATCAAGCCGACCGACTTGATGACCATCATTTTCTCGTCCGGTTCCACGGGACAGCCGAAGGGTGTGATGCTCTCGCACCACAACATCGGCTCGAACATCAGCTCGGCCGATCAACTCTTCCAGATCAAGCGAACGGACGTGATCATCGGCGTGCTGCCGTTCTTTCATAGCTTCGGCCATACGCTGATGATGTGGCTGCCCATGAACGTCGACTGCGCCGCGGTCTACCATTTCAATCCACTCGACGCCCGCACGGTCGGTGAACTGGCTCAGAAGTACAAAGGGACGATCGTCGCCGCGACGCCGACCTTCTTGAAGTCGTACCTCAAACGCTGCGACAAAGAGCAATTCGCTACGCTCGATCTCGCGATCGTTGGAGCCGAAAAACTGCCGCAGCAACTCGCGGAAGAATTCCACGCCAAGTTCGGCGTGACTCCAACCGAAGGCTACGGCTGCACTGAACTCTCGCCGCTGGCCGCCGCAAACGTCCCCGATCATCGCTCGCGCGAAGTCACTCAAATCGGGACAAAACTTGGCACCGTCGGCCGAGCCGTCCCCAACGTCTGCGCAAAAATCGTTGATGCCGACACCTTCGCTGAACTCGGCAACAACAAGCCCGGTCTACTGCTGATCGGCGGCCCGAACGTCATGCAAGGCTATCTCAATCATCCCGAGAAAACCGCCAGCGTCATTCACAACGGCTACTGGTACAACACCGGCGACATCGCTGAGATCGACGATGACGGCTTCATCAAAATCACCGGCCGCCTCAGTCGCTTCTCGAAGATCGCCGGCGAAATGGTCCCGCACATCCGCATCGAAGAAGAACTTGCCAAGATCATCGAAGTCCCCGATAGCGACGACGCCGAGATCAAACTGGCGGTAACCGCCGTCCCCGATGAGAAGAAGGGGGAACGCCTGATCGTGCTCCACAAGAAACTCGCGAAAACGGTTGATGAAGTTCTGAAGGAACTCGGCACTCGCGATCTTCCCAATCTTTGGATTCCGTCCGCAGACAGTTTCCTGGAAGTGGAAACCATTCCGCTGCTGGGCACAGGAAAACTCGACCTCAAGGCCATGAAAGATCGCGCGCTGGAGGCATTTATCGGCAAGTGACGACCGCGGACAACTCCTTGACACCTTTCCGAACCGGCCGCTAATGTTCCGCCCGCCTCAAGCGGCCGGAATTTCCGGCAACTTGAGTCAGGTTTCACTGACCGTCCTGCCGAAGACACGCAGGCCAACCGTCACGACCGGCAACGGTATCTCATGCTGATTTCGTTCAGCCGATTCCGTTGACCCAGTAACTCCCCGGGGGATTAGCTCAGTTGGGAGAGCGTCTGCATGGCATGCAGAAGGTCAGGGGTTCAAGTCCCCTATCCTCCACTCGGAAGCCCCCGTTGACCAGATGTGTCAGCGGGGGTTTTGTTTTGTCTGGAGAACCAGTTATGGCGACTGCGTTAGAGGGCCGGATGTTGCGTGAATTCGATTCATTTTTGTCTGGAAGCGCACTCAAATGACTCCGCTCGTACTGAGCCGGTACAAGCTGTGGCTACGAAGGGGTAGTGCCCGCCGCGTTCAGAGTTGATGCTTCCCGGAGCGGATTGTTGTCGAGTGGCAGACGCGGAAGCACGTCAAGTGCACCATGCACGTCCAAAAGCCGTGAGTCCGTGTAGACGTTCATCGTCAAGTCGATCCGACTGTGGTGCGTCGCAGCTTGCGCGTGGCGTGACGCCGCCCTTGCTCAACAGCATGCCGAAGGAATGCCGCAATGCGTGGACGTCAATCGTCCGTCCCAGGTCATCCCGCTTGTCGATACCGGCGGGGGCTAAATCGCGGTTCAGAATCTTCACCAACTCCTTTTTCGGGAGAGGATGTCCCCTTCGTAGTTGAAGAGTCAGGTCAGGTCGGTCCCAAGAATTGGTGATGATGTCCCTCCCTCCGCTTAGCGCCGCTTGGCCGCTCGCCGAGCCACCTTTCGTGACCGGCGAACCCCTGGTGTCTTGCGCGACTCATTTCGTGTCCCGTACGGTCGTCCCATGGTGGTTCCTCCGTTCTGGATTTGAACAACCATCGGGGTACGTAATCCCCGACGGAGGAACCGCCGACTTCTTCAACTATCGCAAGGACATCCTCCTTCCAGGCCTGCGCCCTGTCGTGACTGTTCGTGAAGCAAACCTCTCGGAAGGGACGCAGGTTTTTACGTTTTTCGTAACCTCAATTCGCAAAAAGTGCTGAAAACACAGTCGGGATCAGCGAGAAGTGTCTACTTTTTCTGGCGGTTTGAGGTGTTCTCGAAACCCTCGTGGAGCGTTGCCGGTATGTCCGACGATTGACTCGGTTTCGGTGACGTCAACCATCGACGGTGTCTTTTGTCTGCGTCAAGATGGGCACGGTCTTGTGGACGCGAATCCGCGAGACGGAGTACGTCAGACCTGACCGAACAAAGAATCTGCTCCACGATGGGATGCCGGCTTGAGCGTGGACGTCAGCGAGGTCGAGTTAGTCCGAGGTTGTTTGGCAGGTGAAGTCGCCTACCAGCGGCTGTTCGTCGAGCGTTTTGAAGGCATGATCTTTGGGTTGTGCCTGAGAATGCTCAGTCGTCGCCACGATGCCGAGGACGTCTCGCAAGAGGTCTTCTTGCGAGCCTTCCGCAACTTGCATCGTTGGGATGGCGAACGTCCGTTGCGACCGTGGCTGTTGACGATTGCAGCGAACCGCTGCCGGACCCATTTGGAGGAACGTGGCCGCCGACCGATGCCAACGGACTTGCAAGCCGACTGGTTGCCGGAGCGGACTCGAACGGATTCACGCGATGATGCCGAGGAAATTCAGCGAGCGTTCGCTACTTTGCGTCTCGAATACCAACAGTGCTTTGTCTTGTTCTATCAGCAGGAGTTGTCCGTCGAAGAGGTTGCCCAAATACTCGACTGCCCCGAGGGGACCGTCAAAACTTGGTTGCACCGTGCACGGAAGGAAATGGCCGAGTACCTGCGAAAGCGTGGTCTTGACCCTCAGCAAGAATTGAATGATCACTCCCTCGACCTGAATTCCGATATGAACTGACGACCCAGAAAATTTCCAATCCTGCCATTGATGTGTTGCGATCATGACCTGTTTTGATTTTGAAAATCGGCTGCAAGAGTCCTTCGATCTTCGGCAACCAGAACTGCCGGACGAACTCTGCGCACACATCTCCCACTGCCCCGCGTGTCGCGAGATGCAGGAACGCTTTCAGCAATTGCATGTCGCCGTCGCAGACTGGCAAGTGCAACCGCCAACGGCCGAACTAGCTGATGCCGTTTTGCGGCGTCTACGAACTGAGCACAACCTCGTCATCTCGACTTCCCGATCGACTTCGGATGGACAGCGCAGCCCAAGTCATCGGCACTCGCCGCTGACGGGATGGATGGCGTTGCTCGCATCCGCATTGGCTCTGGTGATCGCGGTCGGAATCGGTTGGCGAGTTTCCAGCAACGTCTCGTTCGCGAAACGTCAGACTTCATCTCAGACCCAGATCGCGAACATTCCGGTGAAGCGTCTCGAACCTGTTAGCGATCCAACACCAACCGGTGATCGGCAACTGGATGTTCTGGTCCATGACGCTCGCGACGCCTACGCCGCGTTGGCCTCGCAGGCGTGGCAGCAGGTATCGGCCACCAACGTGCTCTTGCCGCCGACCGATACGCCGAATCTTTTCGGCGGTGAAGGATCGACGGACGGTGTCTCGGAATCGTTGTCGCGACCTCTGGCTCCGCTGGGCAAAGAACTGCGAGAGGCCGTTGATTCGTGGCTCCAACAAGTCTTCAACAGCCAGGATTCCTCGACTTGACCACCATCTTTTCTCGACAACGTCCCTTTCCGCGATGGATCGCCGGACTGTTTTTGGCGTGCTCATTGCTGAGCGAGTGGCGGCTGGCCCAGGCCTGCGCCGACGAACCGGAACTCACCAGCTTGATCGGCGAGAATGTTGGACTGAGCATCGAGATTCGGGATCTCCGTTCGCACCTCCGTGATGTGCCGAATGCCGAGTGGTTTCGCCGCTTGCGTGAACTCTCGTTGGTCAAGCAATGGCAGCAAGGGCCGGAGTTCGCCCGATGGCAACTCGGACAAGCCAGTTTGTCCGCGTTGCTGGGGCAGCCGCTCGATCAATTTATTTCCGAGTTGTTTGGCGAATCGGTCCTGCTGGTGGTCTCGCCGTCACCGACCGGCCCGCCGATGGGGATGCTGTTGTCTCGTGCCGCGAAGGACGACACTTGGGATCGCGTCCTCGCTTTGTGGGATTTTCTGGAAGCCCATGACGTGCAGACGAAATCTGCATTCGGTCGCAGCTTCCAAATTCGCCGCAAAAAGACGAATGGCCAAACCACCGGCCCGGATCTCTTCACCGTGAAACTGGGGCGGACGCTCGCCATCAGCGAGCGCGAGGAACTCATTCTCGATGTGATCACACGATCCGCGTCGGCAGCGAATGAAAACCGCGTAAAGCCGCTCGATCAATCGCCGAACTATCGCCGTGCGATGTCGTCGTTGCCGGCAGGTTCTACCATCCGCATCTTTGTCGATCCGCGGCATTGGGACGACGAGCTTGTCAAAGATCCAACGACGGCGGCCTGGTTGATGCCACTGTCGAAGAAGTTGGAATGGCTGTCGGCCGGATTGGAAGTCCGCGATGGCTTGGTGTTCCATGCCGTCGCGCATCACGACACGAACGACTTGCCGACGGTCTGGCAGCGATTCGTCGAGGCCTCGGAATCGCCTAGCGATCTGGCGACTCAGTTACCGGCCGACGCGGTGTTGGCCGGCGAGGTTCGGATTGCAGATGATCTTTTCCGCTGGCTGCGCACACTTGATCCCTCGGAGAGATCGCAGCGAGATTGGCAGACGTTTGGCAAAGTCACTCGCGGGTTGCTCGGCCGTGACTTGTTCGACGAGATTTTGCCGCACGCGAGACCGAGCTTGGGCGGAGCGATCGTTCCGAAAACGCCGGTCGAAGAGCATTCAGCTCCGATCGATGGCCTGCTGGCTTGGCAATTCGATCTGTCGAACAGACCGCCAAACAACGACGGTCAGCCGAGCCTCCGTGAGTCGCTCGACGGCGCGCTGCTGACGTTGCTGAACTTCGCCGCCGTCGCCCACAACAGTCGTAATCCCGATTCACCAGCGACGTTGAAGATTCAGCATCAAGAGTCACTGACAATCAAATGGCTGGACAGTCTGCCCCCCTATCACCCGGCCTACGGAATCACCCCCAAGCACCTCCTCGTCGCCACCGATCCACGGTTGATCTTGGCATTTCACGATCGATCCGCCGGAGACTCCGCGTTGAGTTCCACACCGCTGTTTGCAACTGCCCGCTCACGGCACTTCGCCGATCATTCGCATTGGCTATTCGTGAACTCTCGTACGGCTCGCGAGTTTCTCAGCAAACAGCACGAACCGTTGAGTCGCCAAGTCGCGCAATGGCGAAAGCTCGCGCCCCCTTCGGTGGCACCACAGCTTGATCGAGTGCGCGAACTGCTGACGCCGTTCGACGCCGCATTTCTTGCGGCCAAAGTCGCTCCCGGTGAGATTCGATTCACGGCCGGAGCGGTCACTCCCGACATCCAGCGATGACCGAGCGCAGCACAATCGCTACGACCGGCGAGACTGCCCCATCTCCAAATTCCACTCAAGAATTACTCCCTTCTTGATCCGCACAATTTGCCGAGTCTGCGGTTGTGTGACAAAGTTCAACGTTCAGCAACGACTCGCACCTCTGGGACATCGCCGTTGCGGACACATCAAGTTTTTGAGCCATTCGGTTCGCTCAGTTTTCCCTCTCGGAGCCTGCTATGCCCGCCACCATGGAAATGGATCAAGTCGTCGAACAGCGTTTGAGCAAGGACCGCCGCGTCAACGACCGCCGCAGCTTTCCGTCTCAGGGAGCGCCGCCAGACAGAGTCGAACGCCGCATCGGTGAACCACGCCGCAAGGCTCTGCGCCGCCGCGAAATTGATCCGACCACCTGCGAACGAGATTATTCGCTCGACGAAGTGGAATTCATGACCGCGATGGACACCTACAAACGCCGCAGCGGCCGACCGTTCCCGACTTGGAGCGAAGTCTTGGAGGTTGTTCGCAGTCTGGGATATCGCAAGACCGAGGCGGCAACGGAAATCGTCATCAAGTCGCGATAGACGGCATTGGCCAGCGTCCCCGCCGGCGATCATTCGCATCGCCAAGTTTTCTCTGCCAACGACAAGGCCCGCGTGTTGCACGACACGCGGGCCTTGATTCGTTTGGGAGAACCGACACACATCACACCGGGTTGCGGCCGAAAGTCATGATCGTGATGTCGTCATTCTGCGGGCGGCCGTTGGCGTGACGGCGGACGTCAGCCAACAACACCTTGCCGAGTTCATCCGCCTTCTTCGGACCATTGAGGATGAACTTTCGCAGGTGTTCCAGCGTGTAGAGGTCGTCATTGGGGGCCATCGCTTCGCTGACGCCATCGGTAAACAGAACCGCGAGGTCACCCGGCTCCAGCTTGAAGTTGAGCACGTCAAACGGATAGCCATCCACGACACCGATCGGCACACCGACGGACTCATCGGGAAACTCGAACAACGTCCCATTGGCACGGCGGATGATCGGCGACATGTGACCGGCGTTGACCAGAGTCATCTCATGGGTCGTCAAGTCGATGATCGCCAACACATAAGTCACGAAGCGTCCTTCCACGGCATTCGCACACATGTGGTGATTGATTGCCTCGACGGCCGGTCCGACTTCGTGAACGAATTGCATCGTACTTTGGCAACAACTCGACATCCGCGACATGATCAGCGCGCCAGGGACGCCCTTGCCTGCCACATCGCCGAACGACAGAAAAATCTTGTTTCCGGGCAACATGCCAGCGTCGTAGTAATCGCCGCCGACCGCCTGGGCCGCGTCATACGAAGCGTAGAACTCGTAACCCTCGGCTTTGGGAAGCTCGGTCGGCAACAACGCGCGTTGCACGTTGCGAGCAATTTCCATTTCGCCGTCTTGCTTCTTCTTTTCCATGAAGCTGACCAGCAGTTGAGCACCTTCGTACGACAGCGCCGCTTGTCCGGCGACAGCCATCAACAGATCGAGGTCTTCTTCGTTGAACTGACTAATCGGGTTCTGAGTATCAATACTGATCACGCCCATCGGCTCGCCTTCGTGGCTGAGCAACGGCACGCACATCATCGAACGGATATCCAAACTGGAGATTGATTCGCTGGCGGAAAACGCGGCATCGTTGGCGGCATCGGCCGACAGGATCCCCGTCTTGTCGCTGAGCACTTTGTTGAGAATCGTCCTGCTGAGCTTAACGGTCGCATCTTCCCCGGCCCGGCGGTGCTTCATGGCTCGCGGGACCAACTTGGCTTTTTCATCCTTGAGCAGAATGCAACCACGGTCGGCCTGCGAAAAAATCTCGAACAGAGCATCCAGAATCCTCGGGCAAATCGCGGTCACGTCGACAACGCCAGACAAGCTGCGAGTGATCTCGATGACGGCCTTGAGTTTGACTTCTGGCCGGACATCCAACATTCCGAATTGGCCGCCGCCGCCAGCACCAACTCCGACCAAGGTTCCAGTGATCGTCGCACCGTCGTCCGCTTCATCGACGAAGTCGATGTCGTGATTCGTCTCAGCCACCGCTTGGGGGCGAGGAATGGATGGCCGTTGTGCCGGTGCAGCCAACGCCGAGCCTTCACTCTGAAACCGCAGCAGGATCGGACCAAGCTTGATGCGGTCGTCGTGAACGAGCTGGGCTTTGCCCTCGATCTGCTTGCCATTGACGAACGTGCCGTTGCCGCTCCCCAAGTCCTCGATGAAATAATTGCCATCGACCTTGGTCACTTGCGCGTGTCGCCGCGACACGGTATTGGAATCCAACTGAATGGTGCAGCCCGGATGCCGTCCCAGAACCGCCTCTCCATCGGGGATCGGGTGCTCGACCGCCTTGCCCCCTTGCAAAACAACCAACATCGCCATGACTGTTGTTCCCCAACATCCGACAAAAGACGGGGTGAATACTGACACCCACCGTTCCCACAGCGTGGCGAAGATGGTATTTGCCGCCGAGCGACACTGCAACGAGGCAACGCTGATGGATGGATGTTACTTGCCGTTCACTCCGAAGATCGTCTCGACATTTCCCCGCAGATTTTGGCGGCCGAGTTCCAGAGCTCGCTCTTCCGGCCAGCCACGTCCCACGACGAAGTCCTCGGCCAGCACTTTGGCCAGGATTCGGCGATACATCCCGAATTTCGGCAGCGCGAACTCCAATTTGTACATGTCGCTGTAGTAGCCAATCTGCTTGGTTCGGGGCACCGCCTGCAAGCGAGCTCGGCAATCGGTCTCGATGTAGGCCGGGATGTTTGAGTACCACCAGTGCCCGTTGGTCACCACGTTCGGGAAGATCCACGAGTAGCTGACCAGCTCCTGATTGCTGATCTGAGCGAGGACTGAAATCGGGAACACCACCTGCGGAAACGCGTTGAACAACGCCTTGTACTGGATCAGCGAGACGCGCTGGTCGAACAAGTCTTGCCCCTGATAGACACCGGCTTCGTACACGCGGCGATTGACACCGATCATCAAATCGAACGGCAGCCGATGGTCAGCACAGTGCTCGGCCAGCGTCCAAAAGACGAAGCGGCTGAGCGTGCGTTGCTCGTCGGTGGACAGCTCTTTGCCGGCGGAAACCGCACGCAAAATCGAATCAGCGGCGGCGGCTTCGATGCGAATCGGCTCGAAATCCGGCGGCAGCGAGATCGCGCACGCTTTCGCATTCTTCGAGACGAAGTGGTCAAACAGCTTGCCGACCGCTTGCTTCAGCGAGGCGGCACCACTCAGTTCGATGCCAGTCGCCTTCGCGAGCCGCGTCCGAGTCTCCGACTTCGTCAGATGAAAGACGAGGTCGTCCGTCCGCAAACACGGGATGTATCGCTGCGTGTTGAAACCGGTCAGCGGGTCGTCAAAATTGTTCGTCAGGAATATTTGTTCGAGCTTGCTGATCCGCAGCACCTGCTCTTCCCAATCGGGTTGCGCCATCTTTTTGGCGGCGGAGTCGTACAACGCTTCCCAATTCGCCGGTGTGATGCGGTCATCCTCAAAGCCAAAGAACACGCGGCACATCTCCAGCAGCCAACTGTATTGAGCGGTGTTTTCGATGTCCGCGAGCTTCGGGACCAGCCGTTTGACTTTCTCCTTGGGGTCGATGCCCGGCTGCTCGATTTGTTCGCGCGGCAGGCCGGCTGAATGAGCCAACTCGGTGTAATAGTGGTAGCCCAGGATGTCCGCCAACGTATGCGACGCCGGATCAAGCTGGTTGATGTGCGTGTGCGGGTCGATCAGAACGAGCTTTTCCAACTCGCCAAGCAGGCGTTGCTGCAACTGGGCTGACATGAACGGCAGGCTCCCAAGTGTCCGGGGTCTCAAACATCAAAATCCGTGGCAATCCTGCCCAAACGGCGAAGACAGAATATCGCGGCCAGTTCGCCCGCGACAGGAACCTCGTGACCGCCGGACGGCTGCAGCATCGCGTTGACAGGTTTTCGGTGTTGCCCAATAATCCCGCGACTTTTGAGGGCTGAACGGACTGAAGTTCGGAGACCAACCTCATCGCATCCCACTTGCAAAAGGTTCCTTGTCATGGCCGGAAATGTTTTGGAGTTCACGGAAGCCAATTTCTCCTCGCAAGTTTTGGAGAGCAGCCAGCCGGTGCTCGTCGATTTTTGGGCTCCGTGGTGTGGCCCGTGCAAGATGCTCGGCCCGACTGTCGAAGAGATTGCCAACGACTACGCCGGCAAGGCGCGCGTCGGCAAAGTGAACACCGACAGTGACGGCAACATCGCGTCGCAGTACGGCATTCAAGGCATCCCAACCGTGATCCTGTTCAAAGGTGGCCAACCCGTTGATCGTTCGGTCGGTTTGGTCAACAAGGCCAAGCTGGCGGGCATGATTGACAAGAATCTGTAGCACAGAGGATGGGCACTCTTGCCCGTCCTGCCAGACACGACGGACAATCCGCCGAGAGCAGACCATCCAATTTCCTGGGAAAGGACTCCCGGAATGAGTGACCAGACGCAAGTCGACCGTTCTGAATTGAGACCGCATGCCCACGACGGCTCTCCAGAGCCGTCGTCTCGTTTTGTGCCGCTCGCCGATGGACGAGTCGCCCGCTTTGATCCGGTTGATCCCAGCGGATCAGCGGTCCCGAGGCCGGAATTCGACACCGCTCCCGCTCCACGGCACAACGAGATGCTGGCGCACGCCAGAAAGTTGGTCGATGATCTCGGAGCGAGGTTCTCCGAGCTTGACCGGCGCGAACAAATCCTCGCCGATCAACTTCAGCAACTCGAACACGAGCGACGTGAACTACGGCTCTGGAAACAGGAAGCCGAACAAGAGTTGCAATCCAAAGAGGACATTCTGCGGCAACGTGACGCGACACTCGCGGAGCAAATCGCCTCGCAACAATCCGTGATCGAGCAGATTCGTGCCGAACAAACCGATCTCGCAAAGCGTCGCGAACAACTCGAATCCGACCGCCACCGCATGCTGGGCGAAGTGGGCAGCAAAGTCGCCGCCGAACGGGAACGATTGCAGCAAGCACTCGCGGCCGTCGATGCTGACCGACAGATTCAGCAGGCCGAGTTCGACCGGCAGCGGCAACTGCTCGACGAGGCGTACCGAGTCAAACTGCTCGACCTCGACGCCGCGAAATCGCGAGTCCGACAAGACGTCACCGAGGAAGTCCTCACCGCCGAATTGCGTGCCGAGCGAGAATCGCTGATCCGTGAACGCACCGAGTTCGACGACGTCCGCAACACATTTTTCGCACAGCGCGAC
This sequence comes from Candidatus Kuenenia stuttgartensis, assembly GCA_945861865.1. GTDB lineage: Bacteria > Planctomycetota > Planctomycetia > Planctomycetales > Planctomycetaceae > SXKJ01. The sequence continues at coordinate 14,687 of CAMAWN010000071.1, read as the reverse complement.
CGTGAGCGAGCCGATCTCGACCACTTGCGCGAAGTCCACGAGGCTGCCGTTACGCGAGTTCGTCACGAACTTCTCGCACAACGGCAGCAGCAACTCGCCGATCTTGAAGCCGCGACGCATGCGGAAGAGTCCAAACTGCAAGAAGGCCAAGAAGCATTCGCTCGGCAGCGTGAGCAACAACTCACGGAACTGCGGCACGAACGGGCTGTCCTCGAAAACCGCTTGCGATTTCAGCAAGAGCATCTCGCGAAGGCTCGGCAAGAAATCGAAGCCGCCCAAAACGAATTCCGCCGCGAGTCACAGCGAGCACGCGGGCAGTTAGAAGAGGGAGACGCGATCATCCGGTTGCGGCAATCGCAACTCGATCGCGTGCGAGCGTTGCTCGAAGAACGTGAACGCTCCGTCAATCGCGAGCGGGAGATGCTTTTCAAATCGCAGCGAGCGTTCGAGCAATTCACCGAGCATGACCGCGAACAAATCAAACGCGAACGTGACGATTGGGAACGCGAACGGGGCGGCCAACTCGCCGACTTGCGACGCCAGCAAGATATGCTCGCGCTGCATGCGAACAACCTCGAAGGCCGCCGCGAACGACTCGACAAGTTGCGAGCCGAATTGGAAGAGACGCACCGCACGACGCTCGAAATGCGCATGGCCATCGAAGAGGCGTGGGCACAAATGACGCAGACCTGTGGCATGGATGTCGCTCAGCAGCGGCTCGACCAAGCTCAGCAACAACTCTCCGGCCACTATCGCGGACTGCGCGAAGCTTTGATCGAGCAACGCGGTGAACTCGACGAGATGCGACAACTCTTCCAAACGCAGCGCGACGAATTCCGAGCCGAACAGCAATCGCTTTCCGAATGGGCCGCGTCACAAGAACGCTCGCTCCGCGAACGCGAAGGCGATTTGCAGACGCAAGCCGAACAACTCAACGTCCGCGAGTCAGCCTGGCGTTCAGCCAGCCAGCGTTGGATCAATGAAAAGATCGAAGCCGAAGCCGTCATTCGCGACCTGTTGCAACAACTCACGTCGCTGACTGAGCCAACGTCGCCAGTCTCAATGTGGCCGCACCCCGCGATGCCGATTTACGAGTAACCGAAAGACTGCTGCCGTGAAACGCACGTTGTCGTTATCGGCGATTGTCAGCATCATCTTTTTCAATGTCTGCGGCGGCGCGTATGCCGTGGAAAAGATTTTGGCAGCCGGCCCCGGATTCGCCGTGCTGCTGCTGCTGGTGACTCCGATCGTATGGAGCGTTCCGATCGCACTGGTCTGTGCGGAGTTGGGAACGGCGATCCCGGAAGAGGGCGGATATTACGCTTGGTCGAAGCGGGCCTTGGGGCCGTTCGGCGCGTTCAGTCAGGGGTGGTGGGCGTGGCTTTACACGTTCATCGACATCGGCCTCTATCCCACGATGTTCTGTGATTATCTGTCGTTTCTCGATCCGAGGTTCGCCACGGACGGAAACTACTGGCTCCGCAAAGGACTGATCATTGGCATGATCTGGAGCTTCGTGCTGCTGAACCTCTTCGGTTCGCGCACGATTGGAAGATTCGCGAAGCTGTTCTTCGTGCTCGTGATGTCGCCGTTCCTCATTCTGGTGTTGGTCGGGCTGTACCAAGGTCTGACGCGAAGCTTTCCGCACAGCCCGGTGACGCCGTTGCTGACTCCGGGCACGACGCTGGGGCCGGCGCTGGCGACCGCGATTCCGTTGGTGCTCTGGAACTACATGGGCTGGGATTCAATTTCGACGATCGCGGGCGAGATGGAAAATCCGCGTCGCGATTATCCGCCAGCGTTGCTCATCAGCGTCCTCTTGATCTCCGCCGTCTATGTCGTGCCGTCGATGGTCGGGCTGGCACTGCTCGGCACCGAGAACTTCGAGTGGACGACCGGAGCCTGGAGCACCGCCGCTCAACAAATCGTTGGACCGTGGCTCGGCCAATTCACCAGTGCGATGGGAATGATCTCCGCCATCGGGTTGTATTCCGCGCTGGTGTTGGTCTACAGCCGCGTGCCATTCGTGATGGGGCAAGACGGCTATTTGCCGAAGGCTCTGATGAAGACGAATCGGTGGGACGCACCGTGGGTATCGCTGATTGTTTCCGGGACACTCTACACGGTCGTCATCCTCGTCTTTCGGGACTTGGAAGAGTTGGCCTCCGCAGCCGTGACCGTCTATGCAGCGATGATGTCGCTGGAGTTGCTGTCGTTCCTCGTGCTGCGGTGGCGTGAGCCGACTCTGCCACGCCCCTTCCGAGTCCCTGGCGGCTGGTGCGTAGCCGTCGTGCTGTGCGTCCTGCCGCTGCTCTGCATCGGCACGGGAGCGTATTACTGCGTGCAGGAAGACGGCTTGTGGAAGGTCGTCGGCCTGGCCATCGCCATCATGGCCAGCGGGCCGGTGCTGTACCCACTCGCGGCGTGGCGACGGCGGAAGTCCGGGTGAGGACCGTAGGATGGCGGTCCTCGGTCGTCTCTTTGAAATTTCAAATCTCAAATTTCAGATCTCAAACAGGGGCGGCCATCCTACGGATCGGGCAATCGGTCAATGCCCAGCCGCAGGGCTGCGACGATTGGCGATCTCGGAGTGATCTGCTTGTCGGTGTTGAATCCAATTCGGCATCATTGAGCCAATCAGCATTCCGAGAATCGACGCGGCCAAACCGTAGAGCTGTGGCGGGACGCACCGCCAAATTTCCTGGCTCCCTTCGTCGAAATACGAGTATTTGAAACCGAGCCAAACCGGCACAGCGAGCAAGATCGAGAAGACCGCTCCTTGCGTCGTCGCTCGCTTCCAGTAGATTCCGAAGACGAGTGGCACGAAGGCGACGACCAGTGTCACGCTGTAGCCCGCTTCGACCATCTCGTACATCGTTTGGTTGGAGTTCACCGCCATCGTCGTCGCCACAATCGCCACGAGGACCAGCAGACTGCGCAGCATCATCAGCATGGCGCGGTCGGTCAGCTTGAGTCGCGTCAGAAAGACACGCAGCACGTTCTCGGTCAGCACGCTCGCAGGGGCGAGCAGCGTGCCACTGGCGGTCGAGAGGATCGCCGACATCAACGCTCCGAAGAACAACACCTGGCACCAAATCGGAGTCGCCTTCAGCACCAGCGAGGGCAGGATCTGCTGCACGACTCGGGTGTCTTCGGATTGAAACAACTCCACCAGACTCGGATCGATCAACATGGCGGAATAGGCGATGAACATCGGCACGAACGCAAAGAAGAAGTAGAAGACGCCGCCTCCAAACGTACCGATGAGTGCCGTCTTTTCGTTCTTGGCACTGGTCACTCGCTGAAAGACGTCCTGCTGCGGGATCGAACCCAACGCCATCGTGATGAACTGACCGATGGCGATCAGCCAAGCCGACGCTGTGACATGCGGGAAGAGATTCAGCTTCCCTGCTCGATACGCATGGTCGATCACGACATCGATGCCGCCGGCCCGATGTCCGAGCAGCGCGGCGACCAGGATCAGCCCCACAACGATCGCCACCGTTTGAATGACGTCCGTCAGAGCGACCGACCACATGCCACCGAACATCGTGTAAATCGTGACGATCGCCGCCCCAACCATGATCGACTGGTTCAGACTGAGGTACTCGGGGAACAGCACGTTGATCACCAATCCCAGCGCCGACAATTGGGCACTCGTCCAGCCCAGATACGAACTGGCGATCCCCAGCGACGTGATGACCTCCACGAACTTGCCGTATCGCAGGTGGTAGTAGTCGCCGATCGTCAGCAGCTCCAACCGATAAAACGTCTTCGCAAAAAAGAACGCCACGAAGCACAGGCACATCGACGCCCCAAACGGATCGCCGGACACCGCCCCCAACCCATCCTTGGCAAACGTCGCCGACACTGACAAGACCGTCTCGGCCCCGAACCAAGTGGCGAAGACGCAGGCGAAATTCATGTACAAAGGCAGCGACCGCCCTGCGACCATGAAGTCCTTCGAGTCCTTCACACGCATCGAAGCGTAAAGCCCAATGGCCACCGTGGCGGCCATGTAAACCAGCACACAGAAAATCAGCATCGTTCGCTCCCAACGAAACGCATCCGTCCGTCTACCAAAAACCGGGCGGGATGTTATCGCCCCTCGCCGAGGGAGCAACACTTCTCGACGGGCTTCCGACGAAGGCACGAGATCAATACCCGGCCGCGCAGCCGTCCTTGCGTGGATCGGTGCCGCCGTGCAGAACGCCATTCTTGTGGTCGATCAGGATCGCCTGATAGCCGCCGAACGCTCCGCCGGGCGCGGCGAGTTGATGGCCGCGGTTGCTCAGCTCTTTCAAAGTCTCGGAGGGGATGCCGTACTCGTGGCCCACGTTGCCGCCATTCGCCGCCATCGGACGACCGGTCGGTGTCGCGCTGCCCGTGTGTTGTACGCGCGGATGCTCGCCCGCCTGCTGCACGTTCATGCCGAAGTCGATCATGTTAATCAAGACCTGCACATGCCCCTGCGGCTGGAAGTCGCCACCCATCACGCCGAACACCAGATGCGGCTGGCCATCCTTTGTGACAAACGCCGGAATGATCGTGTGAAACGGGCGCTTGTGAGGCTCCAGCCGGTTCGGATGCTCGGCATCGAGCGCGAACAAGCAGCCGCGATTCTGCAACGCGAAGCCGACGTTGCCCGGAACGATCTGTGAACCGAAGCCGAAATAGTTGCTCTGAATAAACGAGCAACAGTTACGGTCCTTGTCCACAACCGTCAGATAGATCGTGTCACCGTGAGCAAGCTTCGCATCGACATCGCCCGGCACAACTTGCCTGGCCGCGTGAGCCATGTCGATCCGAGCGGCCTGCTTCACGGCGTACTCTTTGGAAATCAACTCCTTCGTCGGCGGCACGCCGAACGCCGGATCGAAATAGAACCGCGAGCGATCCGCGAACGCCAACTTCTTCGACTCGATCAGCAAGTGCAGGTAGTCGGGATGAAACGGGCCGAGCAACTTGAGGTCATGACGCTCCAGCACGTTGAGCATCTGCAAGGCCGCGATCCCCTGCCCGTTCGGCGGAAGTTCCCACACGTCGTAGCCACGGTAGTTCGTGCTGACCGGCTGCACCCACTCGGACGTGTGATCCTTGAAATCCAGTTTCGAGAAGTAGCCGCCGTTTGCCTCGCTGAACCGCACGATCTCCTCGGCAATCGCACCTTCGTAGAAAGCGTCTCGCCCGCCCGTCGCGATCGCACGGTACGTCGTCGCGAGATTCGGATTCTTAAACAATTCACCGACGCGCGGAGCCCTCCCGTTCGACAAGTAAGTCTTCACCGAGTCGGGCCACTCCGCCAAGTTCCTCGCGGAACCGGACCAATAGCCGGCGATGATCTCACTGACCGGGAAGCCCTCTTCGGCCGCCTGAATGCTCGAGGCCAGCAGCTTGTCGTATGGCATCGTGCCGAACTTTGACCGCAGCATTTCCCAACCATCGACGCAGCCCGGTACTGACCACGACAGCGGCCCGGTCTCCGGCATCTCGGCGATTGCTTGTCTCGCGAAGACTGTGCGGTTCAATCGGTACGGACTCCGCCCGCTGGCATTCAGACCGTACAGCTTCTTGGTCTTCGCGTCCCAATAGATCACGAACAGATCGCCGCCGATCCCGCAGCTCATCGGTTCGACAAGCCCGATCATCGCGTTCGCCGCGATGGCCGCGTCGGCCGCGTTGCCTCCGGCTTTGAGGATGTCCAAGCCCGCTTGCGCCGCCAGTGGATGACTCGTCGCGACGATCCCGTTCTTCGCGATCACGACTGACCGACCTGGATGCGGCAACGCCTTTGGCGGAGCCGCCTCGGCGGATGAACCATACGAATCGGCGAATCGAGGTAACGACATCAGACAGCCTCCCACGACGAGAATCCGCAGCCAACGGTAGTGCATGGTTTTTTCTCTCTTGATCGGTGTGGATCACGAGCGTTCAACGCGGAACGGTTTGTAACAATCGCACCAAAAAACGGTATCACGGCTGTCGGCGAACGGTGTTCGGCTCTCGGCCGGAAGCCGATCGCCGGTGGCCGACAGCCGTGATACCGTTTTCTGACTTGCCATCCGACTCGGCTTGTTTTACTGTTCTATCACGATAGGACACTACGAGGCAGCGGCCATGTTTTTCTCGATCAATCCTACGAACGGCTTGGCGATCTTTGACCAGATCGTGCGGCAGGTGAAGTTCGCTGTGGCCAGCGGAACACTGCCCCCAGGCGAGATGGTCCCCTCGGTCCGCGAACTGGCGAAAGAACTGGCCGTCAATCCGAATACGGTCGTGAAGGCGTACCGCGATCTGACGGCTGAAGGAATTCTGGAGGCTGTGCGCGGCACTGGCTTGAACGTGACCGAGGATGCGGTCGCGCATTGCGAGAAGGAACGACTCACGCTGCTGCGCGAGCGGATCAGGCATGTGCTGGAAGAGGCCCACAGCAGTCGGCTAGAGACAGGCGAGATTCGCGAACTGGTCGAGGACGAATTGACACGGCTGGAGCGGGCGGCGAAAGGGAAACGCGGCAAGAAGGGAGCGGACTCATGAGCGAAGTCTTTGCATGGGATCAGGTCACGAAACGCTTCGGCAGCCAATTGGCTCTCAGCCGCTTCTCGCTGTCGTCGGAGCCAGGCTCGGTCGTGGCGTTGCTCGGTGACAACGGTGCCGGTAAGACGACCGCAATCCGAATTTTGCTTGGCCTGCTGGAACCGACGTACGGTCGGTCGCACGTCTTCGGCCTCGACAGCCAAGCGAATGGGCAAGTCATTCGGCAGCGCGTCGGTTATATCCCGGATCGACCCGCGCTCTACGAATGGATGACCATCGAGCAGATCGGCTGGTTCGCCGCTGGGTTCTACGCGGACGGTTTTTATCAGCGGTTCTGCGAGTACGTCGGCCAGTTCGGATTGCCGATCGACAAGAAGATCAAATCGCTTTCGAAAGGCATGCGTTCTAAAGTCTCGCTCGCGCTCTGCATGGGTCACGAACCGGAGTTGCTGGTACTCGACGAGCCAACCTCCGGCCTCGATCCGGTTGTGCGTCGTGAGTTTCTGGAAAGCATGGTGGACGTGGCCGCTCGCGGCCGGACGGTGTTGCTGTCGAGCCATCAGATCGCCGAGGTCGAACGGATCGCCGACGTCATCGCGATCATCCGGCAAGGCGAACTGCTGCTGGTCGAGCGGCTCGACAAACTCAAAGCCGAAGTCCGCGAAGTCACGCTGACGCTCGGCAACGGAGCGACGACGCTGCCGGAATTCGGCGGCACGATCATCAGCCAGCATCAGCGCGACCGGCAGTGGCGAGTCATGCTGCGCGGCGGCGAGGATTCGCGATTAGTCGCGTTGCGTGACGAAGGATTACTCATTGAGTTTGAATTTCGGCAACCGACGCTCGAAGACATTTTTGTGGAAGTTTTGAAATCGACGAGTGCGAAGCAAGAGACCCGTGCCTAGCTGCGGCTCCAAACCGTAGCCACGTTCGCCAGAACGTGGGCAACCTTGCAAGAACCCCACGTTCTGGCGGACGTGGCTACGACGAACGCGGCCGCTCCCCCTCGGTCGCGGTACGGACTTCTCGTCCGAGGTTCGCATGTCAGCGACGCATCCCAACTCGAATCTGGCACACACCAAATCGGACGTGATCTGGTCACGCGGCGGCGGAAGCCTGCGACGGCTCGTGTGGAAAGAGCTGAGCGAAGTGGCGGGCGTCTGTGGAGCCTTCGCGTTGGGAATCCTGATCGCAGCCCTGTGGGCTCGATGGGAGTGGGTGACTCGGAAGGAAATGTTCTCGCTGCCGGTCAATCTCCTCCAAATCGCTGGATTCGTACTTCCAATGATCGTCGGTGCACGAGCGTTTGCGAGAGAATTCGAAAACGGAACCTGGGAGTTGCTTCGCTCAGCGGGTGCGTCCGCGCGGGATGTGTGGCTCAGCAAGCTGTTGGTGGGATTCCTCAGTTCTGCGGGAGTTTCGTTGTTGTGCAGCCTGGCGATTGCCATGTCCCTTTCACTCGGAATCTCTGCCGTCCTCGCGGGGGATTGGTTGAAGCTCATACTGGTGCTGACCGTGTCGATGCAGTGTTCGCTGTGGTTGCGAAAAGTTTGGCTGGCGATGGTCGTCTCGACTGCGCTCGCAACGCCGCTTGTGTACCTGACGAGTTATCTGCCGCGAGAATGGACTCAACGCAGTTTGTCGGGATTGCCGTATTCTGAGGCGTTCGGCTTCCAGATGTTGAGTGACATCGCCCTGGGAGTCGTCGTCGTGTTGTTCGTCGCGCTACTTTGGACGACTCAGTTATGGCAACTGCGCCGAGAACTGCTCGATCAACCCGCGATCCACGATGCGCAGCGCTGGAACAAAGTTTTTTTGCGGATGTTCTGGAAAGAATTGCTGGCGGTGCGGGACTTCTGGCTGGCGGTCATTGGGATTGTGATCGTGTTCGACGTGGGCGCGTACTTTTTGTTTCGCGTGGTAGAGACCCGTGAAATCGCAATCGTCGCTCTGGGCGTGCTGATGCCGCTGCTGCATTCGCTGGGTTGCGGCGCGATCGCGTTCGCTCTGGAGCGAGAAGACGGGACACAGGACTGGCTGCGACGCATCTCGGCTCCGGCCGGTGCCGTGTTCGCCGCGAAGTTGTTGGTCAGCCAGGCTAGTATCGTGTCGTTGACCAGCTTGGTCTTGCTGGGAACACAAGCGGTCGTCGCACCGGCGCATCGTCTCACCAATGACGGCTGCGCAACACTGTTGATGGTGACGACGTTCAATGGAATTGTCAGCCTGGGTGCCTCGTTGCTGACCCGGCGAGTGCTCCCCGCGATGTTCTTGGCGTTTTTGGGAGTCATGGCGATCGACTTTCCACTCCTGGTCATGGGACTCGGTACCGTCAACAATGGGCAACCCTTTTGGAGATTCCCGCTCGCGATTCTGCCGTGGTGGCTGTTGATCGGCACGGTGTTGTTGGCGACCGAGTGGCAACTGGCGGATCGCTGGCTCAACGAGCGACGCTGGTGGCCGCGGCGTTGGCGTCCGGAGAGTGCGTCAGCGGCGCAGTCGCGTGGACTAGAATTCTGGTTCGATTGGTTGTCGTCACCGGAGACGAAAGCCTTTGGACGGTTGATGTGGCGCGAATGGATGGAGGCCAAGGGTTGGCTCTGGGCGGTTCCAATGGTCATTGCTCCGTCGATCTACCTCAACATCCTGGATGACGCTCGCCGCACCGGACCACGCCCCTTCTGGGGAGTCGAGTACTTTTTGATTCTCGTGTGTGGCCTCATCACGCTCGGCCTGTTTGTGTTGCCGGCGCTGTTGGGCGTGTGGGCCTTTCATCACGATCAACGCCAGGGTTTGTTTCGTTTCCTGGCGGATCGAGGTGGCTCGCCACGTCAGATTTGGTGGAGTAAGCAAGCCGTCTGGCTGACATTGGTCGTCGTGTTCGCCGGACTGGCGGGCGTAATCACGGAACTACAAACCCCGGTTTGGCAGCGAGAAAGGTTGGCACCAGGAGTGTTGACCGGCTTTGCGTTGGTCTTCGCGTTGCAGAGCTACGCGGTGGGGCAGGCGATGTCCCAGTGGAATCGCAGCGCCTTGATTTCGATGTTCCTGGCCGGCGTGCTCTCGCTACTCCATTGCGGTTGGATGCAATTGCTGGCTCAAGAGGTTCATGCGCCGTGGCCGTATCAACTCGGAGCGGCGGCGATCCTGTTCTTCGCCAGTTGGAGGAGTTCGCGCGACTGGCTGGAGGAGCGTTGGTCGTGGCACGCGTGGCTGCGAATCGTCCTGAGTACCGTGCTGCCGTTCGTCGTGTTGGTGCTGCTGTTGGAGCTTCAAGGCTACCGGGTGTGGAATGTCCTGCGGGATTGGACGGGCTTTCGCTGAGCGGCAGTCAGCCTCCGAGACCAGCACGACGCGTCAGCGAGTGATTCCTCGGCAGAACCACTCCGAACACGATTCACATCGGGATCGAAACGGGATTCAAGTGTCATCCCGCCGCGCCCGCTGGCGAACCAACGCCGTCCATTCGAATGGGAGCCACCGCATTTTCTCTCCTGGCGTTCCGCCCTGGCGGATGACGCCGGATGGACGCATGGAAATCCTGTTTCCGTCTCGCTCTTGACGAAGGTTTCCTCTTGGGCGCTGGCGCGTCGTGCTAGTTCGGCCGCATCCCTGATTCTCGATTGATCGTTGCCCGGCCGACGAAACACACGCAGCCTCCGTTGCACAAACGCAGATCGGCCAAGAGACTGCTGCCCCATTCCCTCCGGAGCCGCACCGCATGAGTTCCACCGCCGATTTATCTGCACAGCTCGACCGATTTCGCGACGACTTCAACAAGCTTCGCCGCGAGATCGGCAAAGTGATCGTCGGTCAGGACGAGATCGTGCGCGGTGCGTTGCTGTCGCTGCTGGCCGGCGGACATGTGTTGCTCGAAGGGGTGCCGGGGCTGGGGAAAACGCTGCTGGTCCGCACGCTGGCCGATGCCCTCGATCTCAAGTTTTCTCGCATCCAATTCACGCCGGACTTGATGCCTGCGGACTTGATCGGCACCAACGTCTTTTTGGAAGACGACACCGGCCGTAAGCACTTCGAGTTCCAGCCCGGCCCGGTCTTCGCCAACATCGTCCTGGCTGACGAGATCAATCGCGCGACTCCCAAGACGCAATCCGCGATGCTCGAAGCCATGCAAGAGCACACGGTCACCGTTGCCGGCCACACGCATCATCTGCCTGAGCCATTCTTCGTGCTCGCGACCCAGAACCCGCTCGAAATGGAAGGGACGTATCCGCTCCCCGAAGCCCAACTCGACCGTTTCTTCTGCAAGCTGCTGGTGAAGTTTCCCGTGCTTGCGGAGATCGAATCCATCCTCGACCGCACGACCAACGTCGAGATGCCGCTCGCGACCCCAGTGCTCGACGGTCTTCGCATCCATGAGATGCAACATCTCGCCCGACAGATCCCGATCGCTGATGACATCCGCCGTGACGCGGTGCGAATCGTGCTGGGCACCCACCCCACAGACCCACACGCGACCGAGATGACCAACCGCTTCGTCCGCTACGGCAGCAGCCCGCGTGGCGCGCAAGCCATCATTCTGGCCTCGAAAATTCTGGCGATCATCGACCACCGCTTTCACGTCGCTCGCGAAGACCTCCGCACCGTCGCCCCCGCCGTGCTCCGGCACCGCTTGATTCTGAACTTCGAGGGCCAAGCCGAAGGGATCTCGACCGACGCGGTGTTGCAGGACGTGTTGGGCAAAGTGCTGAGTTCGTAATTTTGCCTTTAGGAGGTGACCGAACCGCCTGAAGGCGAAACGACGAACTCCAACGGCACTTTGAACGCCTCCCCAGGAACCTCACGCACGTACTGCGGCACTGCGTATCCCGGCAGCCGGTTGCGAAGTTCCGCCATCAAACTCAGTCCGGTCTCTTCCGGCACCTCGAAGTGAGCAGTCCCGGCAACACGGTCAAGTTGATGCAAGTAGTACGGCTTGATCCCCAGATTAATCAGCCGCTCACTGAGTCCGACCAATGTCTCGACCGAATCATTCACACCCCGCAGCAGCACCGCTTGATTGAGCGTCATCACGCCAGACTGCGTGAGTTGTCTCAAGGCCAGCGCGCAATCTGCCACCAGTTCGTGCGGATGATTCGCGTGAACCACGACGATCGGAGTCAGCCGAGTCGAGGTCAACAGGTCGAGCCACTCGAACGTGACGCGATCCGGCAGCACAATCGGCAACCGAGTGTGCCACCGCAGTCGGCGGAGATGTGGGATGGACTCCAGTCGGCGGACCACGGCCGACAGCCGTTCGTCGGTCAGCATCAGCGGATCGCCGCCGCTCAGCAGCACTTCGTGAATCGACTTGTCCTGTTCGAGCGCCGCGAACGCCGGTTCCCAATCGTCGAGCCGTTTCGGTTCCTGCGAATACGGATAATGCCGCCGAAAGCAATACCGGCAATGAACCGCGCAAGCGCCGGTCAGAACCAGCAAGGCCCGGCCTTCGTACTTGTGCAGCAATCCGGGAGCTTTCCGAAACTTCGCTTCGTCGAGTGCGTCGATCGTGAAACCGGGAACGTCATCGTCCTCTTCCACAAGCGGCAGCACCTGTCGCAGCAGCGGATCGTTGATGTCCCCCGACTTCATGCGCTTCAAAAAACTCTCTGGAACAAGCAGCGGAAATGACTGGCCGTGAGCCGTGAGCCGTGAGCTGTGAGCCGCTAATCCCAACCTCGAAAGCAACTGAGCCGGGTCGCGAATCGCCTCGCCCAAAGACCGACGCCAATCATTCGACGCGGCTCGTGAAGGCTCGATGATGGGCTGTTCCACAAGGCTGATATTTCCCGAACCCATGCTCGACACCAACCTTGCAATCCCGCTATAAACCCGCCCCTTTGCGGCCCATTCGAATGACGAATGACGCGGCAGACACTATCCGTTTCTCCGAGAAAGACCAATGGCCAACATCAACACCAGCGACTTCAAGAAGGGAATCAAAGTCCTCGTCGATGGCGAACCATACGACATGGTGGGCTTGGAATTCGTCAAGCCAGGCAAAGGCCAAGCTCTGTATCGCACACGGCTCAAGAACTTGCTCAAGGGAACGTACATCGACAAGACCTACAAGAGCGGTGACGGCCTTGAAGAAGCCGACGTCCGCAAGACCGACGGCGTCTACTCGTACCGCGACGCCAACGGCTACGTCTTCATGGACAACGAAACCTTCGAGCAACACTCGCTGCCATTGGAGTCCGCTGCCGAGTCGCTGCGATTCATCAAAGAAGGCAGTCTCTGCCAACTGCTGTATTGGAACGATCGCCTGATCGACTTCACGCCCCCGCAGCATGTGACGCTCGAAATCACCTACACCGAGCCTGCCGTCCGCGGCAACACGTCCTCCAACGTGACTAAGGCCGCGACCGTTGAAACCGGAGCCGAAATTCAAGTCCCCGCCTTCGTCGCCTCCGGCGAAAAAGTCCGGATCGACGCCGTCACCGGCGAGTACATCGAACGCGTCCGCGATTGATGGAGAACGGGTACTCTTGCCCGACTGCCATTTGACGGGCAAGAGTGCCCGTCCTACAAGGTCGTTCTATGTCCGCTCCCGAACACAACGGCAAGCTCTACATTGAGACCGTCGGCTGTCAGATGAATATGCTCGACAGCGAACTGGTCGTCGCCGAATTGCGCAAACAGGGTTTCTCGCTGACGAACGACGTCAAAGACGCCGACACGATCCTGTTCAACACCTGCTCGGTGCGCGATCACGCCGAACACAAAATCTACAGCCAGCTCGGACGGCTGAAGTTCAGCAAACGAGTACGCCCGAACCAGGTCATCGGCGTGATGGGCTGCATGGCTCAAAAGGATCAAGAGCTGATCTTCAACCGCGCGCCGCACGTCGATTTGGTCGTCGGCACCGGACAGCTCAAAGAGATTCCACGCCTCATCGACGAAGCCCGTTCCGAACGTGGCCGACGCATGGCCGTCAGCTTGGATCGAAAGGAAGGCTCGCGAACCGAAGTCGCCTCCAGCTTCGAAAGCTACGATCCCGCTCGCGATCCGACCATGCGTCCGACGCCGTTCCAGGCGTTCGTCCGGATCATGATCGGCTGCGATAAGTTCTGCACCTACTGCGTCGTGCCGATGACTCGTGGCCCCGAACAAAGCCGCCCGCCACGCGAGATCGCTCACGAAGTCAAACTGCTCGCTCAGCAAGGGGTCAAAGAAGTCACTCTGCTGGGCCAAACCGTCAACAGTTACAAGGTCACGCAAGACGGCAAACTCTTCCGGCTTTCGGATCTGCTGGAATTGATTCACGACACCGAAGGCATCCTGCGGTTGAAGTTCGTCACCAACTACCCGCGTGACATGACCGATGACCTGCTGCAAGCGGTTCGCGATCTGCCGAAGGTCGCCCAATACTTGCACGTCCCCGCTCAGTCCGGCTGCGACGAAGTGCTGAAGCGCATGAAACGCGGCTACACCGTCGGCGAATACCGCGAGATGCACGCTCGCATTCGCGAAAAACTGCCGACAGCCGCGGTGTCGAGCGATTTTATTGTGGGCATGTGCGGTGAGACCGACGAGTCCTACCAAAAGAGCCTCGACCTGATCCGCGAGTGCCGTTTCAAGAACTCGTTCATTTTTAAATACAGCCCGCGCCCCGGCACAAAGGCCATCGACTTGTGGGACGACGACGTTCCGGAAGAGGTCAAACGCCACCGCAACAACGAGATGCTCGACCTGCAAAACCACATCAGCGAGGAAGATAACGCCAACTTGATTGGTTCAACTTTCGAAGTGCTGGTCGAAGGCATCAGCAAGTCCGCTCGCAAAGCCCAGGCGGCCGAAGGGCTGGACGATTCCTTCGTGCCGCAGAGTTCCGAAACTGAACCGGCAGCTGGCCCGACCCAGTTGGTCGGCCGTACTCGCTGTGATCGGATTGTCGTCTTCAATGGTAATCCGCGTCTCGCCGGCAGCCTGGCGGAAATCTCTATCCACGACTGCTCTGCCACGACGCTGATGGGCAATATCGTGACCCACGAACCAGAACACCGTAGGTGATTGATTACCGCGTGACTGAACTTGCGCCCTGTTCGTGGGGAATGTAATCTCCGGGCATCATGGAAGAAGTCGAAGGGTTGCGACGGCGCGTTGGCGAGCTGGAAGCGTTGGTGGAGAAGCTGACGCGGACGGTCGAGCAG
>CAMAWN010000070.1 GCA_945861865.1 Candidatus Kuenenia stuttgartensis | reverse complement strand
TAGGCCGGAGTCGGCACTCCGTTCTGGACGAAACGTTCTTTGGCGGCCGACTTGCTGAACGCCAATCGGGACGCGACCGAATCGCTCCCGGTGAACGGGATGCCGGCCTCTTCGAGAATCTGCTGAACGTGCCCGTCCTCGCCAAACGTGCCATGCAGCGCGAGGAACGCGACGTCAAAGCTCGACCAGTCCAACTCCAACAGCTCAATGTGAGCCGGGTCGATCCGCGAGACGATGTGGCCTCGCTCGGACAGACTTTTCGCGACGGCATCGCCGCTTTCCAAACTGATGTTCCGCTCGCGAGACGTCCCGCCCGCCAAGACCGCGATTCGCAATGGAATTTTGTTCGCCATGAAGCCGCCTCCTTGCTGAAGTCTTTCACGCTCCGCGTGAAGAATGGGGCGGGCTTCTAACAAATCGGGAAAAATGGCTCCAGAGCGAGTCAAACCTTGCCGTTCGTTCGGGTCACTTCGTTTGCAAGGCGAGTGATTGGGCCTGCACCGAGCCGCTGCGGTCGATCAGCCAGATGTTTCGGAAACGCACCGGATTGCCGTGATCTTGCAGCTTGGTTGGCAGCGACATCGGCCCTTCGGCCGCTCCGCCGCCGGTCTTGTTGGCCAATTCGACGCGGTTCTGCACGACGATGCCGTTGTGCCAAACCGTGACCGTCGCCGGGCAAAGCTTTTGCTTCGCGCCGTCGAACCGAGCGGCTTGAAATTCGATGTCGTACGTCTGCCAGACAAGCGGCGGGAAGCACAAGTTCGCATCGGGAGCTTTGAACTTGTAGAGGCCCGCAGCCTCGTTGTTCTCACCTTTGAGGCCGAACGAGTCGAGCACCTGCACCTCATAGCGGCTTTGAATGTAGACGCCGCTGTTGGCTCGCCCCTGTCCGCGAGCGTTTGGCATGTACGGCAATTGAAACTCGACGTGCATGTGGAAGTCCTGGAATGGCACTTTTGTTTCGGTGCCGATCATCAGCAAGCCGTCATCCGTCTTGCGTCCGCTCTTCCAGTGATCCGTGTTGCTGCCATCGAAGAGCACGATCGCACCGCACGGCGGCGCGACTCCAAGCGTCTGGCTGCGACGCTCGACACGAATCAACTCACCGAGCGAAACGACTTGCTCGCTGGCCGGAGTCGGCGGCTGATGCACGACCTGCACGGTTGCCGCGCTCTTGGAAATCTCGATTCGTTGAGTGGCATCGTCACCGATCAACCGCAGCATCTCGCCATCGCGTTGGCCTTTGAAATCTTGCTTCGTCATGCCGGTCCACCAGCCGCCACCCGGCAGACCGCCGCGATACAGCACCGCTTGAAATTCGCTCTTGCCCAGCGCCACCACTTGCAGCCCGCACGCCTCACATCGTCCGCACGCATTCCGCGCTGAGCCGAGATACTCCCCTTGGAACCAGTAATCGCGATCGACCTGCTTGACGTCGGTCGCCACGAGCGGCCCATCTGCGGCGTTCGCGATTCCGGTGCCGATGACCAACAATGCCCCTGCCAAAACTCGAAGCCACGCGACGTTCATGCTCTGATCCTTTGCTCGAAGTTGTACGTCCCCAAAAGGCGAATCAGTGTGCCCAGCGCTCCGGCGTCCCGCAAGCCAACCGCGTCGGTTGCGTTGACGCGATTATGGGGCCGTCTTTCTCCTCTCCCTTTGGGAGAGGGCCGGGGTGAGGGAGCCGTCCGTGATGGAATCCCTCATCCGACCTTCGGCCACCTTCACCCAAGGGGAGAAGGGACGAAACGACGTCGCTCCCGTCAGCGACCTGGCTCGCGAGCAATTTCTTCCGCCGACAAGGCACGATCCCAAATCCGCACGTCACGAAGCCGGCCGTGAAACGAGTCGGTCGGTCCGAAGCCGATGCGCAAAGGTGCGTCGTTCGAGAGATCGAACTGTTCGGGGTCAAATGCTGCCGATGTCGCGACCTTCTTGCCATCGACAAACAACTTCAGTTCGCGGCCCACTCGCTGTGCCGCGACGTGATGCCAGCCGGGCGACAGCGAGCGGTCGTGTGTGACGTTGGCACCGGCAGCGATCGAGAGCACACGGCCACTCGGCAGAGTGCCGACGAACAGTCGGCCTTGGAATTCGGCCATCGTCCAGGCTCGGCGATACATCACGTCGGGCGTGAGGTCCACGCGGCCGACGCTCATCCAACGGTCTTTGCCGTCGAAACGAAACACCTCAGCCAACGGCAGCGAACCGGCAAACAAGCTGCCGTTGTGAACCATCATCCCCATCACTTCCAGTTCTTCACCCAGCCGTCCGCAATCAGCCCACTGATTGTCGCCGTCGTAGCGAAACACTTTGCCGGTACGCCAAGTGCCAACGTACATCTTCCCGTAATGAATCGCGAACGAGTACGTCTGCGTGTTCGCTGGTTCGCCGACTTGCCCGCAGTCGGTCCAGGTCTCGCCGTCGTAGCGATAGATGTGAGCCTCGTCGTAGCTCGACGCGAAGAGCTGACCGTTGTGGACGCACATCGCCTCAACTCGCTTGCCGTTCGGCAGCGGCAGTGTCGTCCATTTTTGATCGCCCTCGTACCGGAAGAATCCAGCCGGCTTGTACAACGAACCGGCGTGCAGCTTGCCTCGAAAGACCGCGAAGCCTCCGACGGCTTCGGTCTCGGGCAATTGCCCACAGTCGATCCATTTTCCGTCGCCGTCGTAGCGAAAGATCTTGCCGCCGAGATTCGGATTCTCAGACTCCTTCAACGCCGAACCGCCCAAGCGATACTTCGACACGCCGACGTACAGCTTGCCATCGAATTCCGCGAACGCCGAGACCGCGTTGCACGGAGCGGGACTGCCGCAGTCGATCCACTTCTGTCCGCCGTCAAAGCGATACACATGCCCGGCCTGATCCTTGCCTGCTTCGCAGGTTCCGGCGAAAAGTTGCCCGTCGAAAACCGCCAACGCTTTGACGAACATCCCGTTGCCGACCTGCCCGTGATCGGTCCATTTCGATTCGAGCCGATCCTGATCGATGCCGAAATGCAGAGTCCGCGCGTTCGCCTGGCTTGCCGTGACGGAGTGAGATTTCAAACTCAGATTCCAACCGCGTCGCTTCTGCTGATCGAACTGGCTGAGCAGATCGCCGGGGACGTCGTCGAGTCGCTCGTCCGTGTGCATCCACAAAGACACGGTGAAGTCTTTCGTTCCGAGTTTCAGCGTGACATGAGCCGGCACCTCCAGCCAATCATCGCGGCCGTCAAGCTTCATGCCGTCCGTCGCCGAGAACACCAACTCGCCGCCGTGCGGTTTCGCGTGCAGCCCAATTGATCCGACATCTTTCGCGTCGTGTCGCAGCGGCCAATGAGCGATCGGTCGATCATCAGCGAGGCAAACCGACCACGAGGCGATGACCAACACCACGAAGCGAATCGCCAATGACATTTTCGACTCCCAAAAGGTAGACCGGACGCCTACGTCCAGTCTACGAGCTTCATTTCAACAAGCTCTTCTCAACAACTGCTCGTGCCTTGTCGAAGCAGGGATTCCATTCAATCTCCGGCTGGCCGTCGCGCAGGCAGTCGCGGACTTTTTGCAGCGTGTTCCGAGCCATGTGCGGGCAGCGGTTGCAGGCACAGGTCTCGCCGCTGGATTCCATCAGACCGGGGATCGGGACGTAGTTGTGCCACGGAGCGATCTTTTGCAGCGGGTGAATCATGTTGGCTTCGGTCGCGACCAGAAACGTCTGCGGTTCGGCGATCGACGAGACGTGCTTGCGCATCGCTTCGGTGCCACCGATGAAATCGGCGTGTTCGAGAATGTTCACCGGACACTCCGGGTGCGCGATGATGCGGCTGCCGGGATTGTTCCGTTTGGCTCGCAGCATGTCAGTGATGCTGAAGACCTCGTGAACCATGCACGACCCCGGCCACAGAATCATCTTGCGACCACTAACCTCCGACAGATACCGGCCGAGATGCTGATCGGGCACGAACAGAATTTCCTTGCCGGTCGGCACGCGGTCGATGATCTCGCGAGCGTTGCCGCTGGTGACGATCCAATCGACGAGACTCTTCACCGCCGCCGATGTATTGATGTAGGCGACCGTCTCGAAGTCGCGGCCCTCGGCCCGCAGCTTCTGTTGAAACTTGGCCAACTCTTCCGGTTGGCAGCTATCCGCCAGCGAGCACCCCGCCAGCATGTCCGGGAGCAACACACGCTTCGTCGGGCTGAGCATCTTGGCCGTCTCGGCCATGAAGTGGACGCCGCTGAAGACGATCGTCGAGGTCGTCACCTTCGTCGCGTCGCGAGCCAGTTTCAGGCTGTCGCCCGTGAAGTCGGCCACATCCTGAATGTCCCCGTCCACATAAAAGTGAGCCAGGATGGTCGCGTCTTTTTCTTTCTTCAACCGTTCAATCTCGTCGATCAGATCGAGCGGGTCTTCCTCGGCGGCGGGAGCTTGTCCCAAAATCGGCAACGTGGCGGGCATGATGATTCCTCGGAGCGCACGCGGCTCGCGTGCTTTCTCGCTTGGCTCAGATTATAGAGCCACTCGTCTTGAAGGACACTCGGCCGATGCGGAACATCCCGACCGGTCGGGACGGAGTCCCAACCGACTTTCGTTGCGGCCGGAGGCAGCCTTGTTCATCGTCCTCGCCGTCTTACTCCTCGATTTTCTCAAGTAAATGATCGCAGCATGCAAACTCTCGTCGGTTCTCTCCTCGACTCGGATGACCCGCAGCTTTTCCACATCGCGACTCACGGGCCAGGCCCGGTGGGGCGAATGCCGTTTACCGAAAGCATGTTGCTGGATGCTCCGTCGGGGGACTTGTTCGGCATGACGCAGAATGCCGGCATGGGTTGGGAACCGTCGCAGTTGGGGCGTCCGCAGTTTTTGATCGTCAGCACGCAAGGGGGCATTCGGGACGAAAGCGGACGGCCAATCGCGTTGGGGTATCACACCGGGCACTGGGAGATCGGCTTGCTGATGCGAGCGGCGGCCGAGGAATTGCATCGGCTGGAACGGTTGCCGTTCGCGGCCTATGTCAGCGATCCGTGCGACGGGCGATCGCAGGGGACCGTCGCGATGATGGACAGCCTGGCGTATCGCAACGACGCGGCGATCGTGCTGAAGCGATTGATTCGTTCGCTGCCGACTCGGCGAGGCGTCATCGGCATCGCGACCTGCGACAAGGGATTGCCCGCGACGATGATGGCCCTGGCGGCTCAGCACGACTTGCCCTGCGTGATCGTGCCCGGCGGAGTCACGTTGCCGACTCGTGATGCGGAAGATGCCGGCAAGGTTCAATCGCTGGGAGCGCGTTTCGCTCATGGCGAAGTGACGCTCGAATACGCTCAGGACATGGGTTGCCGAGCCTGCGGCAGCGCGGGGGGCGGCTGCCAGTTCTTGGGAACGGCGGCGACGTCACAGGTCATCGCCGAAGCGCTGGGCATGGCGTTGCCGCACACCGCGTTGATGCCGTCGGGGCAAGCGATCTGGTTGGACGCGGCTCGCCGATCGACTCGCGCGGTCATCGCGATGGAAACTGCTGGGCTGACCATGCGCAAGCTGCTGACCGACGATTCAATCCACAATGCGATGGTCGTCCATGCGGCCTGCGGTGGCTCGACGAATCTGTTGCTGCACATTCCTGCGATCGCGTTCTCGGCGGGTTTGAAGCGGCCGGTCGTGGAAGACTGGAACCGGATCAATCGGCAAGTGCCGCGTCTGGTCGATGTCCTGCCAAACGGGCCGAAGGGGCATCCGACCGTGCAGTTCTTCCTCGCGGGCGGAGTACCCGAAGTGATGCTGCATCTGCGCACGTTGGGCCTGCTGCGTTTGAATGCGCTGACGGCGACCGGGCGACCGCTGGGAGAAGTGCTCGACTGGTGGGAACAATCCGATCGCCGCCGCGAACTGCGAGCATTGCTGCGATCGTCCGACGGCGTCGATCCCGACGATGTAGTGATGTCTCCTGAGCGTGCTCGTTCGCGCGGGTTGACGAGCACCGTGACGTTCCCCGTCGGGAACATCGCGCCGGAAGGGTCGGTCATCAAAAGCACGGCCATCGATCCCAGCGTGGTCGATGCCGACGGCGTCTATCGGAAGCTCGGCCCCGCGAAAGTCTTCACGTCCGAACGGGACGCGATCGCGGCGGTGAAGGGCCGTGGAACGAAAACGATCGAAGCGGGCGACGTGATCGTGTTGATGTGCCGCGGCCCGCTCGGAGCCGGCATGGAAGAGACGTTTCAGCTCACCTCCGCGTTGAAGTATCTGTCGTTTGGCAAGCAGGTGGCCTTGATCACCGACGCGCGTTTCTCCGGCGTCTCGACCGGAGCCTGCATCGGCCACGTCGGTCCCGAAGCGCTGGCCGGCGGCCCGATCGGCAAGCTCCGCGACGGCGATCTGATCGAAATCATCATCGACCGCAACACGCTCGACGGCAGTTTGAATTTCGTCGGCGAAGCGGATCGCCGATTCTCGCCGGAAGCCGGTGCGCGAATCCTCGCCGAGCGTGAACCCGCGCAGCCGCTGCTGCCCGATCCGCAGCTTCCTGACGACACGAAACTCTGGGCATTGCTGCAACAGCTTGGTGGCGGCACTTGGGGCGGGTGCGTGTACGACGCCGATGCGTTGGCAAAGTTGATTGCGGGAAAAACGGCATAACCGCTGTCGGTATTCAGCCATCGGCGTTCGGCCGGCAGCCGTGAGACCGTTTTCGAAATCTCAAATCTCGGAGCCACACGGATGTCTGATTTACTTCAAACCCCGTTGCATGATTGGCACGCCGCACATAGCGGGCGGATGGTCGAGTTTGGTGGTTGGCACATGCCGGTGCAGTATCGCTCGATCACCGAAGAGCATCACGCCGTCCGTCGCGCGGCGGGACTGTTTGACATCGCGCACATGGGACGGTTGCGATTCACCGGGACGGACTCGGTCAAGCTGCTCGATCACCTGCTGACGAACGATGTCGCTTCGTTGAAGTTGGAACAGGTGCGGTATTCGCTGATTTGTCACGAAGCGGGGGGCGTGCTGGATGACGTGCTCGTGACTCGATTCGAGAACTGGCACTTGCTGGTGGTGAATGCCTCGAACCGTCTGAAAATCGTCGATTGGGTGACCAAACATCGCACGGGGTTCAACGTGTCCGTGGAAGATTGTTCGGCCAAATGGTCGATGCTCGCGCTGCAAGGGCCGAAGTCAGTGGAGTTACTCGCCCCGCTGGCCGGCGAGGACCTCGCTCACTTGCGGTATTACTTCGGTTGCGAGACGGACGTGCTCGGCCACCGCGGCATCGTGACTCGCACGGGTTACACGGGCGAGGATGGCTTTGAAGTGATCGTACCTCGCGAGCACGGCGTGAAGTTGTGGGAGACATTGACCGAACGGGGAGCCTCCGCCGGCTTGCTGCCGTGTGGGTTGGGCTGTCGAGATACGCTGCGGCTTGAAGCCGGAATGCCGCTCTACGGACACGAGTTGTCTGAGTCGATCGACCCGATCTCGGCAGGGCTGTCGTTCGCGGTGAAGCCGCAAGCCAAAGACTTCATCGGCAAGGCCACGTTGCTGACGAAACCTCAACCACCGGTGAAACAGCGAGTCGGTCTCGTGTTGGCGGGGCGACGGATCGCTCGCGAAGGGGCGCAGGTTCTCTCGGGGCCGGCGCACATCGGTGAGGTGACTTCGGGAACATTTTCGCCAACGCTCGAAAAGTCGATCGCAATGGCGTACGTCGCTCGTGAGTCGGCGGCGGTCGGCGCGCGCGTCGAGATCGACGTGCGCGGACAGCGTGAAGCGGCAACGATCGTGGAGCTGCCGTTCTATCGGCGGGCACGCTCGTAGCTACGTTCGCCAGAACGTGGGCGAACTCCGGCGCGGCCCACGTTCTGGCGAGCGTGGCTACCGCCCATTCGGGGCGACCGTGCGGATGTTCTTGTCTTCGACACCGTCGAGCAGAATGTTGGCGAGGACTGGCTCGGAATCCTTCATCGTGACCCAGCAGAAGTGATCGAACTTGCCGTCCTTCAGGCCGGTCAGCGTCGAGGCTCCGCCGGTGGTCGCGAGGATGTAGTAGTCCATGCCGTTGCGAACGCTCTTGGCGTAAACGTGATTGTGACCGGAGAAGACCGTGTGCTTGCGGCCTTGCAGCGAGGCTTCGATTTCGTCCCAACCCAGCGACGTGGAGTTGTCCGCCGGGTCTTTGTGCTTGGTGATCGACCAGACCGGCTTGTGCAGGAACACGAACGTCCAACGGACGTCTTGGTTGTTCGCCAAGACCTGTTTCAGCCACGCTCGCTGTTCGGGTTTGAAGAAGTACTCGCGATCTTTCTTCGGTTCGTCCTCGGTGTTGAGCACCACGAACAGACAGTCCTGGTAGCGGAAGTCGTAGTAGCTGCGGCCGAACTTGCGATGCCACTCTTTGCTCATCGGCAGGTTGGCGATGTCGTGATTGCCGGGGCAGAAGAAGAACGGCATTTGGAAACGGCTGAGCTTGGTTTCAAACTCGCTCCATTCCAGCGCCCACGCACCGGGATCTTCGGAATAACCTTCGATCAAGTCCCCGACAGAAATCACGAACTCCGGCTGCAAGAGATTGATCTTCTCGACCGCCTTCGAGAATACGCCCGGCCGGCGTCCACCGGTTCGGTCGGAGACGATCGCGAACTGAAAACTATTCGGCCGACGATTGATTTCGAGATGTGTGAACGGGTTCTTAGCCTCGACACGAATCGACAGGCCATCTTTGGTCGCCGTCGCTGGAGCACCCGCTGTCGGAGCTCCCGTGACCTTCCATGTCGCGGCCACTCCCAGCAATCCGATCACGGCCACCAAAATCGTCAACTGTCGCATGTCGTTCTCCGAGCCAAAGGAGGTGCGGAATGAAGCCCTACATCGTGGGGCAAGTTATCGGGGTCGCGGGATGCTCGCAACTTGGACCGTGCTTTCGGAGACTGTCTCTGGGACGAGTCTCGCGCAAAGGCGTGGAGACGCAAAGAAAGACAAGCGGAGGACGAGTCGATGCGAGGACTTCGAGAACGACTGGCTGTTGGTTTGTGCTGTTTGTCCTCGCTGGCATTCGCCGCCGAGCAACGGCCGCCGAACGTCATCTTCATCTTGGCGGATGATCTCGGCATCAATGACCTGAGCTGCTACGGCCGGAAAGATCAGGCGACTCCTCGGCTGGATCGACTGGCGGCGGAGGGAATGCAGTTCACGTCGGCATATTGTGCTCAGCCGATTTGTTCGCCGTCACGAGCGGCGATCATGTCCGGGCTGTCTCCGGCGCGATTGCACCTGACGACATTCTTGCCGGGGCGCGGCGATGCTCCGTCGCAGAAGCTGCTGCATCCAAAGATCAATCTGCAACTCGCACTGGAACACACGACGCTCGCCGAGCACCTCAAGTCCGCTGGCTACGCGACGGCGTGCATCGGCAAGTGGCATCTCGGCGGATCGAGCTTCGGGCCGAAGGAGCAAGGCTTCGACGTCGTCCACGTCGGTAAGGCGAACACTCCGCCGACCGTTGAGGAAGGTGGCAAAGGCGAGTACGAATTGACCGCTCACGCAATCGACTTCTTGCGGGCGAACAAGGACCAACCGTTCTTTCTCTACCTGCCGCACAACAATCCGCACATCCCACTGGCCGCGAAGCCGGAGTTGATCGCGAAGTTCAAAGACAGCTTCAACCCGACGTATGCCGCCGTCGTGAACACGCTCGACGACTGCGTTGGCCGGCTGCTGGATGCGTTGGACGAACTCAAGTTGCGAGACAACACGCTGGTCGTCTTCACATCGGACAACGGCGGAGTTCACCTTCCTGAATTGAAGGAAGACGCGCCGACTCATAACACGCCATTCCGCGCCGGCAAGGGCTACCTCTACGAAGGTGGACTGCGCATTCCGCTGATCGTGCGGCTGCCGAAGGTCGTGCCGGCCGGCAAAGTCAGCGACGCGCCGGTGATCAACACCGACTGGCTGCCGACGATCCTCGATCTGTGCGGCGTGTCGTTTGAGGCGAGCAAATCCGACGGCATCAGCTTCGCTCCGCTGCTGAAAGGAGGATCGCTGGCGGTTCGTCCGCTGCTGTGGCACTTCCCGCACTACAACAATCAAGGAGGCCGCCCTGCTGGCGCGATTCGGATCGGCGACTGGAAGCTCATCGAGCACTACGAGGACGTTCGCCTGGAGTTGTTCAACCTCAGGGACGACCGATCCGAGGAGCACGACCTCGCCGCGAAGGAGCCGCAGCGAGCCGCAGACATGCAGTCCAAGCTCGCGGCGTGGCGAATGTTTGTCGGAGCACAGAGCAACGTCCCGAACCCTGACTTCGAGCCCGCGTGGTACAAGCGGCTGTACCAGGACATTGATTCCTCACGGCTCAGGCCCGATGCGACCGCCGCCGTGATGCGGGACAAGCTGTCCGCGTGGCGAGCGGGAATGGATGCCGTCGTCGCCAAACCCAAAAAGTAGTTCGAAGGCTCTCATGTCCACTGGAATTCGGATTCGCCTCGCAGAACTCACGGATTTTCCAGTGATCACCGACATCGACAACGCCGCGATTCGGATGACGACAACGCCGCGTTCGCCCTCGCTGGGGCTTCGGGTTCGTGTGCAAGACACCTACAATCCGCCGCCATCTTGCAACTTCACCAGAAAGGCCGTGTCATGTCACAGCTCTCACGTCGTGAGTTCACGCGCTGCACACTCAGCTCACTGTTGGGATATTCGTTGCTGGAGACGATCTTCCGAGCGGATGCTTTTGCCGATGAGGTCAAGCCGGCGGCGATTGAGTGGCTCAAGCAGGTCAACTCGTTGGCGGCAGATGTGCAGGGGCAGAAGCTCAAGCAGGTCGATTGGCAGAAGCAGGTCGAAGCGTTGTTTCAGAAAATCGACCCGGCTGACGTGATGCGGTTGATCGACTTCGACGCGATCACCAAAGACCTGAAGATCGTGGACAACGGAGCCAACAGCCTGCGGCCGAAATTCCCAAAGGTCGAGGGTCTGCCGACGGAGTACGTCTTCGGACGACAAGTCTTCGCACTGAAGAAAGGCCGCTCGGTCGTGCCGCACGGGCACAATAACATGGCGACGTCATTCCTGATCCTCAAAGGAGATTTTCATGGCCGGTTGTACGATCGCGTGAAAGACGAGGACTCGCACATCCTCATCAAGCCGACCACCGACCGTGAATTTCATCGGGGCGAGGCATCGTCGATCTCGGACCACAAGGACAACATCCACTGGTTTCAGGCGACGTCCGAGACGGCGTTCATCTTCAACATTCATGTGCTCAACGTCAGTCCGGGTAAGGGTGAGGCGACCGGCCGCGTGTACCTCGATCCGAAGGGCGAGAAGCTGGCCGACGGCCTGATCCGTGCGAAGCGACTGGAGCACAAACAGGCTCACGAGCTTTACGGATAAACGCGAGGCGACTCCTTCCGATGTCCGAGTTTGAACTCCTCGCCGAAGGTCCGGAACCACAGCAGCGTTTGAAGCACACACTGACCAGTGGTCAGAGTTTTGTTTTGGGCCGCGGCACGGAATCGGATTTGATTGTCCCCTGGGATGCGGCGATCTCGCGGCGACATGTCCGCGTCACTGTGATCAACGGACACGTGCGAATCGAGCGGCTCGGCGAAGCGACCAATTCGCTGTTTCATGCCGGCGAGATTGTTGATCGTTGCGAGTTGCGTGGCGGCGACCAGTTCGTGCTCGGCGGGACGCTGTTTCATCTGACGCGACCCGGTTCCGAGCCGTTCGCATCGGCCGAAGCGCCGATGCAGGAAATGACCTTCGACGCGCAGACTCTCCGGCAAATCCGATTTCGTGACGCCGACCGGCAAATGGAAGTCTTGATGCACCTGCCGGAAGTCATCGGCGGCGCTCGCACCGACGATGATCTCTTCTTCCGGCTGACGAATCTGCTGCTGGCCGGAGTGACGCAAGCCGAAGCGGTCGCGATCGTGCGGTTGGGCACCGGCGACAAAGTGGAACTCGCGCATTGGACGCGCCGCCGTGAAACGGCCGGTGGGTTTCGTCCCAGTTCTCGCCTGGTCGCGGAAGCCCTCAAGCGGCGGTTCAGCGTGCTGCATCTCTGGCCGACAGCCACGCAGTCCAACCCGGAATACACCGCCGCCGCCGAATTCGATTGGGCGTTTTGCACGCCGGTTCCCGACGGGCCGCAGGCGACCTGGGGTTTGTATGTCGCCGGCAAACAGGGCCGCTCGCTCACCGGCGGCAATGTTCCGGCGTCCGAAACAATGCACCTGCAAGCCGATGTGAAATTCACCGAACTGGTCGCCGAGATCATCAGTTCGGTGCGCCGTTTGAATTGGCTGGAACGCCAACAGGCCGGGCTGCGGCAATTCTTTGCGCCGACGATCTTGTCCGCGCTGGGCAACGAGTTGAACACTGAAACGCTCGCGCCGCGCGAATGCGAAGTGACGGTGATGTTCTGCGACCTGCGCGGTTTCAGTCATCACGCCGAGGAATCCGCCGGTGATTTGATTGGCCTGCTCAATCGCGTCAGTCAGGCGTTGGGCGTGATGACGTCGCACATCTTGCAGCATCGCGGCGTGACCGGTGATTTTCAGGGAGACTCCGCGCTCGGCTTTTGGGGTTGGCCGTTTGCCTCCGATGAGTCCGCTCTGCAAGCCTGCCGCGCCGCGCTCGGCATTCGCAAAGTTTTCGCGGAGACGTTTCAGCAGGCCGGACATCCGCTGGCGAATTTTCAAATGGGGATCGGCCTCGCGCACGGTCGAGCCGTCGCCGGCAAGATCGGTACCGCCGAGCAAGTGAAAGTCACCGTCTTCGGCCCCGTTGTGAATCTCGCGAGCCGCCTCGAAACGATGACCAGCCAACTGCGTGTGCCGATCCTGCTGGACGAGATTCTCGCCGCGTTGGTTCGCGAACGACTCGATCCGTCTGAGGGGCGCGTGCGGCGCTTGGCCAAAGTGCTGCCATTCGGATTGGAGACACCGTTGATCGTTTCCGAGTTGGTCCCGTCCGCCGCTGATCTCCCCGAACTGACCGACGCACATCTCGCTCGGTACGAACAAGGGGTCGATGACTTCATCGCGGGACGCTGGGAAGCGGCCTATCGCTGTCTGCACGACATGCCAGCCACCGATCGCGCGCAGGACTTCCTGCTGGCTCTGATTGCCCAGCACAACCGCAAGGCTCCCGTCGATTGGGACGGTGTCGTGCGGTTGCAAAGCAAATAGGGAGAAGTAGACCGGACGTAGGCGTCCGGTCTACTTCTCGCCCTCCGAATTCCAACTTCTGTAACGATTGTGCCGGTTCGTTTTTTTGCGAAACATTCGAAACGCCCGTTGCATGTCAGGTGACTGACCTAGAGTTGCGGGACATTCGGCCGCCATGTCGGTGGCCAGGAAAACGGGTTCCGATGACCGCGACGCTGCTCACCGCCGGTGAAACTTTCGAACGCGAGCAACTCGCCGAGTTTCGGACTTCTTCGCGTCAGCGCGACATGTTGAGAACACTCAACACGCTCTTCGATGAACTGGGTCCGGTAAGAATTGAAGAGAACTTCCTCGACGTTTCCGAATCCGACGGTGTTCCATTCTTCGGCGTTTGAGCGTGATCACGCTCCGCGCATCGGCCGTGTGCCGCGTCGAGCGCACCGGCACGCTGGCTGCTTTTTGATCCGCCACTCTCACACACGGATCGGTTTGCTCCCAGTCAGTCTCCGGCCATCGCGGCCGGAATTCTCCGGGCGAACGAAGACAACGGCTGGTAACTCGCCAAGTCAAGAAATTCCCGAAACCCGGTCGGGCTTTTTTGCGAGCGAGTGGAGAGCCGATCACTGTGGACTCGAAACTATTGCGAGACCAGAGGAAATTCGAAATGCTTCTTCGATGAACTGACTTCGACAGACAACTCGGACTTCTGGTTGTAGCGGGCGGGAACCAATTCCGTGGGACGCGGACTCGTCTTGGAGGACTCGCCTTCGCCGCCGCCGTCCTCGCCGCCACCTTCCTCCTTGGAATTCAGCCCCAGAATCTTTCGCGTGGTGCTGATCCTGACCGTCTTTTTTCCGGGAGTGACTCCAGACTTGGCCGAGTCAAACTGGAGCGAGAACTTGCCGTTGGAGTCGGTCAGTCCGTATGAGAATTGGCCGTCCTCGGCGTCAAACGTCACGACAGCGGCGGGTAATGGGTTGCCGTCCAAAGTGACGGACCCGGATACGCGCAGCAAAGTGACCGTGCTGTAGTTCGCAGTCGGAGCGACACCGCCGCAACCCGCTATGAATTGCAAGCAAATCCAAGCCAAGACGAATCCAGTTTGAGTTCTCATCGGTCATCCATCACTGGTTGTCTCGGCCAGCACCCGCTCAATCGCTGCCACTGGGAATTCGCGAAGACTAGCAACTCGGCGGAACCACTAAAACTCGCCAAGGAGTTCCTTGCCGCTGCGTGATCCCAAGCCGCGATACGTCGTGAGGTTGACGCTTTGCGAGATCAACCGCACGGAGCCGTCCGTCATTCCGAAGTGCGCACCACCCGTGTGATAGCTTCCAAACGACATCTCCATCAGCACACCGTTGATGCTGGGATCGAGACGGCTATTCATCTTGGGTCCGGTCGAGCCGAGACCTTCGCTGTACTCAGTGCCCCCGATGCCGCCTGGATTCCAGCCACCACTTTGCGGCGAGCCCATCTGCCAGTAGTCCATCTCTTGATTGTCCTTTGTGTACGCGTCGTTGTACGACTCGCCGAAAAAGATTGTGTTGCTGGTGCCGTCCTTCACATCGCTGATCCGGATGCTGCTGCAACCATACATCATGCCATCCAACGGCGACTCTTCGAGCGATTTCGCCCCAGCTGGAACTCCGGCCGGGATCGTGCTGGCATCGTCCGAGTAGACGTTCGATCCCGCGCAGCCTCGGTAGCTGTTGGGAACGCGGCCAGGGATGCCTTGATTGTTGTCGTGTTCCGGACGTGACATCGTCGGGCAGCGAAACACGCCGATGACGGTCTCGCACGCTTTGAGGTTCGGCGAACCGACGGCATCCCAATTTCCCAGCCCGTTCTCATCCCAGATCAGCGTTTTGAACAATGGAGCTTGGTCGATCTGATTCAGAATCTGCGCGTGCCACAATGTTTCGCGGGCGTCGAATCCAAACGGGAACATTTTGAAGAGGTCGTGATAGTTCTGCACCGCCAAGCCGAGCTGCTTGAGATTGTTCTTGCACTGCGATCGGCGAGCCGCTTCGCGAGCTTGCTGGACGGCCGGCAACAGCAGAGCGATCAGAACCGCGATGATGGCAATCACCACCAGCAGCTCAATCAACGTGAATCCGCGCGGACGCGAAGGTGTTCCCAAAGTCCTCATGGCCTTCTCCTCAATTTTGAGTACAAGAATCACGAGCCGGTCTCTGGATCAGATCTCACTACCCGCAACGGCCATCAGAAATCGGATCGCGGCGTCTGAGACATCCCACAAGAAGATCCGATTCGTCGGCAATCGTTGCCGAGACGTGCAGGCTGGTGTCAGCCAGAACGAGTTTCAACCAGTGCACATGAAGAGCCGACGAAGACTTGATCGTTCGAGCCACAATTTTGCAAATGAGGACGACGATGGGGGAGGGCTGCGCCTCGACTACGGGACGTAGCCAAACGTGTGCTGAGCCGATTCCAGCAACAAGCACGAGCCGCTGCGGCCAAGCAACTTCGCCGCCTCAGCCGGCGCGAGCGGCGTCATGCACAGGCTTTCGACTAAATCGGAACTCAATCCGCTCACCAAGTACACCGTCGTCCAATCGGCGGCGGAGGCGAGTCGGCTGGCTGGAATCAAATCCGGCGGACTTTCCAATCGCAGCGGCTTAAGCGCCTCACGAGGCGAACCGCATTGCTGAAGATATCGAAACCCCTCAGTCGGCTCGGCCGAGAGATTTGTCAGCAACACGATCTTGCCGCCGCGCTGCACCAGATTGCGAGCCGTCTGCAAGGCGACTCCGATCTGATCCCAATTCGTGCCGGCCGCATCCGCATCGACCGCCGCCACGACGATTTCACAACGCTGCGGTTGCTCGACAAACCAGTTTTGTTTGAGCCAGTCTCGCGCTGCCGTTGTCGTCGGCTCCAGCGCACCGGCGATCACTCCGGCCGGCTGGCCGGCAACGCCGGGCAGCACCTGAATTCCGAACTGCACACCCAGCAGCCACGCACCTTCATCTTGTAGCTGTCGCAGTGGGCGGTCGTCTTCGGGACGCAACTCGGAGTGATCCTGTCCGCGTGCCTTGGCCATCGAGTCGATGTTGGACAAGCCCGGAAAGATCGCACTCCCCGCACTACGAAATCCGAGCAGCGGATCGAAGCCGACCGCGCCGATCGGCAGCACGAAGTCCGCATCGACGACTTCACGATCCAAATAGATTCGCTCGCCGTTCGCGGAGTTCGCCAGAAATCGCTCACGCTTTTTGTCGGTCGCGTCGTGAATCGTCCAGTGCATCGCCTCGCGAACCGACTTCGGCAACGCGACTCGCGGGTCCGGCAATTGGTCGAGCTTCCAACTCGCCGGTTGCAGAATCGTCACGTCGGCGGGCTTGATGGATCGCCGCGCAAAAATCGACCACACGGCGGTGATGATCTCGGCCGCTCCCGGAGTGTGCCGATCCAACGCGATGACCACGCGATCGCCCGTCACGACCGCCAACTCCAACGGTGGAAAGTCGAGCGGTGCCGCCAATTGCCGTCGCACTTCGCTAGCGAAGTCGGCGGCTGGCTCCGGCGGTCGGTTCCGACCGGCGAGGCGGCTCAAATCCAAGTCGATCTCAAACTGCTGGCCGTCGCCGTATCTGAGACATTGCGTTGTTGCGTGAGGCGCGACCATGAGCACCGGATCCTTATCGCCGGTCGGTTTCTTCAACCGCTGGCGTCTGAGTGATGTCGTTTGTGAGCCGGACGATAGGCCCGGCACTTCGCCTCTGCAACTACCTCGTAGCGGTTCATTCCCGCCTCGCTTTCTCAGGCCGAGTGAGGGCAGTAAAGTCGATTCCGATTTCTCACCCGCGAAGGACATCTCCATGAAACTCGGCCTGATCAATTCCGCCTGGGCGCAGAGCGGACGCGAAACCGCTTGGGGCATTCACAAGACGAAGGAACTCGGCTTCGACACGATCGACATTTTCGCCGATCCACTCGACATCGACGTGCGCGAGCGCAAGCTCATCAAGCGCGAGGCCGACAAAGCCGGGTTGCCAATCGTTTCGGTCTGCTGCGTGGCGGTCGGGTTGATCGATTTCAATCCCAGCGTGCAGCGGTTTCACATCGAACGTGTCAAGCAGTACCTCGACTTCGCCTACGAACTCGAAGCCAAGAACGTGCTGCTGGTGCTCGGCGAATACATCTGGAATCAAGAAGTCATCCCGCCCGCCGAACAATGGGCCACCGGCATCCGCACTTGCCGCATCCTGGCCGAGCACGCAGACAAACTCGGCGTGCAGATCGCTCTGGAGTTAGAACCGTTCGCGCTGTCGCTGCTCAACAACGTCGATCGCATGGCTCAATTCATCGACGACGTCCATCACCCGGCATTGCAGGCGAACATCGACATCTCGCACTTATGCCTCGCGAAGGTCGCTCCCGAAGAATTGCGACGCCTGAGGGGCAAAGCGATTCACGTTCACATTTCGGACTGCGACGGCCAGAAGCACGGCGACCTGCCCCCCGGCCGAGGCGTCGTCGATTTCCTGCCGTACCTCCGCGAGATCAAATCGCTCGGCATCGAAGGCGCGGTGTCGATCGAACTGGAATACTCGCCCGACCCCGACCGCATCGAAGACTGGGTCCGCGAAGCGTACACGTCCACCGCTCAGCTGATGCATGAGGCGGGACTGCGCGGAGAGTTTTGAACGTCTCAACCACTTGCATCGCCGGACAGAATGCGTCACATCGTCGCGGATGAAACCGATTGACGTCCTGTCTCAGTTCTTTGGCTTCGAGTCCTTTCGCGGATCGCAAGCCGCCATCATCGACCGAGTGCTCGGCGGTGGCCACGCGCTGGTCATCATGCCGACCGGAGCCGGCAAGTCACTGTGCTACCAAATTCCCGCGCTGATGCCCGACGACACCGAAACGTCGCCGCGACCGACCGTCACTCTCGTGTTGTCGCCGCTCATCGCGCTGATGAAGGACCAAGTCGACGCCTTGCGCGCCAGAGGCATCGAGGCGACGTTCATCAATTCGTCGTTGTCGCGGGAGGAGCGTGAGAAACGCTACGCCGAAGTCGCCGCGGGCCGGTATCGGTTGCTGTACGTCACGCCGGAACGGTTTCGGAAGCCGGATTTTCTGGACGTCATCGCTCGCCGCGAAGTGCGGCTGTTGGCGGTCGATGAAGCGCACTGCATCAGCGAGTGGGGCCACGATTTTCGACCGGACTACTCGCGGCTGATCGAGATTCGCGAGCGGCTCGGCAATCCCACCACGATCGCGCTGACCGCCACCGCCACGCCTGACGTACAAACTGACATCGTGCGGCAACTCGGCCTGCGGCCAGACGAGATCGAACTCTTTCACGAAGGGATCGACCGTCCCAACTTGAGACTCAACGTCGAAGTGGTTTGGGGCGACGAAGAAAAACTCGAACACATCGTCGCGGTACGCGATCGGTACTCGACGTCGCCTGGCAGCGGCATCATCTACTTCACGCTGATCCGCACGCTCGAACGCTTCAGCGAACTGCTGCGTCAGCGGCGTGTCCCGCACGTCTGCTATCACGGCGACCTCGAACGCAACGACCGCCGTCGCATTCAAAACGAATTCATGCAGGGGCATTGCCCGCTGGTCCTCGCGACGCCGGCCTTCGGCATGGGCATCGACAAGGAAGACATTCGGTTTGTTCTTCACGCCGAAATTCCCGGTTCAATGGAAGCCTGGTATCAGGAGATCGGTCGCGCCGGCCGCGATGGTCTTCCCTCCGATTGTCTGCTGCTGTACGACGAAGCGGACCTCACGACCCAGATGGAATTCATCCGCTGGAGCAACCCTGACGCCGACTTTTATCACCGCGTTTACGGCCTGATCGCTCACGACCACGAGCGGGCCATGGCCTTCGGACTCGACTGGCTGCGCGGGCAACTGCACGCCAAGCAAAAGCACGATCATCGGCTAGAGACCGTGCTCGGAATGCTCGACCGCTACGGCGTGATCGCCGGGACTTGGGACGACGAGAGCCTGCAAATCGAAATTCCGTCCTCGTTGCCAGACGAACTGCTCGATCAAGAGCGTCTCGCGCTCAAACTGCGACGCGACCAAGAAAAACTGCTCGCACTCGTGCGATTGATCCGACACGACGGCGACCGAATGGATTTCATCCGCGAATACTTCGGCCAGGGTCGCCGCGCGATCATTGCCCCTAGTTCTTGAAGTGCTTCCGCAGAAAATGAGCTTCGAGCAGATACGCATCGTCAACCGCTCGATGCCCCTCTGACGGGCCAATGAGGAGTTCGACGGGGACCACTTTCATCTCCGGCTTCAGGCGGCGCGTGGTGGTGACGATGTTGCGAGCCAGACGAACGCAGTCGTCAGTGCTGACACGTGCGTCATCGTTGCCGATGCTCAACCAGACGATGCGGCCCGCCAGCCGATCCGTCAGGCGGTCGATGTTGATCGACTTTGCTTGCTCATCCGTGACACCTTTGAACTCGGCCAGCGCCAGCGGATTCGTCACCGGAGCCACACCCGTCACGGCCCGGACACGCGGTTCCCCAGCGGCGAAGTGCAACGCGCAAAATCCGCCGCGTGACGTGCCCGACGCGGCCACTCGATTGGGATCGGTGTAACCCTCCGCAATCAGATGATCGAGCACCGCCGAGCAGCGTTTGACGAACGGCTCCATCAAGTCTTGCCCTGCCTTCACGCGATGTGCCCAGCCCATCAAGGCCGCTGGCTCCCCCTCTTTGTGGTCGTATCCGTGACACGGAGGATCGAGTACGACGTACAACCAGCCGTCTTTGGCCAAGTCGCGGCCGGTCTGCGTGTAGTACCGAGTCGGATCGCTCCCCATCTCGTCGATGCCGGTCGCGAAGATGAACAACGTCGTCGCCGGAGCCGCCGGCTTCTCGCCGAACAGTCCGAAACGCGTCCCCTCCGCAGTCTTCAACAGCCGCATCGGCGGAAAGGCGGGCTTCGCATCTTCCGCCAAGACCGACGACCACGCAGTCGTTCCACAAGCGAGCCACAGCATCATCAACAGTCGAGCAGATCGGCAGGAATTCATCAGCGTCGTTCTCCTTGAAGACTCGCGTAGCTGCCAGCTTGCAGCTTGTGGCTACGGTTTTTGTCAACGTCTCAGTCGCTCGGCAGTGTTAACGTGGATCGCGGGTGATTGGCAAACGGCCAATCGGCAGGCTGGTACGTCACCGCCAATTCGGGAGTCTCCAAACGGCGGCCATTTTGGGCGAGGCTTTGCATGACTCGGTCCAGAATGCCGGTGGTCAACAACGTGCGTTCGATGGGATAGGCGGCTCGGCCGGAATGGATCGTCTCTTCGATGGCCTGTAGCAGGAAAGCGAAGTGCCCGTAGGGTGCTCCGTTCTGCAACTTGAACCACGTCGCCAAGGGTTCGGCTCGACCTTTCAGCTTCACGGCAATGGCCTGCGCTCTTGCCAAGCCGTTGGCCATGACGACGGCGGACTTCAGCCCATCGCGATGCTGCAACAGGTACGCGGCCGAGTTGTCTTTGATTTTCCACTGATCGGCATCCTGCGGTGCTCCAGGCAGTTGCTTCAATGCTGCGGCGAAGAGTTCGCTGGACCAGAGGCCCGCTGACTCGGTCTTGCGGATTTCGTCGCCGGTGACCGCTTGCACCGAGACGACCCCCGTTTCGCCGCCACGACGACGCTCGATCATGCACTGATGCGCCTCGATCGCGTGAAAGCCGTAAGACTCGAAGCCGCCGTAACCAATCGTCAGCGCGGCTTCGATCTCACAATCACGCGGCAGTTCCAGCGGCGGCTCGCGCCACGAGACCGGAACTGACGAACCCGCCAGAAACGGGAAGTTCATTTTCTTGGCCGTCTCAACCATGACGCGTGCGTCTTCCCAGCGATACGACAGATGCTTGTCGTTGAACACGGGAATCACTTTCCCGCAGCGGCGAAACGTCGCCACGATCTCGTCGAAGAAACGTCGGCGCGGGTATTGATGCTGCTTCGTGTCGGGCGTGAAGGGATAGTCGCCGTGCTCACCGATGCTCAGCACGCCTGCGACTTGCACTTTGTCCGTGCCCAGCGTGATCGCTTCGTCGATGGACTTGGCCAACCGAAAGCCATGCTTCTCGGCCAGCTCGCGGCTGAGATCGCCGTTGGGAACTTGATCCGTGTAGAGCGAGATGAGCCGCAGGTCCGGCCCCTTGCCTCCGTCTTGCTGAAAGCCCTCCAAGATTTTCCCGACGATCACATCGGCGTGGCTGTTCTTGCGATAGACCGTGACGACCGCCGCGACCGGCAGCTTTTCACGGGCCGGAGCGAATCCCAGCGCCGATGACGCTGTGGGGATGGCCGCTCCCAGAGCGGTGGACAGGCCGGCCTTCAACAAGTCTCGTCGGTTGAGCGAAGTCATCGAGCCTCCCACGGAAAACGCAGTGTGCGGCGTTTCGATTTTGATTCACGACTCGGCTAAGATCGGGACCGACACATGATCGTTGTGCCTGCTCTCGCCGTCCAACATCCCCGGAGAAAAACATGATTCGCAACTTGGTTCTTCTGACCGCACTGTTGATTCCTGTCTGTGTTTGGGGGGCCGATGCTCCGCCGGAAGCCACCGGGATGAAGTCGTTGTTCAACGGCAAGGATCTCACGGGGTGGGACGGCGACCCTCGGTTGTGGAGCGTCAAGGACGGAGTCATCCACGGCGAAACAACCGCCGAGAATCCGGCCAAGGGGAACACCTTCATTATTTGGAAGGACGGCACCACGAAAAATTTTGAACTGCGACTCTCGTTCCGCTGTAACGCGACGAACAACTCTGGGATTCAATACCGCTCGAAGCACATCACCGATGGCAAGACCGGCAACCAATGGGTCGTGCGCGGTTATCAGCACGAAATTCGCAACGAGACGCAACTCCCCAACGTCGGTGGCTTCATCTACGACGAAGGTGGCAAGCGCGGACGCATCTGCCTCGTCGGCGAACAAGCGACTTGGGAGAAGGACGGCAAGAAGCTCATCAAGTCCGACTTGGTCGATCAGGCGGCGTTCAAAAAGCTCTTCAAGCTCGACGACTGGAACAACGTGGTGATCATCGCCAAAGGAAACCACATCCAGCATTACCTCAATAACACGCTGGTCCTCGACTTCACGGACAACTATCCGGAACTCGCGCTGACGGAAGGCATCCTGGCTCTGCAACTGCACGCCGGAAACCCGATGTGGGCCGAGTTCAAAAACATCCGCATCCGCGAGATCAAGTGAGTCGGATGCTGACCGCGAAACGCGAACCCGAAGTATCCGCGAGGGCTTTGTTGCTGTTCGCCCTCACTGACACTTCGGGTTATTGTGTTTGGCAATTGGCCTATTTACCGCGCCCGCTGGATCATCAGCATGACGATCTTCGCAATGCCTTGAGCCTGAGCGACTGGAATTTCGAGTTGTGCTCGTGCGGCTGTTGGCTCGCAGGCGATCGCGCCCCCGATGAACGACGGTTGCAGTTGCAGCCCGTCGAGCACGGCCGCATCGATGGGGATCACTTTTTCACGAGCAGCAAGCTTGATCCCGCCGACCAGCAGCCGAGCGACATCCACCAGGACGACCACGTTCGCCTTTTCGGAAAATCGCTTGCGAGCCTCCGTTCGAGCTGCATCATTCACCGCGGTTGAGCCAAGCGATTTTACGAGGTCTTCCAGTTCCGGCTTTCCGCCGCCCAACGTCTGCAAGACGCGACTCGGTTGATACGCCACCAGTTGTTGCATTCCCGCTTCGCCGAACAGCACGTCGCGAATCTTCTTCTGGAGACCATCTGGGTCGAGCGACGGATCGAACTCTTGTTGAGTCGTGAAACGATCGACTTCGATGCCATCGATTTTGTCGGCGGCCGGTTCCAATTTCATCGTCTGCTTGAAACGCGGGGTCTGAATCTCCGACATCGCTTTCATCATCGTACGGCTGATCTCCCGCATTCGGTTGGTTGGCGTGACCTCGACGACCGTAGCGGCCCGAATCGAGCCAACAGCCTCCAGGTTGAGCCCAAAGTAGCCTGCCATTTCGTTCCACTTCAAGCCACGCATCTCCTTCACGGCGTCGTCAAACTGAGCCTTCTGTTCGTCGGACGAACTCGTGAAGAGACCTTTCGTGAACTTCATCGACCAGTCCACCATACCGGACATGTCCGCACGCACGCCGAAATAGACCAGCTTGTTCGCCGGCATCCGGCTCATCAACGACATCTCACTGGTCGGCTGAGCGGCGAAGAATTTGGCGGTGGCCGTTCCCTCGCCAACTTGCAGCCGGTCCTCGAACCGAATTGCGTCCTTCGAGAACGACGCCGCCAGCGTCAGGCTGCGTGAATCGCGCACCCCTTGCAACGCCAATTTTCCGAGCACGCGGTACATGTCGAGAATCGGAATCAACTGCAATCGCTGAGCGTCGGGGACCGCGCCGGAAATCTGATTCAGGAATCCGTCCAATTGCGGCTCGGCCTGCTGCAGCTCACTTTCAAACGCTTTCGTGAGCTGTTGCAAATTGATCAACACCGACAAGTCCGAAGCATCGAATAGTTTCTTCGACGACGCATCAATCTTCGACCAGAGTCCCGTCCCTTTGCCGCTCACTCGGTCGCGAACTTTGCCCAGCGCCTCGGCGTTGTCCGAGTAGATCGCCAACTTGTCCGCCGAGTGAAACTCAAATCCTGGAGGCAGCGCATTCTTCACCGCATTCGCATCCGTCACAGGAACCACGAAGACCAACGCCGGTTTCTGCCGAGACTCGGCAAAGACGATCGCCCACCAGTCTTTCTCGACGTCGACTCCCGCCAGCCCTGGATTGGAAATCGCCAACCCCAAGATCGCGAGATTGCCCTTCACAACCGCTCCGACTCCCGGTTGCACAGCATCCACGAAGTCCCCGAGCTTCCCCAACGTGGTCTGCGGAGCCTTCACCCGCAGCACGACGCTCGCCGAATCCGGCACCGCGTCCGATGGATCAGCCGCTTGTGCGACGGCGACAAACAACAAGCTGCATGAGCCTAAAACAAGCCAAAGTCCGCGCAGAGCCAGCCAGCGTCGCATGATGAAATTCCTTGAAAGGAGAGTTCGATGCTCCGGCTTCAGCCGGCGTCTTCCGAACCACCTGAAGGCGGGACTACGAACGAATGGTTCGTCACTGCGAGCGGATTATTGGCGAGCCGAAGTGACAACGCGAGCCACGCAAACTCGGAGGGCTGACGCTCTGCGGTTCGCCGGCTTACATCCCGGGCCAGACTAGATCCGCAACGTGCTGCCAACCAGACATCGGATGGATGAGATGAACGATGCCACGATCACCTGCCCTCACTGCCACACCGAGATCAAACTCACCGAGTCGCTCGCCGCGCCGTTGCTGGAAACCACTCGGCAGAAATTCGAGAAACGCCCCTCGGACAAAGACGCGGAGGTCGCCAAGTGAGAGACGGCGATCAAAGACCGAGAGGCGGCCGTCGCCAAGGACAAGGCTGCCATCGACGATCAAGTCGCCGAGAAACTCAAAGCCGAGCGAGTCAGAATCGCCGCCGAGGAATCCAAAAAGACCAAGACCCTGCTGGCATGTACGGCGACATGCAAGGAATTGCCGGCAAGACGCTGCAAGAGATCGAGGGGCTGGAGATTCTTCTGATCGACCAGCAAAACTTCGACCACCATCGTCCCCCAAGTAGCCGGAGAAACGCAGCAATGGTTCGCTGCCTCACCGCTGAAGCCCCGAACCAATGCGACTGAAAATTCTCCGCGTCAAATCGCTGATCCAAGCGATCGCGATCAACAAAAAACGCTCGCTGTTTCTCCAGAGGCGGACAAACAGTGAGCGTTTTCAAATTGCCCGGCGAGGATTTGAACCTCGACTAAGTGATTCAGAGTCAACAAAATCACTTCGCCATAGTGATAGACGATGATTGACTGAGCTTGTTTTTCTCGTGAATCCCCTTAGAAATGACGTTCACGGTGCAACCTGCAAATTGATGGGATTTGACGACGTAGGTTGCACCGGGGTTGCACCGGTTTTGGTGCAACCCGAAAAACGGGATCACTTAGGCGAGGGGAGAATTCAGGCGATGGCGAAAAAAATCAACTTCACGATGGGGTCGCTCTCGCGAATCAAACCCCCTTCCGAGGGGCGGCAATACTTGTACGACGCGAAGACTTCGGGGTTGGCGTTCTGTATCACCGCAGCGGGTTCCGCGTCGTTCTACTGGTTGAAGAAAGTTTCCGGACGGACGGAGCGACTTCGGCTGGGTGGGTTCCCTGAGTTGTCCGTCGATACGGTTCGCGACCTGGCCACAAAACACAACGCGGCCATTGCGAATGGCGTCAACCCAGCGGACTCGAAGCGAAAGCAACGTGGCGAATTGACGATGGGTGAGTTGTTTGACCTGTATGTCGAATTCCACGGCCCACACAAGAAGGCGACATCGCTGGCAACCGACAAGGCCACGTGGAAAAGGTACGTGACCGGCTGGAGCGGCCGGAAACTCTCCAGCTTTGAGCACAGCGACATCCAGACGCTTCATGCAAGGATCGGCAAGGCGAATGGGAAGTACGCGGCCAATCGCCTCCTGGCACTTCTCAGCACGACGTTCAACGTCGCGACCGATCACGGATGGAAACGGCCGAACCCATGCAAGGGGGTCAAGAAGTTCGCGGAGAAGTCGAGAGACCGGTTCCTGCAACCGGAAGAGATTCCGCGATTCATGAAGGC
This sequence comes from Candidatus Kuenenia stuttgartensis, assembly GCA_945861865.1. Classification (GTDB taxonomy): domain Bacteria; phylum Planctomycetota; class Planctomycetia; order Planctomycetales; family Planctomycetaceae; genus SXKJ01. The sequence continues at coordinate 1,809 of CAMAWN010000070.1, read as the reverse complement.
CGTCGATTCGTTGGAGAACCAGACGGCAGCGGACGCATTCCGCCTGTTGCTCTGGACGGGTGCGAGGAAAGGAAATGTGCTGGCGATGCAATGGGCCGACATCGACCTGTCATCGGCGACGTGGCGGATTCCAGACACGAAAGCGAACGAGTCCCAGCGGGTTCATCTGACGGCGGAAGCTGTCGCGATTCTCCAGCGGTTGAAGGCGTCAGCGAAGGAAAGCCCGTTCGTGTTTCCGGCGAGGACAGCGGGTTCCGTGTTCGGACATTTGAGCGACGTGACCAAACCGTGGGAAGCAGTCAGAGTAGCGGCTGATCTGCCGAAGCTACGAATGCACGACCTGCGACGCTCACTCGGTTCATGGATGGCGGCGGGCGGTGCGAGTCTGCCGATCATCGGGAAGACTCTCGGACACCGCAATCAAGCGACCACGGCAATCTACAGTCGATTGAACATCGACCCGGTTCGCGCGGCGGTTGATAAAGCCGTGAAGGCGATGATGCTGGCGAACGCGAAAGGCGGTGCGAAATGAACACGCAACCAATTGCCGACACGCCCTACGAAGTCGGCAACAATCCTGAATTGGACGAAGTCATCGTCTCGACACTGTCCGAACTAACGACCCGCTGGCAGTCGTTCACGGCTGACCCAATGCCCGATGCCAAGCGTGTTGCACTGATGCGGCTCGTGCTGTGTGGCTTCGCGAAAACGAAGGTCGCGTACAAGGTCACGAACACCACAACCAGCGATTGGAATCGGCAGCGGTACGTTGTGTCCGGACAATTCCTTGGAATTCCGCTCTCGAAACATATTGCCTCACAGTGTCCGCGAGACTGGTTTGAGGACGATCACGTTACACCGCGTCCGGGAGTCACGATCACGACCGAGTCAAACGAGTGGATACTCGCGATCACCGACGACGGAGACAAGTTGCGGAAGCTGCCTGAGAACCGCTGGCTCGTGCTCAACACAATCTGTTGCCACAACGCACGGGCAACGATTCTCAAGGACGGAGTTGAGAGCGGACGCGATGCCTCAAGCGGGGCTGTTGAGTATTCTCGCCATCGCCGTGTTGATGAGTGGCGGACGATCTTCGAATCGCTGGGGCACGAGATGTCAGAGGACACGTTCTGGCGGCGCAGAAGTCGTAAGGCCGTGCCAGCGTATCGAGTGAATCCCAACTCAACACGATCTTCTATTTCGCTGCTGATCGCCGATCTGCCGGCCGGTTACACCGACGATATTCAGGTCTGAAACCGCACCAGAAACGCAACTCCCAGCAACTCCCCGCAACGCACACAACCCGTCTTTTAAGGCGGGTGTTTTCGTTTACCGTGGCTCCCGTTGGACGCAAATTGATTCCGCTGCACCGCATTTCACGGAGACCACAAATGACCAAGTCAACACTAGAGGCAGCCGCGACCGAAAAACTGAAACTACTAGAGGCAGCCGCGACCGAAAAACTGAAACCACCAGATGAAGCCGCGACCTATCTGGGCATCAAAGAGCAGACGCTCGCCGTCTGGAGGAGTTCTGGCCGCTACGGCTTGCCGTTTGTTCGAGTCGGGCGAGCGATCCGATATCGCGAGTCGGACCTGAAATCGTGGATCGAGCAGCGAACGGCCACGTCAGTCGTGGCGGCGAAGTGACCCACCAAAAAGCGACGGCACCGATGACACGGTGCCGCGCAGCACGACCCCGTATCTCGGACGGAGCCAGCGATGAATTCTACCTCGACAATGCCACTCGGCGACATCCGACCGTCGCCGGAAAATGACAAGCTGTATGAGCCGGTCGATCCGCGTCACC
>CAMAWN010000069.1 GCA_945861865.1 Candidatus Kuenenia stuttgartensis | reverse complement strand
CCGCTGCTCGACCGTCCGCGTCAGCTTCTCCACCAACGCTTCCAGCTCGCCAACGCGCCGTCGCAACCCTTCGACTTCTTCCATGATGCCCGGAGATTACATTCCCCACGAACAGGGCGCAAGTTCAGTCACGCGGTAATCAATCACCCACGAACGAGCATCGAGCTTGTCAGCGGCACGGAATCTTTATGGAATATCGCACCTGAATTCGCCGTCCGCCCGCCAGGAAGACCGTTATGGCTTTCAACACACGCTGGGTGACATTCGCTTGGCTCGCTGTGACCGCTGCGACGCCGACATCACTGTTCGCTCAAACGGTTCCACCCAAAGATTTGGCCGCGGTCGAGTTCTTCGAGAAAAAGATTCGTCCGCTGCTGGCGGACAACTGCTTCAACTGCCATTCGGCCAACACGAATTCTCGCGGTGGGTTGCGCGTGGATGATCGCAATGGGTTGATCGCCGGTGGCGATCACGGAGCGGCCATCGTTCCGGGCGATCCCGAAAAGAGCTTGCTCATCAAGGCGGTGCGTCAGACGGACAAGCTCAAGATGCCGCCGATGAAGCAGCTCTCCGAGCAGCAGATCGCTGACCTCACGAAATGGATTCAAGACGGAGCGGTCTGGCCGAAAGTCGAGTTCACTCTGCCGATGGGTGATCCCAGTCCGGACTACGAGCGGCTGCGGAAGGAGCATTGGTCATGGCAGCCGCTGCGAGAAGTGAAGGCTCCGGCGGTTCGCGCCGCTGAATGGGGGCGCGACGACATCGACCGGTTCATTCAGGCATCGTTGGAGTCCAAAGAATTGTCTCCGGTGAGCGATGCGGACAAGGTGACGCTGATTCGCCGCGTGACGTTTGATTTGACCGGCCTGCCACCGACGCTCGACGAGATCGCCGCGCTCGTGCAGGCCGATTCCGCAACAGCGTTCGAGTCAGTCGTCGATCGCTTGTTGGCCTCAACCGCGTTCGGCGAGCGTTGGGGGCGGCACTGGTTGGACGTGGCTCGGTACGGCGAATCGACCGGCTCGGCCCGCAATCTTCCGTACCCACATGCGTGGCGATATCGCGACTACGTCATTGACGCCTTCAACATCGACAAGCCGTATGACCAGTTCGTTCGCGAGCAGATTGCCGGCGACCTGTTGCCTGCAAATTCAGACGCTCAGCGCGACGAGCAACTCATTGCGACCGGATTCCTGGCGCTGGGCGTGAAGGACGTCAATCAGCGATACAAAGTCCGCTTCGTCATGGACAACATCGACGAGCAGATCGACACCGTCAGCCGAGCGGTGCTAGGGCTGACAGCGAGTTGTGCTCGCTGCCACGATCACAAGTTCGATCCGATTCCGCAGACGGACTACTACGCTCTGGCCGGCATCTTCCGCAGCACCGATTTGTGCGCCGGCGTGCGGAACAAGATGGGTGGTGGCGGCCTCGATTACTACGACACCGAGATGCTGTTGAAGCTGGGACCGCCGAAGACGGTCGATGCCGATTCGGGGACGAATAGCGGCGAGATCAATAAGTCACTGGCCGAAGCCCGCGCAGAGTTGAAGGCTTTGAATGACAGCAAAGAGGGGAACGAACTCGCGCCCGACGGACGGCAGAAGAACGTCGTCGCGCGCGAGAAAGTCGCGAAGCTTCAGGCCGAGTTGCTCGCGCTCAGCGATCCGGCCATGCAGGGGCCGGTCGCCTTCGGAGTCCGTGATTCCAAGACGATCAGCGATACCGAAATCCGCGTGCGTGGCGAGGCGGAGAATCTCGGCCCAGTTGTGGCGCGCGGGTTTCTCGGCGTGATTCCGTTTGCCGATCCGCCGCAAGTGAATCCGAATCAAAGTGGCCGGCTGGAATTGGCTCAGTGGCTGACCAGCGAGAAGAACCCGCTCACATCGCGCGTGATGGCCAATCGGATTTGGCAGCACTTGTTCGGTCAGGGGCTGGTGCTCAGCGTCGATAACTTCGGCGTCACCGGCGATGCGCCATCGCATCCAGAGTTGCTGGATCATTTGGCTCAGCGATTCATTCGCGACGGCTGGTCGGTCAAGAAGCTCGTGCGGGCGATGGTGTTGACGCGAACGTATCAACTCGGATCGGATACGCCGGCGACCAATCTGGAGACCGACCCCGCAAACCGGTTGGTCTGGCGACACAGCCCGCGACGGCTCGATGCCGAAGAGATTCGTGACGCAACGCTGGTGGCGTCCGGCACGTTGAATCTGTCTCGGCCAGAGGCTTCGCTCGCGAAGGACTTCAAAGTCACCGAACTGCGGAACAACGGCCCGGAGGCTCAACGCCTGATGAACGGAGCCGTCAACAGCACGCAGCGCAGCGTGTATTTGCCGCTGGTCCGCAACATCACACCGACGTCGCTGGACGTCTTCGACTTCGCCACGCAAGGCATGGTCACCGGCAGTCGCGACACGACCACGGTGGCGACTCAAGCCCTGTACCTCTTGAACGACCCGTTCGTGCGACGACAATCGCTGGCGTTTGCTGCGCGACTTCTCAAGCAATCCGATCTGACGAACTCCGCCCGAGTGGACTTGGCCTATCAGTTGGCAGTGGGCCGCGCCGCGACAACTGCTGAGATCGGACGAGCCACGAATTATCTGGCGGAATACGCATTGGCCGCGCGTGAGGTTCTGGCTCCGAAGCTCGCACAAGCGACTCGCAAATCAGGGAAGAAACCAACGACATCACGACCAGAAACCACAACGACGAACTCGGTCCCGACCGCGGATGCAGACCAAAACGCCCGCACGGATGAATCGGACGAAGATCTCGAACCAAATGACTCGCAACATGCGGCATGGATCAGCTTTTGCCAGGCGCTGTTGGGGAGCGCCGAATTCCGGTTTATCAAGTAGTTCGAACGCCTACGTCCGAACAATCGTCAGACCGGACGTAGGCGTTCGGTCTACGAAGCAAACGCCGCTCGAAGGAAGCGACCATGTTGAACCCACAAACGGAATCGAACTTGCTCAGCCGCCGCCTGTCGCGCCGGCAGGCGCTGAAAACCAGCAGTGCCGGTTTCGGGTATCTCGCGCTGTCGGGACTGCTCGGCCAGGACGCGGTGCGGAATCGCGCTGCGGCGAATGAACCAACGGACACTCTGCGCCCGCTGGCTCCGAAGTCGCCGCATTTCGCCGTGAAGGCCAAGCGGATCATCTTCTGCTTCATGGAAGGGGCGGCGTCGCAGCTCGATACCTGGGAATATAAGCCGCAGCTTCAGAAGGACGGCGGCAAGGTCGGTCCCGGTGGCGGCTTGCTGACCGCCTCCAAGTTTAAGTTCAGCCAACACGGTCAGACCGGGACGTGGGTCTCGGAACTCTTTCCGCACATGACGAAGCATGTCGATGACCTGTGCTTCCTGCGTGGATTGCACACCGACACACCGGCTCACCCGCAAGCGGTGATTCAGTTGCACACGGGAACGGCCTTGGCATCGCTCACTCGGCCGTCGATGGGAGCGTGGCTGATGTACGGCTTGGGGACCGAGAACCAAGACTTGCCAGGGTATGTCACGATCAACTCGTCGGCGAACTTTGGCGGAGCAATCAATTTCGGCAGCGCATTCCTGCCGGCTCACTTCCAGGGGACGCGCATCAACGATGTGGGCTTCGTACCGAACTTAAAGCCACAGACCGTGACTGCGTTGCAACGCAAGCAAATCGATCTGATTCAATCGTTGAACCGTGATCTCGCGGCGACACCCGGCGCGCCGGACCAGCTTGAGGGTGTCATTCAATCGTTCGAGCTGGCGTTCAAGATGCAGGGCAAGGTTCCGGAGTTGCTCGACATCTCAAAAGAGCCGCAGTCGGTCCTCGATGCTTACGGCGTGAAGCCCGGCCCGGCCGGCAGCTTCGCAAGGCAATGTTTGATGGCTCGGCGAATGAGCGAAGCCGGAGTCCGTTTCGTCGAGATCTGCCATCCCGGTTGGGACCAGCACAACAACCTGCATCGCGATCTCATCAAGAACTCCGCCGCCACCGATCAGCCGACCGCCGCGCTGCTGGATGATCTCGGCCAGCGCGGACTTCTGGATGACACGCTGGTTTTGTTCGGCAGCGAGTTCGGCCGCATGCCAACCGCTCAAGGCCCGGACGGACGCGATCACAACATCACCGGTTACCCGATGTGGCTGGCCGGAGCCGGCGTGAAGAAGGGATTTTCTTTCGGAGCCACCGACGAATACGGCCTGCATGCCGTTGAGGGTCGGATGCACACGACCGACCTGCACGCCACGCTGCTGGCTCTGATGGGGCTCGACCACGAACAACTCACCTACCGCTACGCTGGCCGAGATTTCCGACTGACCGACGTGGCCGGCAACGTGGCTCACGAAATCTTCGCCTGAATCGGTCAAGGACGTCGATCACCTGGTGCATGAACGGAACTCTGCTTGTCTGACGGCTATTTGCGAGGTGTCTCGGTTTTGCTCTCCGGCGCGCGAGGTGGCGGGCCAAAGCCGGGAGGGCCGAAGGCGGCATTCAGGCCAGCGATCAACTCCGCATTGTCGAGGCGGTCGTCGTTTCCTTTGTCCCATTGTTTGAACCAAGTTCCGAAGAGCGCGGCCCATTCGGCCTTCGAAGTCTTGCCGTCCTTGTCGGTGTCGGCGGCTTTGAGCAGTGGCGGGCCGAGGAACATTCCGGGGCCGAAGCCGGCGGGTGGTTTGAATCCACCGGGAGCAGTGTTGGGCGGTGCGCCGAGCGCATCGTTGAGGCCGTTCTTGATTTCGTCTTCGTCGAGCGAGCTGTTCTTGTCTTTGTCCCATTCACGCAGCCACTTGGTGCTGAGGTCGAGGAATTCCTTCCGCGAGAGCTTTTCGTCTTTGTCCGCGTCCGCCGCCGCAAGGATCTGTGGCGCATGGAAGTTGCCAGGGCCAAAGCCACCACCTCCGGGTCCGCCCCCTCGGGGAGGACCGAAGTTCATGCCAGGCGTTTTTCCCTTCGAAGTTCCAGCAAGCTGCGCGGTGACGGATTCACGTCGCTTGACGAAGAACGTCTCCAACGAAGGTTGGCCACCGAACATGCCGGGGCCACCGGGGCCGGGACCAAATCCGGGACCGAAGCCGCCTGGCCCACCCGCCGCTTGGGCTTTGGCCGCTCGCTTGGCGTCTTGATCGATCAACTCTTTGAGCGCCGCTTGAACCACGGGAAGACTTTTCGTGGTGAGTCCCTGGTCTCCGAAACAGGCGTCGGACAATTTTCGAATCTGATCGCGATAGGTCTTGTCGAATTCGTCCCACGCGAGCAGCCGTTCGATCAGCTTGTTCTCGCCGACATGCGGATGACTGATGCTGAGCTCCTGCAATTGCTCGGCGGAACCGGCCATGAAGAAGGCCCCCATCGACAGGTCCATGTCCCACGGCAGGAAGACGAACTTGTTCGACTGTGTTTTGCTCGACGGTGGAGGCAAGTAAACGTAGTAGTTGTGAACCTGCGTCAGAAAGCTGTCCATGTTGGCCAGCAGCGTGTTCGCGGCGAGGAACCTCGCGAATTGATCCGTGTCGAGCAGCGAACCGATCTCGCGGCGGAATTGCTCGTCGTCCGCTTTGTGGATCAGCCGAGTCAATTCGATCAGGCGGCGAGTCTCCTGCTTCTTCGGTTTGGACTTCGGTTCAAACCACGAATACGCCGCCCAATCTTCCCCTTTGTACTCCAGCCCCTGCGTCCCTTCGGGCTTGAGCAGCATGCCCTTGTCCGTTTGAAAATGGCGGCGCAAGAACGCTTTGTCGATCTCTTCGACCAGCGTGTAGAGGCCGAGCGGTTCGTGATCGCACTCGCCGTCAATCGTCAGCGACACCTCGGCGAAAGCCGTTCGAGGTGACGCGATTCCGGCCGCTTGAAAGACGGGATACGACAACGCCTGGCGGACATGAGTCGGGTCCATCACGTTGTTGTGCAAGTTGAACTGCTGCATGCCGTGGAACTTCTGGCCATCGACGTAACGATCGAAGTCGATCTTGAACGGCCGCTTGCGAGTCGCCGCGGAGAGCATGTAGCTGCCGTTCCCTTTGAATCGCAGGCCGACGTCGCGAATCGTCTGGCCGTCGAGTTCGACGTCGGCTTTCACATATTCAAAGTTGAATCCGAAGCTGCCGGGGCGAAAGGCACCACCTGGGCCTCCGAATGCGGGCGGTGCAGGAGGCGCATTGTTCGCCTTGCGCTCCTCACCGGATTTCGGCGGGCTGGCTCCCGCTGCGGGACCACCCGGAAATCCGCCGCCCGGCGGAGGCGGACCAAATCCAGGAAAGCCACCAGCCGCCGGCTGCATCGCCTTCCAATTCTCGGCCGAGACATGCAGATGAATCTTCCAAACGCGAGTCAACCCAAAGTCGCCGGCGGAGTCAGCCTTCGCCGGGTTCTCCGCGAAGCAGTCTGAGAAACAAAACAATGCACACCAGATGCAGGCCAGAAGCGCGGCCATCGCGCGGGGACGGGCATTGAGCATTTGACGTCTTTCATTTCAACAGCGACGAGTGCAATCGGAATCTTCCACACTGTGAGCGACAGTCACGAAAGGCCCCCGAAAACCGCCACTCGAACTCATGATCCGCAATTGTGACTCCATGAACGCTCGATCGGTTGCCGATGGGCCGATTGGAATCATTTCGGCTGTGCCGAGCGGACTTCGGAGTCAGTCGGATTACTCAGCAAGTACGCGATGACGTCTCGCAACTCTTCCGGCGTCTTCACGACCCCTTGCGCCATGGCCGAGACGTCCGCGAGTTTTCTCGCTTCGATGTCGGCCTTGTTGATCGAGACTCGCTTCGTGTCGGGTAGCAGCACTTCCAGCTTGTCACTCGTTTCTGTGACGACGAGGCCGGTGATGACTTTGCCGTCTTTGGTTTCGATTGTCGAAGACTTGAAGACTGGCGAGATGACTCTGTTTGGAGCCAGCACCGATTCGACGAGGTACGCGGTTGAAAAGCGTTTTCCGGAATCGGCCAAGCTGGGACCGCCGCCGCCGGGTTGAGTGGCGGTCGCCGCGTGGCACTTCGCGCAGCCGAGCGACTCGGCACCAAATAATTTCTTGCCACGCACAACATCGCCGGCCTTCACCGCTTCAGACCAATCGACGGCGAGAAACTTCGGGTCAATCGGCTGCGAGCCGCTGCCCGCCGACTTCAAGCGGTCCGCCAGTGAGAGGCCATCCGGCTTCTCAGGGAGTGAGAACCTCACGTCACCGAGATGTTTGAAGTGCAGGTATTGCCCGCCGTGTCCCGATTGCATCCGCACGCGCACGAGGATGTCGTTGCTGCCCGGCAGCAGATCGAGCGGCACAACGTCATCAAGCTGTTGCAGCGGCCGAACGGCATCGTTGGTGAAGACCAACTTGCCGTTGTGCCAGACACGAACGCCGTCCTCGCTGCCGACGAGCAATTGCATTCGCTGAACCGTCGGCACATCGAAGCGAACCAGCGAATAGACCGACGAATTCGGCGACGGACCAAACAGCGTGTTGAAGTTGAACAGCGGCCGATCGGGACTCGTCGTCTTCGTCAGCTTCCACTCGAACGATTTTTCGTCGACGACGAATTTCGCGGCGAGGTCGATGGCCGCGGTCTCGACGGAATGCACCGTTTGAAAGCCATCCGCATCCGGCACTGGTCCGAGCATCCACACTTGCGGGCGGACATGCTCAAGCTTTCCAAGAAGATTGAGCCGCTTGTCCTGCACGCCGGCCGTGACCGTGGCGATCTTCGGCTCGGAACGCGGATCGTTGAGCAACGACAAGAAGTGCGCCGCCTGCAACCGCACTTTGTCGTCGTCATCGCCTAGCCGCTCGACGAGCAGCGCGAAGAGTTTCTCTTGTTCCTCGGTGTGCTTGAGCGACTTCCAATGCTCGGCCACCGTGTAGTTGCCGACGCGACCGAACTTGCGCAAATCAATCGGCTCCTTCTCGTCGGCAAAGAGAATGATGTTCGCCTCCTCCTTCTGCTGCGGCGCGAGCGGCGCTTCATCCGGCAGCTTGGCATCGACCGCAGGTATTGTCAGTCGGAGACCGACCGCCAGTACGCCGGCCAGACGCTGGGATGCTTCGCTCGATTCGCAGAGTCGCTCACGCATGCCCAAGATGTTGTCGTCCGCAAGGCTCAGGCATACGCGCTGCAGTTCGCGTGCATGACCTTTGGTCACCAGGAGGTCAAGGTATCGTCGCAGTCGGCCGCGCATCTCTTGGACATCGCGGCTGACATGTACTCCCATTTCCCGTTCCAGACTGCGGAGCGGCTGAGGCCGCGACTTCAGAAACGCATCTCGATCGTCGTTGTTCTTGAATGCTGGCTGGTCCCGTCGCGCCAGCTCCAGACGGGCCGCCGTGCTTCGGGAATGGATTGGCGATTTGAGTTCGTCTTGCAGTCGCGAGACCTCGGCGGTTGTCGCGTCAAAACCGTCAAACGGCATCATGCCGGAATCGTCCTTGCGCGTGATGACGGCGAGGTCGCTGCGGTAAGTCGGCGAGCCTTCGTTCTGAGCCATGTAGCAGATCGTGACGAAGACTCGCCCGCCGCGGCCAACACAAACTCCGACCGGCCTCGCCTGATCGCTTCCTTCCAGCAGGACATGCTCTTTCGCCGTGAACTCGCGAGTCTCAATCGTGTTCCCGTTCGCTTCGAGCGGAAACCGCGTGACCTGCCGACGGCACCATCGAGCGACCAACAGATTGTTGTCGTACTTTTCCGGCAGATAACCATCCCCGTAATACGCTTGCAGAACCGGAACGAACCGCCCCAGGTTTTCGTTGAGGCTCGGCAGGATGTCGGCGCGGTCGGGCGATTTGCTCTGCAACCAACCGCGCGGCCAACTGAAGTACGAGCCTTCCGTCACATGCAACAGCCGGCCGGGAACATAGGCCGACGGCAGTCCCTCGTGATCGTTGTCGTTGGTGAAGAGGTTCCAATTCTTGTCGAAACACAAGCCGCACGGGTTTCGCAAGCCGCGCGAGAAGCTCCGCAGATTGGTCCCGTCCGGCCGAATCCGAAAGACTCCGCCGACTCCGTTGTACGGCATCGTTGCCCAGTCTTTGTTGCCGACGCGAACCGTCTTGTTCTCTTCGCGAGAAGCTTCGGGATCGCCCTTGAAGAACATCGTCCAATGCCCCCAGTGATCCGGTCGAGTGAAGTCGCCGTAGTACCACAGCGGGTCGCCCATCGAGACGTAGAGGTCGCCCTCCGGTCCCCACGCGCAGGCATGAAAGCACTGATGGACGTGACCGTTCGGAACGCCCCACAACAGCCGCTCGGGCGCGACCCCTTCGCGCTTCAGCCGAGCACCGGCCAGCCGATAAACCGCGCTGACCGTGACGACATACAGGTCGTCGCCTCGAATTTCGATGTCGTTGACCCAAGTGTGATCGGGGAACGAATACAGCAAGTGCCGAGGCTTGTACTTCCCGATTTCATCGAGGTCGTAGACGAACAGCGTCTTGCGGCCTCCGACAAAGATCCGTCCCGCCGTGTCGAGCCGCACCGACAGAAACGAATCGTCGTCTGAAGAATCGAGTCGCACGACTTTCAGATCCGGGTCGTTGACGCGGTAATCGAGTTCTTCGGCGAAAAGTGGAGCCGTGGACAACATCAACAACAGGCCCAGACGCAAAGTCATGCGATCGTCTCCTCAAGATGGTTCACACTCACTGAAGCAGAGTCAGCGTCACGCGACGCACATCCATGACCGACCGACCGGGAATTTCCGCCGCGCGCAGAGTGAGTGGAGCATGTCCTTTCTCCAGCGTGACCTCGCCGAGTTTCAACGGGCGGAATTCTTTCATCGACGATTCGCCGTGCGGGCGGGGCAGCGTGTCCTGGTTCGTGTAGAGCGGTGGGTTCCAACCGGTGGTGACTCGGCCGGCGAGGCGACTGTCGCGACAGCTCAGTTCAATCAGCGAGCCGACATCCGGTTCGGGGCAGGTGTAGTCGATGACCACTTCGTAGCGGCCGGACGTGTGGACATCCAACAGCCAGACCATGCTGTCTTCTTTCGAGGTCCAGTTCACGAAGTACGAGCAGTTCGGCGCGGCGCTGCTGCGACGGACGCCGCCACGCGGTTCACCGTCGCGAGCGGGCAGCATCGTGATCGGGAACTCGCGATAGCCGATCGGGATCGGTCGCGGATCGACGGCGTTGCCTCCCGCGGCTTTCTGCGGACCTTTTGTCTGCGCGACTGCTGCTGCTGCGGGACGAGCACCGCTGAACACGTCTTGCCGCCACGCGGTCACGGCCGACTTCAATCGAGCGGCGATCTCCGGTTCGCGGTCAGTGATCGGCGTGGTCTGCCCCGGATCGGCGAGCATGTCGAAGAGCTGTCCCTGATCATCGAGCCGATGCCGTTGCGTTCGCACACTGACGCGCCCGACCCACGTCGAGAAGATCATCCGGTCGGACCAGTCCGTCGGTTGCTTGAGCAACAGCGGCGACAGATCACGGCCGTCGAGCGGCTTGTCGCCGACTCGCGATACACCGGCCAACGCCGTCAGCGTCGGCAACAAATCGATCGCAGCGGCGATCTGTGCGACCGTGTGATCGGCGGGCAATCGCGCCGGCCAGCGGAGGAAGCAGGTCGAGCGGACTCCCCCTTCGTCGGTGGTCCCTTTGCGTCCCTTCATGCCGCCGTTCCAGCGCGAACTGTTCGGGCCGTTGTCGGAGAAGTAGAGCACGATCGTGTTGTCGGCCAACTTCAATTCGTCGAGCTTCGCCAACACGCGACCGACGTTCGCGTCTTGGTTCTCGATCATCGCAAGTGCGCAGCGCGTCTCGTCCAGCACTTCTTTGTCCGCATCGGTCGCTCGCTGCGTAATCGACTTGTCTTTGAATCGCAGCCAGTCCCGCTCGGGCGCGGCCCACGGTGAATGCGGCGTCGTGAACGGGACGTAGCAGAAGAACGGTTTCGATCGGTTGCGGTCGATGAATTCGAGGGCCTTGTTCGTGCAGAGGTCCACGATGTAGCCCGGCTCGCGGACCATCCGGCCGTTGAGTTCGAGCGGCGGATCGAAGTACTCGCCCCAATGCCCCGAACTGTGTCCGTAGTACTCGTCGAATCCGCGAGCCATCGGGTGATACGGCCACTGACTACCGTTGTGCCATTTGCCGAACGCACCGGTCGCGTAGCCCGCCCCCTTGAAGGCTTCGGCGATCGTTCGCTCATCAAGATCGAGCCGCTCCTGTCCGGTCGACACTCCGCGCACGCCGCCGCGCGGGTGATAACGTCCGGTCAGAAACTCGGCGCGTGTTGGGGCACAAACCGGGCAGACGAAGAAACGATCGAGCGTCACTCCACCGCGTGCGATCGAGTCGATGTGCGGCGTGCTGACCTGTGTGTTGCCGTTGCGGCTGTAATCTCCCCAACCCGCGTCGTCCGCCAGGAAGATGACGATGTTGGGGGTCGCGGCGATTGCCTCGTCAGCTTTGACTGGCAAAGCGAAGAGACACAAACCGCAGACAAACGCGGCCGGGATGTTGTGTTGCGTCGGGGACATTTTGTGACCTCGTTCTCGGAGCGGGATTGTGCCTGACTCGGCGGGTCTCTGCCACGGCGTCGCACCGACGGCAATGGATTTGGTCTGATTGAGATGGCTCTCTCAGAAGAAATCTGTTGGCTAATCACATCAGCAAGCAGTAATCTGTTGCGACCAATTCTGAATGTTCGATGACACGATTGACCGGCCTTGAAGCGGTTCGAGAGCGTTTTGCAGGACGGCTTGGTCGGACCAAGAGCCCCGGCCAGTTTGGTTTTGGGTTGGGGATGTTTCGTCATGCGGACGATTCACGTCTCAATTCGACGGACCAGTGGAGCTGAGGGAATGCCGAACAGATACTCCCGATTCGAATCGCAACCGTTGCCCTCTCAATTCGCTCACGCGCGAGTTGCGAGACGGACGGCCATTCAAGCGGGAAGCATCAGCCTGCTTGGGTTGGGGATGAATCACGTTGCAGGCTTGCGAGCTTTGGCCGACGAGGCGTCCGCATCGAAACCGATCTCGCACAAGTCGGTCATTTACATTTTTCTGTCGGGCGGTCTGACTCAGCACGACAGCTTCGATCCGAAGCCCGAGGCCCCCGACATCATTCGGGGTGAGTTCGCTCCGATCGCCACGCGCACCCCGGGAGTGCAGGTCTGCGAACATTTGCCGATGCTGGCCGCTCGCAGCCAAAAATGGGCAATGGTCCGATCGCTCACGCATCCGTACAGCGATCATTCGACCGGCCATCATGTGATGCTGACCGGCCGCACCGAGCGACCAATCGGGTTCGATGGCAATCGTCCGACGCCGAACGACTTCCCGGCCATCGCGTCGGTCGTCAACGGAGTCGTGCGACCGGTCAACAATCTTCCGCCGGCAGCCGTCTTGCCGGAGAAGCTGATTCACGTCACCGGCCGCACGATCCCCGGTCAATTCGCCGGGCAGATGGGTTGGCCACTCGATCCGTGGTTCATCGAAGCCAGCCAATTCCGCGACTCGAAGTACATTCACGGAGCGTTCCCGCAGTACGGCTTTCAGCGGTGGGAGGGAGCCAACAATCCTCCCGACTATGTCTTTGAAGCTCCGCGACTGGAGTTGCCGCAAGGGGTGTTGCAACGCCGCTTCGACGGTCGCCTGCAATTGCTGAGCACACTCGACCGACAGCGTCGCCAGTTGGACGAGGCTGCGGAGATCGGTGAGTTCGATCGATACCGGCAGTCAGCCGTCTCGCTGCTCAGCAGCGGCGGAGTCCACAAAGCACTCGACGTACAATCGGCTCCCGCCGCCGCGCAGGATCGATATGGCCGGAACTCCTTCGGTTGGTCGTTGCTGATGGCTCGGCAGTTGGTCGAGGCGGGCGTCAGTCTCGTGCAGGTCAACCTCGGCAACAACGAGTCCTGGGACACTCACGAGAAGTCGTTTCCCAATCTGCGAGATTTCTTGTTGCCGCCGACTGACCGAGCGGTCTCTGCCTTGATGGATGATCTCGACGAGCGCGGTCTCTTGAACGACACACTGATCGTGATGGCAGGTGAGTTTGGCAGAACGCCGAAAGTCTTCACGTTTCCAGGGGCAATCTCGAAACTCCCTGGCCGCGATCATTGGGGAGCCGTGCAGTCGGTCTTCTTCGCGGGAGGTGGCGTCAAAGGGGGCGCGGTCGTCGGCTCGTCCGATCGCATCGGAGCCTATCCCGCCGCCGATCCGCAGCGACCCGAAAACATGGCCGCCACGATCTACGAATCACTCGGCCTGCCCCGCACGATCGTCTGGAAAGACCGGCTCGATCGTCCGCATCATGTTTACCACGGCGATCCGATCGCCGGACTCAGCTGAAAGTCCTCGACATGAATTCACGAAACACTCATCAACACACGCTCGGCATCCACCGGCGTGAGCTGTTGCAGGTCGGCTATTCTGGCTTGCTGGGACTTGGTCTGCCGAGTTTGCTGGCGCGGCAATCGTCTGCCACCGAATCCGGGGCAGTCGACGAGAAGCGAGCTCGCAGCGTGATTCTGATTTTCTTGACCGGCGCTCCCAGTCATCTCGACATGTTCGATTTGAAACCGGAAGCACCGGCTGAAGTGCGCGGCACGTTTCAACCGATCGCCACTCGGACGCCGGGCATGGAGGTCTGCGAGCACTTGCCGAAGCTGGCCGCTCGATCCGACAAGTTCGCCATCATTCGCTCGATGACGCACGGCTTGCCGAGCCACGAGCACGCGACGCACATGCTCCTGACCGGCATCGACAAGATGCCGATCGGCTCAACCCACATGGCCTCGCGAAACGATTGGCCCTGTTACGCCTCAACGCTCGACTATCTGCGACCGCGACACGACGGCATCCCGAATGGCGTGATGCTGCCAACCTATTTGAACAACGGCTACGGCTTCTCCGGCCAGGACGCCGGCTTCCTCGGAGCCAAGTATGACCCGTGGCATGTGAAGCAAGATCCCAACGACCCGAAGTTCCGCGTCGAGAATCTCAGCCTGCCGGTGGGCATGTCGGTCGATGCGCTCGGCCATCGGCGTCAATTGCTGGCTCAGTTCAACACCCAGTCAGCGAGTTTTGATCTCGCTCGTTCGGCAACCGAGTTCAGCAACTATCAGGATCAGGCGATGTCGATTCTGACGACCAGCGAGATCGGCCGAGCCTTCGCCATCGATCAGGAGCCGGCCGCTGTGCGAGACAATTACGGCCGACACCTCTTCGGCCAATCGCTGCTGTTGTCGCGACGACTCGTGCAAGCCGGAGTCCCGATCGTGCAGGCCAACATGGGAACGATGAACAACTGGGACACACACAACAGCAACTTCACGCAGCTCAAAGACCGCCTGCTGCCGCCGCTCGATCAAGGGGTCTCCGCGTTGCTCGACGATCTGAGTTCCTCGGGCCTGCTGGAGACAACGCTGGTCGTGATGGTCGGCGAGTTCGGCCGGACTCCGAAGCTCGGCGGCAACGTCGGCACACCGAGCTACGTCCCTGACGGCCGCGACCATTGGGGCGGAGTCTACTTCGCCCTCTTTGCCGGAGCCGGCGTGCGCGGCGGCCAAGTCATCGGTAGCTCCGACAACATCGCCGCCTATCCCGCAATGAATCCGTACTACCCGTCCGATCTCGGAGCCACAATCTTCTCGTCGCTCGGCATCGACCCGAAAAGCATCATCAAAGATCGAGTGAACCGCCCCAGCCACGCGAGTGAAGGGGAACGAATCGCGCCGCTGTTCACCGGTGCATTGAGCTGAGCAACCGCATTCCGACGAGGACAAGACTATGTTGACGGTTCTCGGCAACTCACGGCGAGCGTGCGACGGAATGTCGCGGCGCGAGTTGTTGCAGATCGGCGGCACCGGAATGTTGGGAATGAGCCTGCCGAAAGTGTGGGCCGCGGAGAGCGTCGCACCAACGTTGGCGGCACGAGCAAAGTCGGTGATGTTTGTGTTCCTGTACGGCGGGCCGAGCCAACTCGAAACGTTTGACATGAAGCCGGGCGCGGCGAGCACGATTCGCGGTCCGTTCCAGTCGATTGCTTCGCGAACTCCGGACCTGCGAATCTGCGAGCACCTGCCTCGACTGGCTGAGCGGTCGGACAAGTACTGCGTGGTTCGCACGGTCAATCATCCGCAGAACGATCACAATGGAACGCACGCCATTCAGACCGGCCATCCGATTCCGCCCGCCGATCGGGGAGCGGCTCAGGTCGATGCGACCGACAAGGACTGGCCCGCGTTCGGCTCGGTGATTTCGTATCTCGATGCTCAGACAAAAGGTCGATCATCGCAGCCGTTTCCAAACTACGTCTACTTGCCTCGGTTGCTGGGACACTTCGCCGGATACGACATCAATGGGATGTACGCGGGTTGGCTCGGCAAGGCGTACAACCCGATGGCGACTCGGATTCAGAAGCGGGACGCGGGAGACAATCCGTACTTCCGTGACTGCACCGACGAGGAACTCGACTTTCGTTTGAACGGACTCGAACAGTTGCCGGGATTAACTTTGAATCGGCTCGATCAGCGTCAAAGTTTACTGACTCAGTTCGATGCGGAGCGTCGGCGTCTCGACGAGAGCGCAGCCATTCGCAACTACAACGGCTTGCAAGAGCGGGCTGTCTCGTTGTTGTCGTCGCCGCAGATTGCCGAAGCGTTCGACATTCGCCGCGAGAAGGCCGAATTGCGGGATCGCTACGGCCGCAACTTGTTCGGCCAATCGCTGTTGATGGGCCGTCGCATGGTCGAAGCTGGTTCGCGGTTCGTGACGGTCGCGTGGGATTTGGCCGTGCGCGGCGATGTCTGCGGAAGTTGGGACATGCACTCCTGCCTGGAACGAGTGATGAAGGACCACTTGCTGCCTGGCCTCGACTGCGGGTTCTCGGCATTGCTCGACGACATGAGCGATCGTGGACTGCTGGATGACACGCTGATCTTCGTCGCTGGCGAGATGGGGCGCACTCCGCAATTCCAAAATCGAGGCGCTCAGGACGGTCGCGATCATTGGACCTACTGCTTTCCCTGTCTCTTCGCCGGAGCCGGCACGCGCGGCGGAATCACCTTCGGCCAGTCCGACAAAGACGCGGCCTATCCCATCACACACCCGGTCTCACCGGCGGACCTCGCCGCGACGATCTACGAATCGCTGGGCATCTCGCCGGACCTGCGGATCCCCGACGCACAAGGCCGTCCGGTGTCGCTTGTCGAGAACGGCCGCGCACTCCGCGAACTCTTTGGATGAAGTTGGAGACTCATGAACGTCTACGAATCGCTGGGTGTGACTCCGGTCATCAATGCGCTGGGAACCTTCACACGCCTGGGTGGCAGCCTGATGCCGCCCGAAGTTCTACAGAGCATGCAGGACGCCGCCGGCAGTTTTGTGTGCCTGGAAGAATTGCAGCATGCCGCCGGAAAAGTCATCTCCGGGCTAACCGGTTCCGAAGCGGCCTACGTGACCTCCGGAGCACAAGCCGCACTGGTCCTCTCAGTCGCCGCCTGCATCACCGGGCTGGATGCGGCGAAGATGGACCGGCTTCCCGAGACCACTGGTCTGCGAAACCAAGTCGTCATGGCGCGGCTGCACCGCAATCATTACGACCACGCCGTCGAAGCGGCCGGTGGCCGGATCGTCGAAGTGGGCAGTGATCGCGAGTGTCGAGCTGGAGATTTCGAATCAGCGTTCAATGATCTCACGGCGGCGATTCTGTATCTGCCGGGGCACGAGGATCGCCTGGCATTGGCGGACGTGATGTCGGTCGCGCGGCATCATCACGTCCCCGTCATCGTTGACGCGGCCGGCCGTTGTGATGAACCACGCAATCTGACGCGCTTCGTGGCGGACGGAGCGGATCTCGTCTGTTTCAGCGGAGGCAAATACATCCGCGGCCCGCAGGCTTCGGGCTTCGTCTGTGGACGGCGCGATTTGATTTCAGCGATCGCCTGGCAGCATCTCGATATGGACTTCACGCCCGGCGTGTGGACGGCTCCTCCCGAACTGCTGTCGGCCGATCAGCTCGAGTTCGTCCCGCGTCAGGGAATCGGTCGCGGGTACAAATCCGGCAAGGAAGAAATCATCGGACTGCTCACTGCGCTGCGACTCTACTTTGAACGCGATCATGTCGCCGAGAAACGGAATTGTCTCCGCAAGCTGCAGTCGATCTGCGACGGACTGCTCGGTGTCGCGCACGTCACGGCGGAAATCATCCCGGCTCATCCGGTCCGGGGCGGTTTTCCGTTAGCCCGCATCACCATTGATCGCGAGGCGCTCGGTCTGTCCGGCTACGACTTCATTCGGGCGCTCATCCAAGGCCGACCGTCCATTCATCCGGGAGAACGGGAGCTGGAACGCGGGGCCGTCATCATTCATCCGTTCGGCTTGCAGGACGGCGACGAGCAGACCATCGTGCAGCGAGTCAAAGAAATTGTCAGTTCTCATTCCACCGCGTAAGGCTCCTCATTTTCAGGAAACCATCATGCTCACACGAAGATCGTTTCTCGGCACGGTGGGTGCCGGACTGGTCATCGCTCCGAGTGCGTTTGCGGCCGATCTCGCGCCGAGCAAACGCAAACGCCTGGCCGTCGTCACCACCGAGTGGCGATTTCATTCTCACGCCTGGCACATGGCCGAGCGGTTTCTCGTCGGCTATCCGATCAATGGCCGCTGGCATCGGCCGCCGCTGGATGTGGTCGCGGCGTATGTCGATCAGAAGCCGGAGAACGACCTGAGCCGCAAACGCTCCGAGGAGTTTGGCTTCCCGATCTATCCGACGATCGCCGAGACGCTGCGTTGCGGTGGCGACAAGCTGGCGGTCGATGCCGTGCTGATCATCGGCGAGCACGGCAACTATCCGAAGAGCGAGTTCGCTCAAACCAAATATCCGCGGTACGAGTTCTTCAAGCAGGTGACTGACGTCTTTCGCAAAGATGGCCGCGCGGTCCCGGTCTTCACCGACAAGCATCTGTCGTGGAAATGGGACTGGGCCAAAGAGATGGTCGACATTTCGCGCGAGCTGAAGTTTGCCTTCACGGCCGGTTCGTCGCTGCCGGTCACCTGGCGGATGCCGGCGATCGACATGCCCTACGGGGCCGAGGTCGAAGAACTCCTGAGCGTCTCGATCGGCAGCATCGACAGCTACGACTTCCACGCGCTGGAAGTGATCCAGTGCATGGCCGAGCGGCGGCGCGGTGGCGAGACTGGAGTCGTCGCGATGCAGGCCCTGCGTGGCGACGCCGTCTGGAAAGCGATGGACGCGGGGGGTTGGTCCGGCGGAGGCTGGGATCCGCGGCTCTTCGAGGCGTGTCTGTCGCGCAGCCAGACGTTGGCTCAACCCGCGACGTTCAGCCATCGCTACCCGACACCTGCTCAAATCCGCGAGTGGGTCAAAGAACCGATTGCGTATCGCTACGAGTACGCCGACGGCGTGAAGGCCACCATGCTGATGCTGAACGGCCTGATCGGCGACTTCACCTTCGCCGCGCGGCTGAAAGGCGAAGCGGAACCGCTCTCGACGTTGTTCCATCTCCCGCCGACTCCGAACGTGACCTACTCGGCGTCGTTAATGTCGCAGGCCGAAGAGACGTTCGTGACCGGCAAGTCGCCGTATCCGATCGAGCGGACGTTGCTGACCACCGGTCTGGTCGAAGCGGGCGTGCGATCGCTCGGCACCGGCCAGAAGCGAATCGAAACACCGCACCTCGCCATTCGTTATCAAGCTCCGCGCGAATCGACGTTCGCTCGGTCGTAGTGAGGCAGGCAAGTCAGCGACGAGGGCCAGACGATGGATGTGTCATACACGAACTCACGTGAGAGCATTGTCTCGGCCAAACGAGCTGACACCGACTGGTCGTCGCTGACAACCGCGCAACGCATTCGTTCGATTGAACTGGATGGCTACGTCGTCATCCCTGATCTGTTGTCGCCGACTCAACTGGATTCGATTCGCGCCGAGTTGTCTCGGCTGCCAACGACAGCCGTCGATTACAGCGAGCATCAGCGCGGCCACTCCAACGTGCAATGGACCGATTCGCCAACGGCGATTCGCGCCATCGCCTTGCCGGCCATGATCGAGTTCCTCACGACGCTGTTCGGTGACGAGCTGGTCTGCACGGCGTGCGACTTTGCCTTGTCTCAACCGGGCCATCCAGGCATCGCGATTCATACCGATGCGCAGCCTTACGGCTCGAAGATCTTTGGTCTGGGGGCCAGCTCTCCCTGTCTGGTGCGGGTGTTGTATTACCTCGACGATCTGACTCCCGAACGGAGTCCCTTCAAGGTCATTCCGAGGTCACATCTGTCGCTGCACTCGGACGGCAATCCGTATCGGCGTTACTTGTCGCACGACGACGAAGAGATGGTGACCTGCCGAGCCGGCTCGGCGGTGATCATCAACCAGAAGGTGTTCCACGCGAACTATCCCAACTACAGCGACAGCGACCGCCGACTGCTGGCCATCGCGTATCGCCCGGCCTGGGCCGGCCCCATCGGCGAAGTCCCCGATCACGATCCGGAGTGTGTGCAGAAGTTGCCGCTTGAAGTGCAGCCATTCTTCCGCAGTCTCAATACCCGTGCGATCAATTACGACTTGCCGAATCGCCCCGATAACATGTCCCATCAGGCACCGGGAATCAGCCCGGAACGTTGGGATCGGAGTCGGCCAGCGGACAACCCATAGTCTCTGTCACCATCACTCGGCGAGAACGATCCATGCCTCCATCCGCAACTCCAGCCAACACTAGCCCGACGCGCCAGCGAGGGGTTGCGTCGATCCTCGTCAGAAAGCCGATTGGAACAACTCCTCGCTGGCGCGTCGGGCTAGTGTGCCGGATCGCTTCCTCCGTCTTGTGTTTGGCGGTCGTGTCGGCCGTGACTGCGGCCGAGCCGACTGTCGTGGTCGAACGTTGCAATCTGTTCGATCCCGAGTCCGGCAAGATGTTGCCGGAGCGAACGATCGTCATTCGCGGAACGCAGATCGTCCGCGTGTCCGGGGCTGACGAGGATGGTGACATCCCCGCTGACGCGACGCGCATCGACGGACGCGGTAAGTTCGCGCTGCCGGGATTGATCGACGCGCATGTGCATGTCGTGCACGTGCTCGACTTCGCGCATGTGACCGGGGACGAAGTGCTGCCGCTGTATCTCGCGGCGGGCGTGACGTCGATTCGCAGTACTGGGGATGAGCTGGTGGCTGCGACACTCGTGGCGCGATTCGCAGCAGCGCATCCGGAATGGAGCCCGCGAGTCTTCACGTGCAGCCCGCTGCTCGACGCCGATCCGCCAATCCACCGCGATATTGGCCGCTCCATCACGGACGCGGCCAAAGTCCCGGCGCTGTTCGAGGAATTGGCACGGTGGAATATCACAACGGTGAAGATCTACGCTGGCACGTCGCGACCCGTCGGCCGAGCCATCATCGACGAGGGACATCGTCGCGGTCTGTTTGTGACGGCTCACCTCGGCAGCTACTCGGCCCAGGATGCGGTGGCCGACGGCGTGGATGGTCTCGAACATATTTGGTCGGTGTTCAACTATGTCATTCCGCCGGAGACCGCGAAGCAGCCTGGCCATCGCGGCCGGCTCGATCTGAGCAACCCGCTCTGTGAGTCGCTCGTGGCCGAGTTGGCTCAACGTAAAACATTCGTTGATCCAACTCTGGCCGTGTTTCGCAACATGATCCTGTTGCCGGACGTTTCGGAGGTCCGCGATCATCCGGACAACGCAGTCGTGCCGCAGCGACTGCGGGACTTCTGGCCCGATTACCTGAAACGCAGCGGCTGTCCACAGGGCGGGCCGCTGGAAGATCGCCGCCGCGAGTTCGCCAAGTTTCAGGAATTGACGGGCAAGCTCTATCGCGCCGGGGTGCCGTTGCTCGTCGGGACCGACTCGCCCGAACCGCAAGTGCCCCCCGGTTTCTCGATGCACCAGGAACTGGAGATGCTCGTCGAGTCAGGCTTGCCGCCGGCTGCCGCGCTGCGTGCCGCGACTCTGACCAATGCCACCGTGTTGGGCGAGAAGGAACGACTCGGCTCCATCGCGGTGGGCAAGCTGGGCGATATCGTGCTACTCACGGCCAATCCGCTGGATAACATTCGCAACACGCGGCGGATCGAACTGGTCATCCACAGCGGACAAGTGTGTCGTCCGGACATCTTGCTGAAGCGGGTGCCGAAGCAATGAACTTCTGGAAAGGACGAGGGCCTCTTGATAAACCCACACAGACTGAATCGCCGTGAGTGGCTCGCGACTGCCGGAGTGATGTCGCTTGCAGCGTGCGGAGGCGTTCCGCCGGTCATCGGCGCGGAAACGAAACGACCACGAGTCGCGGCCATCATCACCGAGTTCACGCATCGCAGCCATGCGCATGTGATCCTCGAAAACTTTCTGGAGCCGTACTACTTCAATGGCAAGTTGACCGAGTCGGGAATTGACGTCGTCAGCTTGTACGTTGACCAGTTCCCCGCCGAGCGCGACATGGCTCGTGACGTCGCGAAGCAGTACGGCATCAAAATCTACCCGACGATTGCTGAGGCGTTGCAATTGGGTGGCAATGAGTTGGCGGTTGACGGCGTGCTGTCGATCGGCGAGCACGGCAATTATCCCAGAACCGACCGCGGGGCGATCATGTACCCGCGAAAACGTTTCTTCGACGAGATCGTTGCCGTGTTCCGGAAAAGTGGTCGAGTCGTCCCGCTCTTCAACGACAAGCATCTGTCGTTTCGGTGGGACTGGGCCGCTGAGATGGCGAGTGTCGCGCGAGAACTCAAAATCCCGTTCATGGCGGGAAGCTCGGTGCCGTTGGCTCAGCGCCGTCCGCCGCTTGAAATGCCCGATCAAGCGGTGATCGAGGAAGCGGTCTCGATCCACAGCGGCCCGCCGGAGGTCTACGACTTTCATGGCTTGGAAGTGCTGCAATCGATGATCGAATCACGACGCGGCGGTGAAACGGGAGTCGCGGAGATTCAATTGCTCGAAGGGGACGCCGTCTGGCAAGCCGCCGCGGACGGACGCTGGAACTACGCACTGGCCGAAGCGGCGATGCGAGCGGAGACAGGCAAGGACGTCGGGCGACTCCAAGACTTCATCGAGCCAGCGGACGGCAAGCAGCATCCGGTACACGCCATTCTGATCAAGTACCGCGACGGCCTGCGGGCCACGGTCCTGAGGATTGGCAATGTCTCGACACGCTGGTGCTTCGCCTGCCGACTCGCGGGAAAACCGGAGCCGCTGGCGACCAGCTTCTACGTCGGCCCGTGGGAGAACCGCAATCTGTTCAAAGCGCTGTCGCACGCGATTCAAACTCACATCCGCGAACAGAAAACTCCGTATCCCGTCGAACGCACGCTGCTGGTCACCGGCATGTTGGCCGCCGCGATGGACTCGCGCTTCGAGCAACACAAGCGAATCGCGACACCGCATCTCAACGTCCGCCATCAGCCGCGCGACTTCCGAGCGTTGCGAGAAATGGGTGCGTCTTGGAAGATCATTACCGAAGAGATGCCCCAACCGCAGGGCATCAATCCCGGCGGACCACGGTAAGTTTCCAATCTGCGGATTCAGACACGGCCGTGGATCAGGTCCAAGCCGACCGCGCAGATCGCCAAACTGCAACTGAACGACGAGACCACCACGGTCCTGGCTCCGGTTGCTGAGTAGGAGAGCCTGTCAGCAAAGACCATGAGCGTTAGAAATCACTGGCGGAAGGAGCCGGGCGCGCGGCTGCAAGGGTCGCGAGCCTTGGATCACTCGAAGGTTCAGGCACCGTGCATCGTGCGCGTTCCAAATGGCGGGTTCCGACTTTTCTACACCGCCGTGGGACCGGCGAAACCGTTTCCATCCTGTCAGGGCTACATTCTCAGCGCAGTCTCCGAAGACGGATTGATCTTTCGCGCGGAGCCGGGCATTCGTGTGGCACCACAGCCGGTGCTGCCACACATGTCGCTGCGAGTGATCGCACCGACAATCACGAACTTCACCGACGGTCGCTGGCGAATGTACTTCGAGTCGCGTGGACCGGCCGATCGACCGACCGTCATTTGCAGCGCGGTTTCCTCGGACATGCTGCACTGGGAACTCGAAGAGGGCATTCGGTTGCAGAGCCTCGGCGGAGCCGGCGGGCCTCGGTATTTGCAACTGCCGGATGGTCGTGGCCGGCTGTATTGCTGCAGCTCGGAGTTTGGTCCCGGAGGGATCGCGAACGGCCAGCGAATTTCGACGAGCGCCATCAGCGCGGTCACGTCCGATGGCCTGAACTTCGAGTTCGAGCCGGGCGATCGGCTGCGAGACAAGCAGGCGGATGACGACACGGCGGGAATCACCGCTGCGGAAGTCATCCCACCGTCGGTCGTCGGCGACCGTTGGACGATGTTCTTCTCGGCCTGGCAGGATGTGCCGCCGGGAACCAAAGTGCCGCTGCATCCGAGCCAAGATGCCAACGCCGTGACAAGTGGAACGAGCGACGACTTTGCCGCTGCCTCGATCGCCTCGGATATGTCGGGATACAGGTCGCGGATCTTCGTGGCCTACTCGACCGACGGCTTGGTTTGGGAACGAGCCGCGTGCGCGATTGACGGTCTCGGATACGGAGGCATGGGGTTGGACGCCGTTCACGCGGAAGACATGTCGCTGGTCCAAATCGGCAAGAACGATTATCGGATGTACTATGCCGCCTGTGACAAGGACGGGAATTGGCGCATCGCCAGCGCGGTGACGAAGGAGCTGGATTAAGAAATCAACACTGATCTCACGAACATCACCAAAACGACCAACACTCAACAAGAAGGCCATCGATGATGAGCATCCTCGACCGATTTTCGCTGAAGGGACGCATCGCGCTGGTGACGGCCGGCGCGGGGCCATTGTTTGGCAGCAGCATCTCGCAGGCGCTCGCCGAAGCCGGTGCGACCGTCATCACGGCGTCGCGTTCGCTGGAAGCCAATCAGCAGTTCTCCGAATCGCTGCGAGCGGCCGGGCACGACGCGCACGGCATGCAGTTCGACCTGTCCGATCCCGATTCGATCCTGCAATTGCACCGCGACGTGATCGAGCGTTTTGGCCGACTGGATGTTTTGGTCAATAGCGCTCTCACTCGCGACGGTCACGTCGGAAATCTGGAGAGCCAGAATCCGGAGGTCTGGATGAAGGCGGCTGGTGGCGACTTCTCAGGACTGTTTTTGATCTGCCAGCAGTTCCTGCCCGACATGGTGAAGCAAGGACGCGGGTCGATCATCAACATCTCCAGCATCTACGGCGTCGTGTCGAACGACCCCACGATCTACGAAGGGACCACGATGGTTCAACCGCCGACGTACAACTTCGTCAAGGCGGGCATGATCAACTTCACGCAGTACCTCGCTTGCTACTACGGCAAGCAAGGCGTGCGAGCGAACTGCATCAGCCCCGGCGGGTACTTCAACGACCAGCCAAAACCGTTCCTCGACCAATACTGCCACCGCGTACCCGTCGGTCGGATGCTGGACAACGAAGACATCAAGGGAGCCGTGGTCTTCTTGGCCTCGGACGCTTCCGAGTATGTCACCGGCCTGAACTTGATGGTCGATGGCGGATGGACCTGTTTGTAGGACGGTCGTGATCGTCTTCGGTGTCACTTCCGATCAAAACCAATTGGCCAACGGAAACGGTGCCTTATGAGAATCACAACGGCCATTTGTCTGTTTGTCATTGCGGGCATTGTGGCGTTGCATCCCGCAGTCATTCGGGCGCAAGAGCGGATCGTCAGACCCGACGATGCCCCGCCGGCGCTCACGCCGGAAGAGAGTGCTCGGCGCGTGAAGTTGCCGGATGGTTTTCGGATGGAGTTGGTGGCCAGCGAACCGTTGATCCGCGATCCGTCCGCCATCTGTTGGGACGAACGCGGACGTCTGTTTGTCTGCGAGATTCATGGCTACAACCTCGACGGATACCTCGACGCCGTCGAGTTGAACAAGACCGGGAAGCTGGACCGCGAAGTGCGTCGAGTTCGCCACGCGACCGAGGCATCTCAGGCGGCGGCGAAAGAGCAGACATTCGGAACCGTCAAGCGACTGAGCGATTCAGACGGCGACGGTCGCATGGATAAAGTCGATGTCTGGGCCGATCGACTGCCCCCTTGCTACGGTCTGATCGCAGCGCGTGGCGGAGTGATCGCGATCTGTGCGCCCGACATCGTCTACCTGGCGGATCGCGACGGGGACGGGAAAGCCGAGGTGCGAGAGGTGCTCTTCAGCGGATTCGCACGCAGCCTAATCGAACGAGGGATCAGTAATCCGAGATGGGGTGTCGACAATTGGATCTACGTTGCGGCCGGCGGGGGCGGCGGCGAGATCAAAGGGACGCGGCTTCCGAGTCCAGTTCCAATCGGGCACACGGACTTTCGTTTCAAGCCAGACGGCAGCGCGATCGAGCCAGTGACCGGCACCGAGTCGATGTTCGGTCTGACCATGACCGATTACGGCGATCGTTTTCACACAATCATCACCGCGGTCGCGCCGCTGCCTTATGCGTACCTCGCCCGCAATCCGTATGTGGCATCGCCGGCCGGCGACGTTCGCATCAACTCGTACCGCGAGATCTTTCCGATCAGCAAGCCCGATCCGTGGCGGCTCGCCCGTGGAAAAGATCCCGCATGGGTCAAGTTTTATGGCGAGGCAGAAACGAAGCCCAACGGAAACTTCACGGCGTCGAGCGGGCAAATGATCTACCGAGCTGACGCCTTGCCCGAGGCGTACCGCGGCAACTACTTCATCTGCGATCCGGCGAACAACCTCGTGCATCGAAGTCTCATCGAGCGGCAGGGAATGGACTATGTCGCCCGCCGCGCGGCCGGAGAAGAACAGTCCGAGTTCCTCGCTTCGACGGACCAATGGTTTCGGCCGATCAATCTGAGCATCGGACCCGACGGGGCGATCTACATCGTCGATATGTACCGCGAGATCATCGAAGACTTCTCGGCGATTCCCCGGTACTTGCAGCAGTTGTATGTCGAGAGCCTCGTCAACGGACAAGACCACGGTCGGATCTGGCGACTGGTCCACGGGCCGACTCGTGACGCACGAACCGAACCCAAGCTGGACCTCGCATCCACCGCGGAGTTGGTGCGGCACTTGGCCCATCCAAACCACTGGTGGCGCGAGACAGCGCAGCGGCTGCTCATCGAGCGGGGCGACCAGGCGGCTCGCGGACCACTGGCCCGTCTGGTGCGGCAGGGAGCGACACCTCCATCTCGACTACACGGTCTCTACACGCTCGATGCCTTGGGCACGCTTGCGCCAGATGATGTGCTGCATGCAATCGGTGACGCCGACTTCGGGGTGCGGATGCACGCGCTGCAACTGGCCGAGCGCTGGCTCGATGAGAACGGACCGATTTTCGACAAGGTGCTCTCGCTGACTAGCGATCAAGAACCGCGAGTCCGATTGCAAGTGGCTCTGACTCTCGGTCAGAGCCACGACGCGCGCGCGATTCCGGCGCTGGCCCGATTGACCGCCGCGCACGGCAGCGAGCGTTGGATGTCCGCAGGCATTGTCAGCTCGGCTTCGGAGACGACCGAATCGCTCATCGCGGAATTGCTCAAGCAGCAACCGTTGAGCGACGGTGCTCTCGCGGTGATTGCGCCGCTGGCGGAAACGGTCGGAGCACGGCGAGCCGACGACGCGGTCGGAGATGTCTTGGCACGAGTCGCTGCGTTGTCGAATGACAATGAAAACGCCGGTGAAGTGCGACGCATCATGCTCGACGGACTGGCTCGCGGGTTGGAGCGAGGCAAGCCGCGCCGATTGCAATCGACGTCGGGTATCCGCGCCGTCGAACAGTTGCTGGCCAGTTCCTCTGCGGAAGTCTCGCAGCAAGCCTTGCGCTGCGCAGGACTGCTCAAGCTCACCGATACACCGGCGATGCGTGCGGCTTGGGAAACAGCCGGCCAAACGGCTCGTGACGAGAATCGGCCGTTGCCGGCGCGGCGACAAGCGATCTCACTGTTGGAGGTCGCGCCTTGGGAACATCAGAAACCGATACAAGAATTGCTGGAAGCTCGGCATCCCGCGGAGCTGCAATTGGCGGCCGTCAAAGTTCTGGCGCGTTCGGATCACAGTGAAGTCGCTGACGCACTGTTGTCCAAATGGCTGGGGCTGGCACCCACGGTTCAAGAGTCAATCGTTGACGCCTTGTTCGCACGCCAAGACCGGCTGCCACGACTGCTCGATGCGCTGGAACGCGACGTCGTGCCGCCGGCCAGCCTGAGCGCGCTGCGTCGCGAGCAACTCGTCGAGCACGGTCACACAGCCATTCGCCAACGTGCCCGAGCGGTTCTGGCCAGCCGTGTCAGCGATGAACGGGCCGCCGTTCTCAAGCGATTTGAAACGGCGCTGACGTTGCCGCGTGAGCCGCGCCGTGGCGAGGCGGTCTTCGAGAAGAGCTGTTCTCGATGTCATCGACTCGGCGGAAAAGGAGTTGAGGTCGGCCCCGACATCTCGTCAGCCCGAACTCGCGCGGACGCCACTTTGCTCAGCGACATCCTCGATCCCTCAAGTCTCCTGAAACCGGGTTACACCGTTTACACGATCGAGACGCAGAACGGTCGCGTGCACAACGGCTTGCTCGTGAGCGAATCCGCCACCAGCGTGACCTTGCGCAACGCGGCTGATCCAACGGTGCCGACAACCACGAAAGCCGCGGTCGAACAGACGATCCTGCGGCGCGAGATCGACTCGATGCGTGCTTCGAAAAAATCACTCATGCCGGATGGCATTGAACGAGAACTCACACCGCA
>CAMAWN010000068.1 GCA_945861865.1 Candidatus Kuenenia stuttgartensis | reverse complement strand
TCGTCAAACGCACACTCGACTTCTTGGGCACGATGCTCGTCCTCCAACACGAACGCGATTTGATCGCCCAACATCCTGTCGAGCGGACTCCTCAAATCGCCATGCCGCAACTATCGCAGCTTGCCCAGTATCGCGCAATCGCCCTGGGCGAGAGGCTCGGCCAGCATCCATTTCTGGGGCATCATGGCTAAAGTCACCGGCCACGAACGAGGGACCACGCGATGAGCCATTTCCGCATCTCGGCCAGCCAAATTGATCAGTTCGAGGAGGACGGTTTCTTCGTCGTTCCGAACCTGCTCGATGCGGAAGAAGTCACGCTGTTGAGCCAGATCGCTCGTGCGGATCGCGAGTTGATGCAGAAAAAAGCAACCCGCGCCGACGGCGAAGGGGGCGCGATCGACCTCGTCGTCGAAAACGAACTGCCGGACGATTCGATTTACAGCGCGATCGTCCGCAGCGAACGGATCGTGAATGCGATGGAAACGCTGCTACTCGACGAGGTCTACCACTACCACCACAAGATGATCCTGAAGGAGCCGCGCGTCGGCGGCGCATGGGCTTGGCATCAGGATTACGGCTACTGGTACAACAACGGCTGTCTGTTCCCGCACTTGGCGAGTTGCCTGATCGCGCTCGACAAGGCGACGCGAGAGAACGGTTGCCTGCAAGTGCTCCGCGGTTCGCAGCACCTGGGCCGCATCGACCACGGCAAGACCGGCGATCAAACCGGAGCCGATCCCGAACGAGTCAGCGCCGCGCTGGAACGATCCGAGTTGGTCCACTGCGAACTCGATCCCGGCTCCGCCATTTTCTTCGACTGCAACCTGCTGCACCGCTCCGACCAGAACAAAAGCGACCACCCGCGCTGGGCCTTTATCGGTTGCTACAACGCCAAGCACAACGATCCGTACAAAGACTCGCGGCATCCTCGCTACTCGCCACTGGATCGTTGGGACGACGCACGCGTCGTGGAAGTCGGTCGCCGACAACTGGCCGCTTTGCAGAACGCGAATCGTTAACCATCTCACTGTCCGTTTCTCGAAAGGACCGTTGTCATGCCTTCTCGGCTTCTGCGATTCCTGTTTGGACTGTTGCTTTTGAGTGTCTCGGCTCCGGCATCTCAGGCTGCCGACGTTGTCGCCAGCGACAAGGGGAAGCTCAGCGACGACAAAGCCACGCGCTGGTTTGATCTGCGAGTGCTCAACCTGGAAGGGCAGGCGTGGAGCGAAACGAAGGCTCCTTTTGATCGTTTTCCAGCCAAGGCCGAGAAAAAAGTCCGCGACGCCGTGTGGGGATTGAGCCGGCATTCGACGGGGTTGTGTGCTCGTTTCGAGACGAGTGCGGCGTCGATCAAAGCCAAGTGGACGTTGACCTCGGCGAAGCTCGAAATGCCGCACATGCCAGCCACGGGAGTCAGCGGTCTGGATTTGTATGTCCGCTCGGAAGACGGATTATGGCGTTGGCTGGCGAACGGGCGGCCAGCCACACAAACGAATGAGGAGACGTTGGTCTCGAATCTGCCACCGCTCCGAAAGCCGACCGAGGCCCGCGAGTTCATGCTGTACCTGCCGCTCTACAACGGAGTCAGTTCGGTTGAGATCGGCTTGCCCGCGGATGCGAAGTTGTCAAAAGTCGAGCCGTACAAAAACGAGGACGGCTCGCTGCGCAAGCCGATCGTATTTTACGGGACGTCGATCACACAGGGTGGTTGTGCATCGCGACCGGGCATGGTTCACACGGCGATTCTTCAGCGGCGGTTGGATCATCCGGTTGTGAATCTCGGCTTCAGCGGCAACGGCAAGATGGAGATGGACGTCGTCGAGTTGATCGCCGAGATCGACGCCTCGTGCTACGTCATCGACTGCCTGCCGAACCTCGAACCCAAAGAGGTCGCCGAACGAACCGAACCGCTGGTCCGCAAGCTCCGCGAAGCACGACCGAAGACGCCGATCCTGCTCGTCGAGGACCGCAGCTACAGCGATTCATTCCTCGTCACGTCGAAGCGTGAGCGGAACGAATACAACCGGCACGCACTGCATTCGGCGCACGCTCGGCTGCGCGGCGACGGCATCGAGGGGCTGTTTTATCTCGACGGCGATTTCTTGCTGGGTGGGGACAACGAAGGGACGGTCGATAGCTCGCACCCGACCGACCTTGGCTTCTTCCGCCAGGCGGACGCCTTCGAGCAAGTTCTGCGGCCGATCCTGTTCGGCGAGAAGTAGCCCGACTCTCCGAGTCGGGTCTCGGAGGCGACAGCCTTGACTCAGAGAGTCGGGCTAGGCAAATCCACCGCCTTGACGGTCGAAAGTGGGCACTCGTATCATCGCCCGCCTTTGACCAAAATCCGCCGAAAGAACTCGGAAATCCTCGCTGAAAGACCGACATGAAACCTGAGCCGATGCAGCACGCCAACGCCTTACCGCACACCCAATCGCCGCTCTTGAAGTGGTTGGACCAGTACGGCAACGGGGCAACCATCGTGGCCTGTGTGGCAATGATCGGCGGAGCGATTTGGTACTCGTACACCCGCACGTCATCGACTCGCAGCGAAGCCGCTTGGGCGCAGTACAGCCAGGCGCGCTCAGCCGAGGACTTCGGCAACATCGCCGACGTCTACTCGAACACCGAAGTCGGTACCTGGGCACGCCTGGGCGAGGGCGAACGCTGGGTCGATTCCGGCATCTTGCTCATGTTCACCGATCGCGCAGCGGCCTTGGGTGAACTCAAAAAGGCCGACGAAGCATTTCGCATGGTGCTCAGCAACAAGTCTGGTGCCGACGTCGCTCGCGAGCGTGCCGCGTGGGGCTTGGCGAAATCGACCGAAGCCCAATCCGACAGCGACACAACCAAAGCCATCGAAGGCTACTCCGCGCTGCTCAACCAATTCCCCAAGTCGATCTACAAAGCCGCCGCCGAAGAACGCATCGAGGCTCTGAAGTCGCCGGACGCAAAAGAGTTCTACGCCTGGTTCCACAAGCAACATCCAAAGCCGCCCGATCTCAAAAAGCCGAAAGACGGACTGCCAGAGGGACACCCGTCGCTCGACTCGTTGTTGGATGACAAGTCGGATGGCGATGGCAAGGCCGAGAGTAAGAAGCCGGAAGCTAAAGACGACGACAAGCCGGAAGAGTCGAAGCCAGACGCCAAGAAGGACGCGAAGGATTCTGATGCCGAAAAGGCTCCCGAAGACAAGCCGAAGAAGGACGAGAAGCCGGCAGATGAGCCGAAAACGGACAAGCCCAAAACGGATGACCCGAAATCGGAGAGCAAGGACAAGGATGCCCCGGCGGATTCCAAATGAGCGGTCCCAACGTGGGGCACGTTTCCAACGTGCCCATGCCGGACGGGCACGTTGAAAACCTGCCCCACGAATTGCTCGACGGCGATGAAGAATCAGACGCCGTCTCCGCAGACAGCGAGCCTTCGGTTGTCACGCTTTCGTCCGAACCGGTTCGCGTTGTGGTCGAAGCCCGAGCACATGGCTGGCGAGTCGATCATTACCTCTCGCGGCTGTTTCCCAATTACAGCCGAGCTTTGTTTCAGCGGGCGCTCGAACAAAAGTCCGTCGTGCTGAACGGTCTCGCCGTCAAAGCCGCGCGGAGGTTGCGGGTCAACGACGTACTCGACGTGCGGCTGCCCGAACTTCCCGACAGCAGCTTGCCGCCGGAAGACATCCCGATCGACGTGCTGTTCGAGGACGAGCATCTCGTGGTGCTCAACAAGCCATCGAACATGATCACGCACCCCGGCAAGGGGCACTATCGCGGCACGTTGGCGGGCGCGTTGCAGTTTCACTTCAACCAGCTCAGCAATGTCGCGGGGCAGCTTCGGCCGGGGATCGTGCATCGGCTCGACAAGGACACCAGCGGTGTCATCGTCATCGCCAAGAACAACCAGGTGCATTGCCGGCTGAGCGAACAATTTGAGCAACGCACGACAGTCAAAGAATACCGAGCGATCGTCTGGGGCGAGGTCGCTCAGGACTGCGGCGTGATCGACACGCACGTCCGCATCAATCCAAAGGTTCGCGAGAAGATGCAGGTCTGCGAGGCCGAGGGGAACGCTCGCCAAGCGGTCACGCATTACGAGGTCGCCGAACGCTTTCGCGGCTTCACCTTCATGCACCTCAAACCGAAGACCGGCCGCACGCACCAGCTTCGATTGCACATGTCGCACCTCGGCCACTCGATCATTGCCGACGAGTTGTACGGCGGTGGCAAATGCTTGCGAGTCGCCGACGTGGATGGCAGCATCGCCCAAGCCGAACGCGAGACGCTGCTGTCCCGCAAAGCCGAGTCCGTCGCCAAGAAGTCCGGCTTCGAGTCAGTGGTCGACACGTTCGATGACGTCCTGATCCGCCGCCAAGCTCTGCACGCCTTTCGATTGAGCTTTCGGCATCCGGAGAGTGGAATACCGATGACGTTCGAGGCTCCGTTGGCTGCGGACATTCAGGCGACTTTGGAGGCACTGCGCCGACACACCAAAGGCTGACGAGTCGAAGCAATTGATCGTTGGTCATCTGGCGGAATTGACCGCCATCGTTCTTGCCTTCCCAATAATCAATAACCAACGATCTATCTCCCTCCCCCGCATTCACCCAAGGACCAACTCACCATGAAACTTGCCAAAGTTCGTCTCGCCGACGGTTCCGTCCGCGTGGCGAGTGTTGAAGATCAAACCGTGCGACTGCTCGATCTGTCGCGGTCGGCGACGATTCGTTGTCTGGCCGACATCTTGAATGAAGCCGACCCTCCGGCGCTCGCTCGATTGCTGATCGACGAAACGAGCGACCCTCTGCCGGCGGGAGCAGTGAGGTTCCTCGCGCCGATTGATTCACAGGAAGTTTGGGCCGCCGGAGTCACCTACAAGCGCAGTCAAATCGCACGCATGGAAGAGTCCGAATCGGGTGCATCGCATTACGACAAGGTTTACTCGGCCCCGCGGCCGGAGTTGTTCTACAAAGGGAATGCGCGTCGCACGTCTGGCCCCGGCGAGCCAGTGCGAGTCCGAGCCGACAGCCGCTGGACTGTGCCAGAGCCTGAATTCACGCTCGTGGTTTCGCCAAAGGGGAAGCTGGTCGGCTACACAATTGGCAACGACATGTCGGCTCGCGACATCGAGGGCGAGAACCCGCTCTATCTGCCGCAAGCGAAGGTTTACAACCAGTGCTGTGCCCTCGGCCCCTGCGTCCTGCTGGCCGATCAGCCGCTTGATCGTGACTCCACGAATGTGATGCTCACGATTCACCGCGCGGGCCGCGAGACGTTCCGAGGCGAAACGCATATCGGCATGATCGTCCGCGGTTGGGACGAATTGATTGGCTGGTTAACTCGTGAGAACGACATTCCTGACGGTGCGTTTCTTCTGACCGGCACCGGCGTCGTTCCTCCCGATGATTTCACGCTCGAAGATGGCGACAGCGTGTCGATCGAAATCACTGGTATTGGGACGCTGACGAATCCGGTCGTCAAAGCGAAAGCGTAGCGGAGGCGTCTCGCATCCGGCCAACGCGAGACGCGTCGGCCACAAACAACATCAGCCCGGCCGCATCCGAGCAGCCGAGCAGCCGGGCTGACGCTTGTTCCAAACTCTTCCAACCTGTCTTTGTCGCTAACAATCCGCCGAGCTCTCTCCGCCGTAAAGAGCCTGCGATCCGTGGCTGTCCGCCGTGAACGAGTCACGAGCCGACAGTCGCATCAACCGGAGTTGTCATCCGTGTTGACATAACCCAGCAGTTGTTGGCGAACGACTCCTGTTCGATTGCGGCATCCGGTCCGGCAGTTCGATTGGGGGTCGAAAGCGGGCGGTAGGGTATCGGGCGCGCGTGGAATTGCAACGAACATTTCGTGTCGATTTTTCGACCGCGATTTTGAACTTGCAAAACAAAGTGCGCGCGTTTACTTCGCTACTTCGTGAGCGTCCCTTTCGAGGACGGCACACCCGCTTGGCGCGGGTCGATCACGATCGCTTGCCGCAGCGCGCGAGCGGTTCCTTTGAAACACGCTTCGCTGATGTGATGACTGTTCTGTCCGTGATGCAACACGAGGTGCAGATTCATCAGTGCGTTGGCGGCGACCGCTTCCCAGAAGACCGAGACCAATTGGCAATCGAACTCGCCGATCTTCTCCGTCGGAAACTCGACGCGAAATACGAACGCCATGCGACCGCTCAAATCGACGGCGGAGGTGACCAGCGTTTCTTCCATCGGCAACGCGATACTGCCGTAGCGCACGATGCCCTTTTTGTCGCCCAGCGCTTCCGCCAACGCTTTGCCGAGACAGATGCCGGTGTCTTCGATCGTGTGATGATGATCGACGTGCAGATCACCGGTTGCTTTGACGGTTAGGTCGATCAACGAGTGCTTCGCCAGCAGCGTCAGCATGTGATCGAAGAAGCCGACTCCGGTGTCGATCTGAGCCTGGCCGGAGCCGTCGAGATCGAGCGACAAGTCGATGGTAGTTTCGGCGGTCTGCCGGTGGATGTTGGCGGTGCGTGGCATGAGCAGATTTCAAATTTGAGATTTGAGATTTGAGATCTCGGATCAGGCGGCACCGTCTTTGTCGGCGGGTTTCGCTGGTTCGGTGCGAACCTTCGTGGGGGCGGTCGGAGTCGGCTTCGATGAATTGCTCGGTGAAACTGGCGGCTTGCCGGCCTGCGGCTGATCGACGACGACGAACAAAACTTGCATGGGGCGTTGATCTGCTAGAACCTGCTCAGCGTTCTTTTCGACCGCCGACTGCGATCGGAGTTGGTTTCGGTTCAATCCGCGGTTGCGTGTCTGCTGGCTCAGTTGATTCTGGACCAAAGCCTCGCGGGAGAATTTCAAAGTGACCTGATTGGGTGGCTGATCCTTCGCGTCCTGTGGTTCCTTGGCACCAGACTGTTCGGCCTTTGCGGCGTCCTTCGGCGACGAAGCGGTGCTCGCGATTTTCGTTTCGGCAGCGGCTGGCGCGGAAGTTTCAAATCGGCGGGCGAGAGTTGATGCCTTGAGATCGACCTGAACCTCGCCCAACTGAGCCAACTCGATCGGCTGATCGACTTCCACACTTCGCAGCAAGTCGGACTCGCGCAGTTGCCTCAACATTTTGGTGAGATGCTTCGCATCGGATTCGACGAAGACCGCGTGCATCTGATGATCGACCGCCGCATTCGGCTTCGCGGCCTTGTCCGATTTCTTATCGGAATCCGCGCGAGCGATCTCTTTGTTTTTGAGCAACAACTGCAACCCCGCCAGTCCCTCCTGGCGATCCACGACCGTCAGCCACACGACGGCGACTTCGTTACCTTCTGTTTGCATGGCTTGGACAGCGCCACCAATTTGGGTGTCGCGTAACGCGGCTTGATCGAAGAACAGGATCCCCGATTCACGAGCGGCGATTCCCGCCGGCGGAAGAGGTGAGCTGTGCGACGAATCGGCTGCGATGGAATTGGTCCCCGCCGCACCGCCGAGAATGCCGCTGTTCCGAGAACTGGATGCCGGAGCATTTGCCACCATCTTTGGCTCGGCGGTTTGACCGCCGAGTGCCGCATCACGCGACGAATCCGCAACAATGGACTGTTTCCGAAGAGCGACGTTCTCTTGCCGAACTTCGGCAGTGTTGATGCTGTTGCGATCGTCGATCACTTGGACCAGCAACAACAACCCGGCCGCAGACGTTAACACAGCGACCGCTCCCACCCAGCGGCGAGACGAACCAGCGCTGTTCGCAGTCATTCGCGTCCGCACGCCAGCTTCGTCATCTCGCTGGGACGGAATCAGCATCTCGCGCTCGATCGCCTGCAACACCTGCTGAGGAAACTCTGACGGCAGACGCTCGCGAGGCAGTTCTTTCAGCAGCACGGAAACCTGTCGGAACTCCGACAGTTCGCATCGAGCCTCAACCGATGTCGCCAGCCGCTGTTCGACGGCGGCACGCTCGGCGGAATTGACTTCGCCGTCGTGGAAAGCAGACAGAAGGTCGTCGGCAGGCAGGGACATCTCAGTCGTCTAGTTCGGAAGGTCAAAACGGAAGCTTGAGCGGGAAGCCAGGATCGGTCATTTCCGGCAGGGCCGCTCAGACAACCGTCCGGTTCGGAAAGTTCCCACGGGCACGAGCGTTGCGAAAAAACGCCGCCATTTCAATGCCGAAGTTCTGAATCGCCACCGGCGAAGGCTCAGGTTGAGGCATTTTCAGCGTGTTCGTTACAAGCCACCCGGAAAAGTCTGCCTCGCGGGAGCGGTCAATTGGCCCGTCTTGACGATTCCGGCTTGCATCACCGCGAGGAATTTCGAGCGGTCGCGTAGCAGCGCGATGTTTTTCACCACATCCCCATCGACGATCAGCAGGTCCGCGAGTTTGCCGACTTCGACCGTGCCGAACTCGTCGCCGCGTCCCATGATCTCTGCGCCGGTCTGTGTCGCGCACTTGATGACCGTCAGCGGATCGAGTCCGACGTAGTTGACGAAGAACTCCAACTCCTTGGCATAGTCACCGTGCGGGTTCCAAGCGAATCCGTAGTCGCCTCCCATACCCAGCCGGCCGCCAGCTTTGAGGATGCGGCGAGCGGATTCGGCTCCGCCGTCGAGCGTCTCTTGATGGCCGTCGATCACCTTTTGAGGCAACCCGAATTCCCGGCCGCGTTCGATGCTCGCGAGTTCAAAGTACAGCGCGGGGACACACGGCACGTCGCGTTGCAGCAGCAAGTCCAACGCTTCGTCGTCCATGAACGTGCCGTGTTCGATGGCGTCGTAGCCGGCGCGGAGAGCGTTCTTGATCCCTTCGGTGGCTCGGCAGTGACCGGTAACTTTTTTGCCGTGGTTGTGCGCGGTCGTGACGACCGCGTGCATCTCCTCGAACGTCATGCAGAGCGTGTGATGATCGTTGGTGTCCGGCGCGGCGGCGTCGCCGGTCGGGTAGGTCTTGATCCACTCGACGCCATCTTTGACGAGCATTCGGACAGCAGCGCGAGCTTCATCCGGTCCGTTGACCAGCAGGATCAAGCCTTCCATGCCGATCTTGCGAAAATCGGGATTCCAATCCATCAGACCGCCGACGCCGCAGATTTCTCGGCCGCTCGAAGCCAATCGAGGACCGAGTGCAATGTCGCTTTCGATCGCTTTCTTCAGCCAGACGTCGATGTTGAACAAGCTGCCGCCGCTGCGAGCCGCCGTGTAGCCGCACTCCAACGCCAGCTTCGCGTTCGCCGCCGCCAACAGCGTGACGTATTCGACCGGGTACTTGATATCGAGGTCTTCCAGCGCCGCGACGTTGAAGTACGTCGGATGAAAATGCGCCTCGACGAGTCCCGGCAGGATCGTCCCGCCGCGAGCGTCGATGACGGTCGCGTCCCGAGCGAGCAACGGAGCGTTCTCTTCTCGTCCGACGAACGTGATCTTCCCGTCCTCAATGACGACTGCGCCGCCGGAGAGCGGCACGGCACCTGTACCGTCCACGATCTGGCCGTTGCGAATCAACGTTGTTCCGGTCGCTGTTTTCATTCGGGGCATCCCGTCAAAAACGGTATCACGGCTGTCGGCTTTCGGCGAACAGTTTTCGGCCGAACATCACTCCGGCAATCGCCCGCGTTCGATTTTCGGAAACTCGCCAGTGCAGGCTTTCATGAATTCGACGAGGTCAGCTTTCTCTTCTGGCTTGAGATCGATTTTCTTGATCTTGGTGCTCAGCCATTGATTCGGCGTTCCCCCTTTGGCGTAGTGCTCGACGACTTCTTCGAGAGTCTTCTGGCTGCCGTCGTGCATGTACGGAGCGGAGAGCGCGACGTTGCGGATCGTCGGAGTCTTGAAGGCTCCTTTGTCTTCTTCCTTGTTCGAGATCGCAAAGCGGCCGAGGTCTGGCTTTTCGGCAGCCATGCCGACCCCGAGGTTGTGGTACTTCTCGTCGGCGAGGTTGGCTCCGACGTGACAGGCGGTGCAGCCAACCTTCTCGCTGAAAAACAGGTCGCGGCCACGGATCGCACTGGCGGACATCGGGTGTGCTTCGGCAGCGGCTTTCGCGGCTTGATACTTGGCGTATGTCTCCGGGTCGTCCTCTTTGAGCGCTTCCAAATCGTCGGGCTTCATGGCGAGGAACGGTCGCACTCCTTCGTAGAAGTCGAACGGTGCCGGGCCGGTGACGATCGCTCGTTCGAACGTCGCGATCGCGCGGCCGATGTTGTCGATCGTCACACCTTCGTCGCCGAAAATGACTCGGAACTGCATTTCATAGCCGGGAATGCCGGCGACGGTCGCGACCGCCTTTTCGTGGGTGTTGCCCATTTCGATGGGATTGGCGATCGGGCCGACGGCTTGAGCTTCCAGCGAAGCCGCTCGGCCGTCCCAGAATTGCGGGCCGCTGACGATGCGGTTGTAGCTGATCGGCGAGTTGCGCCCGCCCTTTTGTCCGTCGATGCCGACGCCGAACTGCGTGTGCTTGGCGAAGCCTTCGTCGGGATCATGGCAACTCGCGCACGAGACGGTGTTGTCGGCCGAGAGTCGCTTGTCGAAATAGAGCTGCCGGCCGAGTTCGATCTTCGCGCGAGTCATCAAGTTGTCGGCGATGCCCTGCACTTGGCTTGTTCCCGCCATCAGCCCCAGCGGCAGGACGATCTCCAGCGGAACATGGTTGTCTGGTTTTTCCAGCCACGCTTGAATTTGATCGGAGGTCAGCGGTCCCTCGCCGAGAATTCCCGCCGTCAATTCCGGCGATCCCAGGATCACCTCAGCTGCAGCCGAATCGTCCTTCGGGACGGACGGCTTTTCGGACGAACTTGTGGACGCGGGTATTTCTTGCGATCCAGTCGAGGGACTCTTGGCCGGTGGCGGAGCGGGCTTGGGTTCCTTCGCGCATCCGACAAAACTGATACTCATCAGGCTGACGCTCAGCCCACTCAGCATTCGCAGTGGCATCCTCATGATCGCTCCCTCTCGCGGAAATCGCCGACGGCCGTGTCCCATTGACCGACTGCTCCGGCACCCCGGGATGATACAGGCCGACCGCGACGATGTCCCGCAAACAGAGGGCCGATTGCTACCGTGAAATGCCGATCGAGAAATCAAGTTTCGGAGGTTCCGCCGGCGTATTCCGAGGAGCCGCAGTCTCGTCGATGACTGGAAACGCACCGACTTGGTTGCGCAGATCGAGAATCCCTTCGGCCTTCGTCAACGAAACATTGCTCAGCTCTTCCACCCAACCCTCGCGATCCGTGTCGGACAAAGTGGGAAGCTTTCGAGCGATGAGCTTCCGCAGCAACTCCCGATGCTTGGCAGGATTGCTCGCCACTTCGGTTTCAGAAATCGTGCGGCTGCGCGGAGCGAACTCATCAAGATCGTTGATCGGAACTTCGGCCGTTGCCGTGCCAGCATTCGCTTCTCGCGATGCCGCGTTGCCGAGCACCCAACGGTGCAATACGAAGTTCCCACCGACGATGCCGAAGATCAATCCGAGAGCCAAAGTGGCCTGAATGGCCATGTCGCGCCGTGTCATGTTCGCCTCCTTGCGAATGGCTCGCGCGTCGCAAGCCGAGAATTGTTGTCGGCGAACGCTATCGTTCGTTCCGAAACCCGACAAGACGGATCGCCAATGCGTCACAGTGCCCCGCCGGAGAACCAGAAAATCCGCCGATGGTCTGCCATCTGGCTCACGCGGAGCAACGCCTGACGATTACTCCAACTCGTGAACGTCGTGCATCACGCCACGCGGAACGCAGACAACCAGCACCGTCAGATCGCCCACCGCTTTGTGCTTGATGCCTCGCGGGACGTAGACGACCACACCTTTGTGCAGTTCGATCTCGGTGCCGTCGAGCGTCATCGTCCCTTGGCCGTCAATGACGTAATAGAACTCGTCGGTGTGAGCATGATAGTGCAGCTTGGCGTCATGAATCTTGACCTGATGCACCTCGCCCGCCGCACCGTCTTTCTCTTCGATCAGGCAACGAATCTCGCCGCAGGTTTCGGTCCACGGCGTGACTTCGGCGGGATCACGACGCAGGAAGCTGTTGGGGCCGCTCATGGCATTTCCTTCCGTTTCTTTCGATGCGAAATGATGTCGTTGAGAATGGCTCCCACGACACTACCCAGGCCGCCACCAAAAACCCACCAAAAGACAAACGTCTCGGCACGCTGCACGCCACCATCTCGCATGCCGTAAAGCAACCGGCCAGCGACCTCGTCGCCAAGGTAGTAGCCCACAGCGGCACAAGCAAAAATCAAAAGGATGCGTTTGATCTGCCAGATGACTTGCCGGCAGAAGCTCCTGTTTGACGACATGATTCTGGCTCGGAGAGGTTCGTCGCTAATCGATTGCCGTTTTTGAATTCTTTTGATGTTTCCACAGTCGGTCTTTCAGTTGCGGAAATAGCTCGAGCGCATTGTCACGCATGATTTGTCGGCCGATGCGGTTGGCGTGCTCTTCGATCAGATCGCCGCGATCGACTTTCTCGGCGAGGACTTCGGCGATGCACTGGCGAGTCAATTCGGTCGAGCCGTAAATCCCTTCGCCGTGGTTACAGTCGCCGCCCCACATGATGCGCGTCGAGGGCATCTGCTCCAGCCATTCGTGGTAGGCCCGTTTACCCATCGAATAACTGAGGCTCGGCAGCCAGACACTGTCGATCCAGACGTGGTTCCAATGCCGCATGAGGATCGCACCGGTCTCTCCGACCCACGGAAATCCGCCGTGAAACAGGATGAACTTCGTCTTGAGATTCGCCTCGATCAAATCGACCAGCAGAATCGGATTCGAGCTTTGAATGCGGCCGTGTCCCGTGTGAATTTGAAACGGCAGATCGTATTTCGCGCCGAGTTCGCAGAGTCGCCAGAAGACGAAATCCTCGAAGTCCTTGATCTGCTCCGGCATCAGCGCGGTGCGGCGTTTGCCGAACGCCACTTCCGCCCGTTCCTTGGAGACATTGTCAAACTTCAAAGTTCGCTGGTACGCGAGCGTGCTTTTGAGGCAGACGGCCCCTTTGTCTTTCGCTTCGAGGAACAGCCGGTCGAGCACCTTCAAAAAGTCGTCCACCGAATTCATCGGCAAGCCGTGCTTGGCCGCGAACTCGAAGGGGCTGTCGAATGGGTTGTCGAATTCCGACGCATGAAATCCTCGCACCAGCGAGGTCACGTTGAACACGATGACTTCAAACGGGTACGACGTCTCGAAGGCAAACCGCGCCCAGTACGGGTCGTTGAACATCAACTCGATGTTGGATCGCTCGGTGACAACGTGGTGCAGCCATTTCTGGTCGCGATAGTTCTCGAAGATCTTGCGATCGAGTTCTTTCGCTTGA
The DNA here is from genome assembly GCA_945861865.1 of Candidatus Kuenenia stuttgartensis. Taxonomy (GTDB): domain Bacteria; phylum Planctomycetota; class Planctomycetia; order Planctomycetales; family Planctomycetaceae; genus SXKJ01. The sequence continues at coordinate 14,501 of CAMAWN010000068.1, read as the reverse complement.
GCATCCGTGACGCGGTCCCAATCGACGCCGTACAAATCTTTCAGTGCGATCTGCGTGTAACGGTAGAAGCTGGTGGCTCGCGAGTTGTCCCAATCGTCCTTCGCGTCCTTCCACCAGTCATCGAATTCCATCTTCGGCTGCCACGGAGTCAGCCGCCCGACTTGAGTCCAATAGCTGTTCCCCCAAATGCTCGAAAGATTCATCCCCTTACCAAGCTTCGTCTCGCGATACCCGGGCAACTTGTCGAACGGCCAAAGATGATCGTGCGTGTCGATCGCCGGTACGGCATCCAACGTCAACTTGATCCGCTTGTAGGTTTCGGATTGTCGAGTGGCCTGAGCCAACACCGGCAGTGGCATGATCAACCAACTTGCGACGATCACCGACATCACCAAAAGTCGACGAAGCATGACGCCCCCTTTTTTGAATTCTCTGCGACGGCATCGTATCGCCATTCGCGGAGTTTGCGATTCATGGCTGGCTGCCTATAAACGCGCCGCGCCGCCTTCCGATAGGAGATTTTGAGACAACTTTCGCCAAGGCTCTGACCACCAACGAACTGCGAGCAACGATTGCTCGCGTGCCGCGAACGCCACTGGCGTACTTGCCAACGCCGTTGGAGCAGCAGCCGGCTCGGACCATTGCGGAAGCCTGTTAACGCATCGCCACGCTCACCGGTGTGAAACGCCAGCCGACTCAAGTGAGTCGCTTCGTGAAAGGCTTGGGACGGAAGTGGCAGCGGGTCCGCGCCATCCCCGTGCTGCCCCCAAAAACCTGGCCGAGCACACCGCCGATCAAGCCGCTTTTCTCGACGACCAGCGGAAGCCCGCGCGGGATTCCGCACCAGCAGGACAAGGGTCGGTGTTCTTCGTCGCTGCGGCCCATTTTGTGTTCGGTACGTTTCTGTGTGGTCGGTGGTCGTTCACTCGGCTCTTCGTGCGTGCGGTGTCGGGACGACCGCGATTCCATGTTCTCGGCGCGTGGAACGCGGTGACGCGCACCCTGGTGGCCGTGACCAACACCACGGTAGTCAACACCGAGACGATCTGCGAACTCTTGCGCAAGATCGCGGCACGAGGACTGACGGGGCCGATCACGTTGGTTCTCGACAACGCGCGTTATCAGCGGAACGCGGTGGTGATCGGAGTGGCCGCGCCACGGGGGATCACGTGACTGTTCCTGCCGTCGTACTCGCCCAATCTGAACCGGATCGAGCGACTCTGGACGTTCACCAAACGTCATTCGCTTGACGGTCGCGGCCAGCACACGTTTGCGGACGTTCGTGCGGCCATCGAACAGACCCTGACGGACATCCCGAACCAACACGCTGTCGATCTGGACTCAATGCATGACCCTCAATTTTCAGACCTTTGAAAACGTCTCATTCCTAGCCGTGTGAGGGATAAAGTCCTGGCTACCAATGAAAACGCTCACCGTTAGCGAATAACGATGAGCGTTCTGAAATCGGGCTGGCGGGATTTGAACCCACGACCTCCTACACCCCAAGCAGGCGCGCTAGCCAGACTGCGCTACAGCCCGTCAAAGAATCAGTGAGGCTTGAATGGCCATTAGTCATCTCAATGCCTCACCGATGGCGGGCGGAGTTATCGCAGTGGGAGTCGTGAAATACAAGCACGGCAATGTTCTTGTGCGAGCCTGTTATGCCGAGCGGTTCGTACTGGGTTCAGGAGGCGGCGGAGTGACTGCGAGTTGGCGGGCTTGGGCCTGACGGTGGCTCTTCAAACGTGGGTCGCCTTCGATCTCTTTGAGTTCTTCGCGAACTTCCTCGCGAGTCATTTGCAAGGACCGCTCGAAGCGCCAGCGTTGCCAAGCGTAATCCAGTAAGCCGTACAACAGCAGTGCCATCGCGACGTGAGCGACGAGTTGCACGGTGGACGATCCAAACGTCGTGAGTTGGAGCGTGAAGTCTGGGGACATGCTGGCTGACGAAGACCGCAAGATCGGCGACATGACAAAACCAATCGCACCGGCGACGATGACCAACTTCAAAGTCAGCTTCAGTGCGCGGCCCATCGTCGCCAAAGATGCCAAGCGTTGGAGTCCCGCGATCGGCGACAGTCGCGACAACTGAGGTGCGGCATTCTCCCAACGCCAGAGCCAGCCGATTTGAGAGAAGTGAGCCACAAGAAGCACGGCGCTCACGGTCACCAGCGGCCAACTCGCGGACGCGATGAACTGCCAAGCCAAGTCTCGAAGTTGAACCAGCGCGGTCGATGGCTGGTGTGTGCTTGAGCCAGCGTTTTCCAACGCGGTTCGAAGAGTCGAACTGGCGGAGGTTGCGAACTTCACGAACCACCAAGCGAGCACGATCCAGATCGCCAACAGTCGCGCGGCGGTGAGCAGTTCGACGCTGTGTGCGACCGAACCGCGCTCGCGGGCTTGTCGGCGATGACGCTCGGTCGGGCGTTCGGTGCGGGCTTCAGAGTTGTCGTCAAGCAGTGCCATTGAGCAGACTCAAAAAGATTCAACGTGATGAGTGCGAGCTGTCGGCCAGAACCGTGATGCCGTCTCGGACGCAATCGGAGATGGTCTGTTGGATGCCGGACAGGCTGGCCGCCAGCACGAGGGCGGCGACGATCGGTCGGGTCGTGTTACCAATGCTGGTCGATGCTCCCGGCAGGCCGGCGGCACTGAGCAGTCCGAACCCTAAATTGACAAGCGTCAAAGTCGCCAGCGCCGGTGCGATCAACAGCAACGAGAGTTGGCAAGATTGTTGGACGAGTTGTGCCACGACTTCAGATTTCCAGACTTCCGTCGATGAACCGAGCGGCCACGCTTGAAAACTGTCGGCCAGAATCTTCACGGCTTGCAGGTGCCCGTTGATGGGCGAACAGAGCAGAAAACATGCGGCCCCCCAAAGCGTGAGCCAGCGGGCAATCGGCGAGCCGCCGAGCGGATCATCGTCCTCGTCGGCGGGCAAAGCGTGTTGCTGGTCGAGCAGTCGTCCCGCCAGTGGAATGGCCCACAGAATCAGCAGCGATCCGCAGCCCAGCAGGAAGCCCAAGCCAAGTTCAGTCACGGTGGCCGGAACGAAACTTGTCAGATCAAGGCTTATCAGAGTTGTCGTGCCGACCAGCGGTGTCAGCAGCAACGAGAGCACGAGAGCCAGTCCGACGCGCGCTTGCCACGGCAGGATGGCTCGGCCGAGCAACGGGCCGACTGCGAGCAGTCCCGATACTCGCGCGAGCACCAACGCGAACGTCACGAGTTGTCCCGTCCAAGGAGTCAACCACATGGCAAGATCGGCGGGAGTGAACTGCGGCATGTGCTCACCCACCGTGTGCAATGGATTCGATCAACTGCCGCGCGAACTCCGTCAGCCGAGAGGCCATCCAGGGGAGCAACGCGGCTCCGGCGAACACGGCGGCGAATAGTTTCGGCACGAAGCTCAGCGTTTGATCGGACAATTGAGTCGCCGCTTGAAACACGCTGACCACCAAGCCGACCAACAGGCATACGACGAGCAGCGGCCCGGCGATTTGCAGCGCCAGCCAGAGCGAGTTGCGGGTGAGTTCGGAAGCTTGATCGGGAGTCATGGGGGTGAGGGGGTGACAAGGTGAAGGGGTGAGTTGAGTTCGTCACCAAGTCACTGTGTCACCCGGTCGCAGACACGCTGGCGAGCAACATGCCGACGGTGAGAAACCAGCCATCGATGAGCACGAACAGCAGGAGTTTGAAGGGCAACGCAACGGAGGACGGTGTCATCGTCGTCAGGCCCAGTGCGGTCAGCACGGAGGCGATGACGAAGTCGATCACCAGGAACGGCAGGAACAATTGAAAGCCGATCAGGAAGCCGGTCTTGAGTTCGCTCAGCAGAAATGATGGCAACAGGACCGAGATGGGGACTTCGTCGTAGCTTTTCGGTTCAGACGTGTCGGTTTCTCCGGCGTGCTGCCGTTGCAGATCGAGCAGCATCCAAACGCCGTCGGCGTTGCCAGAGGCTTCGATCTGGCGGCTCATGAAGCGACGAATCGGAGCCAGCATCTTCGGCAGCGCCTTCTCGAAAACGGCCGTCGAGTTCTCGGCGGGTGCGGATTTTGAATACGGCTTCCAACCGGACTCATACGATTCTCGCCACACCGGAGCCATCACGGTGAATGTCAGGAACAGACTCAAGGCCATCAGAATTTGATTGGGCAAAACCTGCGGTGTGCCGAGTGCCTGCCGCAGCAAGCCGAACACGACTGCGAAACGGACGAAGCAGGTGCTCATCAGCAGCACGGCTGGGACGAGGCTCATCACGGTCGCACCAATCAACCACGGCAATGACGCCGACAACGATTGCGGCGTGACGAGGCTGGTCGGCTCCAGCGGCGCGGCTTCGGCGGCAAACGCCGTTGATCTGGTCAGTGCCAGTAGGCCGAACAGGATCAGTCCGGTCGTCACGCGGAGTGATCGTCTCCCGACGAACGTCTTCATGGTCGCACTTCCGACAAGGATACAGAGGGGGCGGATCGCGCCGGCATTCGCCGCGCAGCGAGTCGGTCGTCGAGCGAGTTCGTCAGCGTTGGATTAGTCAGCGTGGAGGCCGCGGGCTTCGAGCCTGTCGGCTTGTGCAACATCGCACGAAATATTTCGACGAGTGTTTGATCGCGTTGTGTCGCGCGGCACAGGCCGGCGAGACAGTCGATCTCGACCGGGTCGGTTATCTCGGCAAGCGTCTGCAGGCCGTGTGGCGATTGGCACAGAACGAACAGTCGCGAGCCACACCGAACCAGCACGACCGACGTGCGTGGATCGATCGCTTTGCGACCGAGGATCTCAAAGACTTCGATTGGCAAGCTGCGTGCGGCGCATGGTGATCGTGACTTGAGCCACTTGGCACCAACGACGATCAATCCGACCACGAACAACAGCGGCCACACGGTTGCCGACCAATTGGCTGTGGCGTTGCCAGGAGCACGATTCGCGTCGCGTGTCGCGGCGTCCGACCGGGGCGGCAAGGGCGTCTCGACAAATGTCGGCGAATCGTCAGTGAGCCTTGTCGGGGCTTCGGAAACATTTTTTGTTTCAAGTGCCGCTCGTGAACCTCGCACGGTTCCGAATGGTGTTTCGAGACGTTCGGATTCGTTGTCGAACGAAAACGCGCCGGATCGTTCCTGGGCCTGGCTGGGGGATGTGCCAAGTGCGAGCCAAGCGACCAGCAGCATCAACAGTTCCACGATGCGGACGCCGAGTTGACCATCGACGACAACCAATTCGCCACGTGCGACCGAGCGACCTTCGACAACGACATCGAGCGGTTCGTCTGCCAGTTGATCGAGCCGCAGTGAGTCACCCACTTGCAACGGCTGAGCGGCGAGGTCGATCGTGGCTCGTCCGAATTCCAACGTGATGGCGACCGAGTCTTGGTCGGTCTCGCCAGCGTCTATCTCGGATCGCAACTCCGCGTCGATCATGGCGACCCAGCGATTCACGTCGGCGGACGAACGCGCACGATCGCGCGGAGCAGGCGTGTCGTTCGAGCAAACAGTCGCAGTGGTCGCACGCTTCATGGCATCCCTGCCGCAGACGCCGGCTCCCAGCCAGCTTGTGGGCGGGGTCGTATATGCCGCTCCCGAAAAACGGTCAATGCGAAGTCCAACGCCACGGGGTCACGCCGCTCGCGAATGAAGCTGGCGTTTTTCGATCAGCCGGACCAGAGCCGCGCAGACTCGTTCGGTCGAAAGTTCGTCCATGCAGCACTGGTGCATGCGGCCGGAGTGCGGGCAATTCTTCTTGTAGCTGGCCGCGCAGGCGACTTGTGTGGCGACCAATTCGTGCTGTTCACCTGGAGGGCCGGAGATCGTCGGGCTCGTGCAGGTGAAGACACCCAACACCGATGTGCCGAGACCGGCTGCAAGGTGCATCGGGCCGGAGTCGTTCGTCAGCACGACATTCACCGACGACAACACCGCCGAGAGTTGCTTGAGCGTCGTCTGTCCGGTCAGATTGAGCACCGTCTTCCGCGACACGAAGCTGTGCAACAGAGTTTGCAATTCGTTGGCGACCGACATCTCCCCTTTGCTGCCGAGGATCACGACCGAGAATCCGAATTGTCGCATCGCCTTGTGGGCCACGACGGCGAATTTTTCGATCGGCCAGCGCTTCGTCATCCAGCGTGCTCCCGGATGAATCGCCAAGATCGGGCCGGCCAGGCCGCTCAACGAAGCTGCGGCCCAAGCTCGATCGGCGTCGGTCGTCGGCACAATCGTCTGTGGCGTACGATCACCGAAGCCGAGTTCCTCGGCGATCCGCCAGTACCTCCGAAAAGCGGACATCCCTTTGCTGGTGCCGGGAATCGTGACATGGCACGCCAAGCTCGCCCCTTCACGAGACGTTTCCAAACCGACTCGCAGCGGGGCTCGTGTCGCCGCGGTCATCACGCCGGAGCGCATCAGACCCTGCAGGTCGAAGACCAAATCAAATTGCCGTTGTCGCAGGTCTTGCAGCAGTTGCAGATACGGACTGGCTCCGCCACGTCGATGAAACTGAAACAGCTCGTGAAGCAGCGGATGCCCTTCGAGCAAGTCCGCAAACTCGTGATTGATGACCCACGAAATCTTCGCCTGCGGGAATCGCTCGCGCAGCACCGGCAGCAGCGGTAGCGATTGGACGACGTCCCCCAAGGCGCTCGGCTTGATGACGCAAATGCCCCGGACATCCAGCTCGTCGATCCGACGATTCAAACTCGCGGTCGCCATCTCAATAGCCTTCCCTGGCGGGCGCTGATTACGACATCTCTGGCCGAGCGTCTCCGCGACCGGCCCATTCGGAGCGGGAATCTAGTTGGACCTCGGAAGTTGGCCAAGACAAGTCTCGGTCGAGCTGGACATGCTCGCGGCTGCGGCATCGTTTTCCGCCAGCACGCGGGCCGGTAAGCTGTCCATCGACGGCAAAGACGCGAGTTTTCCTCGTCTTTGGGCAGTCCCTCGAAGGACAGGAGCGAATGATGCAGACTCAACGGAAACACGAACGCTCGCGAGGAATGTGGCACTGTTTGGCCGTGTTGATCGCGGCGATCACCATGCCGACGGTTCCGGCGGGCCAGTCCTTTTTCGGACCGCAGGTCGCACGTGCCGATCAAGCGGCGGACGACTACGCGGCGGCGGTCGGATTTTACAAGCAGAGCCGCTGGGGCTTGGCCGAGGAAGCCTTCAAAAAGTTCTTGAAGGAAAATGCCAAGCACGATCGCGCGCCGTTTGCTCGGCTGTATCTGGGGCTGGCGCTGACCAATTTGGAGAAATACGACGAGGCTCGCACGGTCCTGCGAGCCTTCGTCAAAGACTTCCCGGCCAACGCGCAAGTGCCGCAGGCGATGTACCGGGTCGCCGAGTCGAGCTACTTCCTGGACGACCTCAAGGCGTCCGAAGTGGAATTCACCGCGTTCCTCACCAAGTCTCCTGAAGACGCGCTGCGCGAGTACGCGCTGCCGTACTTGGCCGACACGCAGTTGCGGCTCGGCAAGCCGGATGCCGCGGCACCCAACTTTCAGCAGTCGATCAAACTTTTCCCGCAGGGCAAGATGCTGGAGGACTCACGCTGGGGACTGGCGAAGGCGCTCGATGCTCAGCAAAAATTTCCAGAGGCTCTCGTGCTGTATCGCGAGATCGCCGCGAACCGCGCGGGTGTGCGAGCGGCACAGGCTCAGTTGCAGATCGCCAGCCGACTGTTCGAGCAAAAAGATTTCGCGAACGCGGCGAAGGCGTACACCGATCTCGAAAAGAATTTCCCGGAGAGCAAACACGTCCCGACGTCGCGTTTGAACGCGGGCTATGCCTTGTACGAATTGAAGGACTTCAAAGCCGCCGCCACGCAGTTTGAACTCGCCGCGAAAGAACCGGAGCAGGCCCCGGCCGCGAGTTACTGGCGAGGCATGTCGCAGAAACAAACTGGCGATCTCGCCGGAGCGTCGGCGGTCCTGAAGGCCGCGTTTGAAGCTCACACGCAGAACCCAATCGCCGAGCAAGTGCTCTTCCAATGGGCCGACTGCGAGCTGCGGTTGTCGCAGTTCGACACGGCGGAATTGCACTTCGCCGATGTCGCCAAGCGTTGGCCTCAAGGGCTGTGGGCCGACGACGCGCTGTACTTCGCGGGCGAAGCGGCGTTGCAACGAGCCAACCGTGCGGCGAACGCCGAGACTCGCAACGCCGCGATTCAAGCGGCTGACGGTTACACGAAGCAATTCACAGCGACGCAGCCGAACAGCGGATTGAAGCTGTTCAACGACCTGCTGCGCGGCCGCGTACTGCTGGCTCGTGGGACCGATGCGGACGCGACGGCGTCGGTCGAATTATTCAAAGGCGTGCTGACTGCGGCGCAGCGTCCGCAGGCGCAGCTTCAAGCGCGATACCACCTCGCTCGCGCGCAGCAGCGACTGAAACAGCACGCGGCGGTGATCGAAACGCTCGCGGCAGTGATCGAACAAGTTCGCAAAGAGGGCGCGGCGTCGGAATTCATTGACGCGCTCGTCATGTTCGCCAGCAGTGCGCTGACCGAGAAGAAATTTCCTGAAGCCGTTGCGGCGGCGGCTGACTACATCCGGCTGGTTCCGAAAGGGGAGCAGCTCGATCAAGCGTTCGTAACGAAGTCTTTGGCCGAGGCCAATCAGAAACAGTTCGACGTGGCGAAACAGTCGATGGCTCAATTGAAAGCCGTGCTGCCGAACAGTCCGCTGATTGTGCGAACGACTTTGCAACTCGCCGAGGCCGCGTATTCGCAGAAGCAATTCGATGCGTCGCTGGAGTGGTACGCGATCGTGGTTGCCGCAGGGCCGCAGTCGCCGCATTTCGTCCCAGCGCTGTCGGGGCAGGCGTGGAGCCAGTTCGAGAAGAAACAGTTCAAGCCGGCGGCCGAAGGCTTCGGACGACTGGTCAAAGAGTTCCCACAGCACGCACTCGCGCCCGAAGCGGCGTTCAAATTGGGTGAGTCGTTGCAACTCGACAATCAACTCGAAGCGGCGGCCAAGGCATTTGGTGAAGCGTTCGAGAACTACTCGTCAGGAAACTACGGCTACCTCGCCGGCTTGGAGGCGGCACGGACTCAACGACGATTGAACAAAGCCGCCGAGGCGGACGCGGCCTACGAAAAGTTGCTGGTCAAATTTTCGAAGCCGCAGAACCTCGACAAGCTGTTCGACGAGTGGGCGCTCTTGAACTACGAAGCGGGACGTTTCGCGCGTTCGGACGAAATCTTCAAGCGGCTGATCGCCGAGGTGCCAAACAGCGACTTGGCCGACAATGCGAGATTCAGCCTCGCCGAATCGGACCTGCTATCAAGCGTGAATCCCGACGACGGCTCGGTGATCGCCGCGAAACTCGAATCCGCGAAGGCCGCGTTTCAGAAGTTGGAGCAAGATCCGAAATCGGATGCTGATGTCCAACAAGATTCGCTCTGGCGGCTGATGCAGATTGCCGAACAACAGAAGCTTTGGGACGAAATGGCGAAGACCGCGACCGCACTCCGCACGCGATTCGCCGAGGGGTCGCACAAATCCGACGCGGCGTTTTATCTCGCGCTGTCGCATCTGCAACGTCAGCAATCGGAGCCGGCTTTGGAGTTGCTCAAGCCGCTCGCTGCCGCGAAGGCTGACCCGATGATGAAGGACAAAGATTGGTTCCCGCGCGTCTTCGTCCTGCTGGCGGAAACTCAGTGGCAGAAGAAGAACTACACCGACGTCGTCGCAACCGTCACTGATTTCCGAGCGTGGGACGCGAAGAACCGATTGCTGTACCAAGCCGAAGAAACGCTCGGCCGAGCGTACAAGAGCCAAGGCAAATTCGATGAGGCTCGTGCCGTCTTCAAACAAGTCATCGACGACCCTAACGGCAAACGAACCGAGACTGCCGCGAAGGCGCAGTTGATGATCGCCGAGACGCACTACTTGCAGAAGGACTACAAGGCCGCGCTGGAGAGCTACTTGAAGGTCGACATCCTCTACGACTTCCCGGAATGGCAAGCCCCCGCGCTGTTCCAAGCCGGCGCGTGCGACGAACAACTCGGCGATTGGCCGCAGGTGGTCCGCGACTACGAAACGCTGATCGCGAAGTTTCCGAAAAGCGAGTGGGCCGAGAAGGCCAAGCCTCGGCTGGAAGATGCCAAGCAGAAGGCGAAAAAATAGTGGGGCACGTTTTTAACGTGCCCCACGAGAGATTTCATGCAGCCGGAAACCCGATTCGCGTTCAAAGAGTGGGCCGTCGTTTGCGCCGCGCTAGCGAGCGGCCGGCAATCGCTGATTCTTCGCAAGGGAGGCATTCACGAGGGTCGCGAAGGCTTTCGAGTCGAACACCGTGAGTTCTGGCTGTTCCCCACGAGGTTCCACCAGCAGCGAGACGAAATCCTCTCGGACGCCTGGCCGTTGCTTGATGAACTGCAATCTCGTGGCGAGCCGCGCGGCCATGAATTGGATTTGTACGCTGTCGTTGAGGACGTGCAGCATGTGCTCGATCGTTCGGCGCTGGCTCGGCTAAGCGGCCGGCACGTTTGGTCCGAGTCCACGGTCGAGCAGCGATTCCACTACCGCTCTCCGGGGTTGTTCGCGCTGACGGTCCGAGTTTATCGCCGGTCAACGCCGTTCGAGATCGTCGACTCGCCGCACTTCGCCGGCTGCAAAAGCTGGGTCGATCTGCCGACCACGTTGCCGACGTCGGGGTTGCAACCAGTGCTCGACGACTCGACCTTCGACCGCCAGCGACGCGAGATTCAGCAACTTCTCGCGAGCGAGTCGGCCGACTATCTTATCCGCCCCTGAAATCCCGCCTTCTTTGAGAGTTACTCGCGACCATGACGCTTCCGTTAGTCCTGTCCATTCTGCAAATCATTCTCATCGATGTCGTGTTGTCGGGCGACAACGCTGTCGTAATCGCAATGGCGGCTCACAAGCTACCCGAACACCAGCGGAAGCGAGCGATCCTGTGGGGAGGCGGCATTGCCATCTTTTTGCGGATCATCTTCACGATGATCATGTCGTTCCTGCTGATGGTGCCTTGGCTGCGGCTATTCGGCGGACTCTTGCTGGTGTGGATTGCGTGCAAACTGCTCCGCGCCGAAGAAGAGGAAGAAGTCACCGCCGACAGTGCCGGTCGCAGTACAATCGCCGCCATCAAGATGATCTTCCTCGCCGACTTCGCGATGAGCCTCGACAACATGCTGGCCGTCGCGGGAGCCAGTCACGGGAACTGGAAGCTGCTGTTGGGCGGACTCGTGATCTCCATCGCGATCATCATGACGTGCAGCAATTTGATTGCCTCGTTGATGAACCGCTATCACTGGATCGTCACGCTGGGGGCGGGGATTCTGGCCTTCACCGCCGGCGAGATGATCATGGGCGATCGCGAAGTCGCCGGGTACTTCGTGCGGAGCCATCAAGTCAGCCTCGATCGCCACTGGGAAGGCTACATGGTCTCGCACGCACACCTGAAAGATTTCGCGAAGCCCGATGACTTGCCGGAAGATTTGCAAAGCGTTGCGACCTTCGAGCCGGAGGCCAAAGAGTCAGCTCCCGGAACGCTGAACTTCATCGGTCAAATGAGCGCCGAGCAACGCGATGCTCTGCTGGCCTGTACCTCAGACAAGAAGGCGATCGAGGACTTGTACGAGTCGAGCCGGCATCGCGACGTTCCCGGCTGGATCCCCGCCGGTTGGCGAGCGACCGTCGAATCGTGGTTCCAGCAGAAATGGGAAGCCAAGCACTGGCAGGCAATTCAAGGCAATCGGCACCACTACGTCTCATGGCTTTTCTTCGGTGCCGTGATCGCGCTGTGTCTGACCTCGCCTCGCTGGTGGCCCGGCCATCGCAAGAGCAGCTCGGCAGAAGCCGCTCGCGCGCCGACTTCGACAGTGAGTTGACTGACATGGTGACGGGGCGGTCTCGACGATAGCTTGTTGCGAGCATGACTTGTCACACCTCACAACTTGATCGTCTGTCGCGCCGGCAAGTGCTGCAAGCGGGAGCGTTGCCGGCATTGGGGTTGTCGCTGCCTCGACTGTTCGCGGAGCAGGCGGCTCGTGGGAAAGACGCTCGCGAGAAGTCGTGCATTTTCATTTTTCAGTACGGCGGATTGAGTCAACTTGATTCGTGGGATCCGAAGCCGAATGGGCCGTCAGAAACTCGTGGGCCGTACCGGCCGATTGCCACGTCGGTTCCCGGTTTTCAAGTTGGTGAGCTGATGCCGCAATTGGCTCGGCAGGCGGATCGTTACGCGGTGGTTCGGTCAATGAGTCACGGCGTGCCGGTGCATGATGTTGCGAATCGAATGCTGTTGGCGGGGCAATCGCAGCCGGCGATGGATGCTCCGGCGTTCGGCTCGATCGTGACGAAACTGCGGCCGTCGTCGGCCAGCGTGCCGGCGCATGTGTGGCTGCAAAAGTTCGGCGGCGGAGCGATGCCGCCGGAACCGACCTACACGACAGGTGGTTGGTTGGGCATGGCTCACGCGCCGCTCGTGATTGGCACCAGCCACGAGGACAATCCGGGAACGAACGGTTTCCGAGTCAAAGCTTTTGACGCGGCCGAGGGAGTCACGGTCGATCGTCTCGCCGCGCGACGGCGGTTGCTCGATCAGTTTGAGCCGTCGGCGTCGATCAATCGTCCGGCCGATTTACTGTCCGCCAATTCGCTGTCGCGATTTCGCGAGCGGGCGTTTGATCTGCTGGCCGGCTCGGCCGCGCGGCAAGCCTTCGACGTGGATCGTGAACCGGACTCGGTGCGCGATCGGTACGGGCGCAATCCGCTCGGACAGAATCTGTTGCTCGCGCGGCGACTGATCGAAGCGGGAGTCCGCTTGGTCAACGTCGTGGCATGGTGCGGGCTGGCTCCTGGCGACAAGTTCAACAGCCTTGAAACGTGGGACATGCACGGCAACGGCGGCATCGACATTTTCGGCAACGGCTGGAATGGACTCGGCTGGGCCTTGCCAATCTGCGACACCGCCGTGTCGGCTCTGCTGGACGACCTGCAACAGCGCGGCCTGCTGGATCAAACGCTCGTGGTGCTCGTCGGCGAGTTCGGTCGTACTCCGCGCATCAGTCGCGGAGCTTCCGCGATCGGCCGAGATCACTGGCCCAATTGTTACTCGGCGATGCTTGCCGGAGCCGGTGTGCGAGGCGGTGCGGTTTATGGCTCGTCGGACGCTCAAGCGGCCTACGTCAAAGATCGTCCGGTCAGCCCTGAAGATTTTGGCGCGACTCTGTTTCACACGCTCGGCATTCCGCCGGAAACCGGCATCAGCCCGGATGGTTTTTCGGTGCGCGCCAGCGCTGGTCGGCCCATCGAACTGTCTTGATTCACCCGCTCAAGGATTTTCAACATGCGAATTGCGGCCGTGCAGATGGATGTCACGATCGGTCAGCCCGACACCAACTTGGCCGTGATGCTGGCCAAGCTGAAAGAAGCGGCGTCGGCGGGAGCAAAACTGATTTGCTTTCCGGAATGTGCGTTGACCGGGTACTGCTTTGAATCGGTCTCCGAAGCGATGCCGTTCGCTCAGACGTTGCCGGGGCAAGCGACGGAGCATTTCGCGAAAGCGTGTCGCGAGCAGGACGTCTTCGCGGTGTTCGGACTGTTGGAACGAGATGGCGAGCGGCTCTTCAACGCGGTCGCGCTGGTTGGACCCAATGGGCTGATCGGTTCGTATCGCAAAGTCCATCTGCCGTATTTGGGGATCGATATGAAGACGACCTGCGGCGACCGGCCGTTTGCGGTCTTCGAGGTCGGCGGCGTCAAAGTCGGGATGCTGATTTGCTACGACGCCGCGTTCCCCGAAGCGACTCGCACGCTCGCTCTGCTGGGAGCGGACATTGTCGTGCTGCCAACGAATTGGCCCCCCGGAGCCGAATGCGTCGCCGAACACACGCTCAACACGCGAGCGATGGAGAACGCGGTCTATTTTCTCGCGGTCAATCGCGTCGGTAACGAACGCGGATTTCAATTCATCGGTCGTAGTCGCATCTGCGGGCCGAGCGGCTGCACGCTTGCCAGCAGCGAAAGTTGCGAACCAACGATTCTGTTCGCGGAAATTGATCCGGCTCAGTCGCGAAACAAGCGAGTGACTCGCGTCCCCGGCAAACATGCAATCGACCGACTGGCAGATCGGCGACCCGAAATGTACGACCTGCTCACTCGGCCGCATTCCCTGAAGACGCCGCGCGACGACGCGAACAGGCTGTAATCGTGGGACCGGTTTTCAACCTGCTTCACGTCACTTCCATGCCCGATCAACAAGCCCTTTCCACGACGCCTGATTCACCGCAGTCCATGCGAGGTTGGTTGGGCAGACTCGTGTTCGGTTTCCTACGGCCGATGATCGCTGACCGTGCCATGTTTCGCGAACGGCCATTTCCGGGGATGCTGTTTTATCCGGTTCGCAGAAATTAGGTGCGCGTTGGGATGTAGCTTTTGGCGCAGACGGATTTGATCAGGTTGGTGTTGAGGCAGTGTTGGCACCAAGAGCTGGAGGCGACCTCGAAGAGGTCGTCGTAGTTTTCGTAGGAGCGGTTGGACC